>JAJSZB010000100.1:0-19543 GCA_050613715.1 Streptomyces sp. IBSBF 3018
GTGTAGACGGTGCCGGCGCACACGTTCTGGATGACGGGGCCGACGCCCGCGCGCCGGGGGCGGGTGCCGGGGCCGCGCACCGCCCCCGTACCGTTGAGGCGTGTACCGGTTCCTGCTCACGCCCCGCTGGCTGGCGGTCAGCGTGCTCGCGCTGCTTGCCGTGCCGTTCTGCGTGTTCATGGGCAGCTGGCAGCTCAGTCGGTTCGAGGTCCGGGTCGACCAGCACAAGAGCGCCGAACACGACCGGAGCCAGGCCGCGACCGAAGCGCCCGTGCCGCTGCGGACGGTGCTGCCCGACGCCGCCTCCCAGGTCCCCGACGACGGCTCGGGACGCCTGGTCGACGCGACCGGGAGCTACGACTCGGCCCATCAACTCCTGGTGCCGGACCGCACGCTGGACGGCCACGACGGCTTCTACATCCTCACCCCCTTGCGGATCGGTGGCGGCGCCGCGCTGCCTGTGGTGCGCGGCTGGCTTCCCGGCGACGCGTCCGCCGCCGGGCGGGCCGGTTCGGTGCCGGCCCCGCCGGCCGGAACGGTCACGGTGACCGGGGCCCTGCAGTACCCCGAGACCACCGGGACCGACGGCGCCCAGTCCGGCGCGCTGCCCTCCGGTCAGCTCGGCATCATCAGCGCTGCGTCACTCGTCAACGTCCTCCCTTACTCCGTGTACAACGGCTGGATCACCGCGACCCACCCCGCGGCCCCGCTGAAGGCGGTGCCCCCGGCGGCGCCGCCCAACAGCGGGCTGGACCTCAAGGCGTTCCAGAACCTCGGCTACACCGGTCAGTGGTTCGTCTTCGCCGGCTTCGTCGTCTTCATGTGGTTCCGGCTGGTGCGCCGTGAGGGCGAGGCCCGTTCCGACGCCGCGCTCGGCCTCCTCCCCGAGGCCGCCGGGACAAGCGGCTCGGAGGGGACGGACGGCGCGGGCGCCACCGGCGGCACGGACACCGGCGGCACGGACACCGGCGGGACGGACGGCGCGGACACCGAGGACGCCGGCGGCGGTGGCGAGGACGGCGACCCCGAGGAGCCGGTCAGCTCCCCGCGTGCCGCAGAGCGAAGGCGAGTTCCAACCGGACCTGCTTGATCCGCTCCTCCACCACCAGCGACCCGTGGCCCGCGTCGTACCGGTACACCTCGTGCGGCTTGTCCAGGGCGCGCAGCCGCTCGACGTAGTTGTCGATCTGGCGTATCGGACAGCGCGGGTCGTTCATGCCCGCGCTGATGTACACCGGGGCCTTGACCTGCTCGACATAGGTGAGCGGCGACGACGCCTCGTAGCGTTCGGGAACCTCTTCGGGGGACCCGCCGAAGAAGGTCCGGTCGAGCGCCTTGAGCGCCTCCATCTCGTCGGCGTACGCGGCCGGGTAGTCGGCGACCGGGACCGCGGCTATGCCCACCGTCCACGCCTCCGGCTGGGTGCCCAGACCGAGCAGGGTCAGATACCCGCCCCACGAGCCGCCGGTCAGCACCAGCCGCCGCGGGTCGGCGAGCCCGGAGCCGACCGCCCACTCGCGCACCGCGCCGATGTCCTCCAGCTCGATCAGCCCGACCCGGTGCTTCAGGGCGTCCGTCCACTGCCGTCCATAGCCGGTCGACCCGCGGTAGTTGACGCGCACCACCGCGAAGCCGTGGTCCAGCCAGGCCGCCGGGCCCGCCGCGAACGCGTCCGAGTCGTGCCAGGTCGGCCCGCCGTGGATCTCGAACACCGTCGGCCACGGGCCGGAGCCGCCGTCGGCCGGCCGCTGCACGAGGGCATGGATGCGGCCGCCGGGACCGTCCACCCAGACGTCCTCCACCGGCACCGAGTCCGGTGCCCGCAGCCCCGGCGCCTCCAGCACGACCGCGCCGGTGGTCGAGCGGACCGCGGGCGGCAGCTCCGCGGACGACCACAGGAACTCCACCGAGCCGTCCGGCCGCGCCGAGGCGCCGCCGACCGATCCGGCCGGGGTCTCCAGCCGGGTCAGCTCCCGTGCCGCCAGGTCGTAGCGGAACATCTCGCTGCGGGCGTGGAAGTCGTGGACCACGAGCAGCGCGGAGCCGTCCGGATACCACTCGGCGTGCACGTCCCCGGGCAGGTCGATGCCGAGGTCGGTCTCCTCGCCGGTCGAGGTGTCCCAGATCATCGGCAGCCAGCGGTCGGCCCGCTGGTGGCCGACCAGCAGCCGGGGGTCGCCGGGGATCGGGGCGAAGCCGAGGCAGTCCAGGCCGAGCTCGCGGGAGCCGCCGTCGGTGTCGTCCAGCTCGGCCACCGTCGAGCCGTCCGCCACCCGCACCACGCGCAGCGCGCTGTGCATCGCGTCGCCGTGCTCGGTGTGCTCGATGACCACCAGCGTGCCGTCCTCGGACAGATCACCGACCCCGCCGGACTCCTCGTGCCGGTAGATCGCGTACGGCTCGCCCTCGGGCGGCACGACATGGACGGAGGTGCCCTCTTCGTCCGTCGAGCGCCCGATCACCGCGAGCCCGCCCACGCCCAGCGCCAGCCCGGCCGGATAGGAGGGGGCGAGGCCCGGGGCGGCCGGTATGTCCTCGCCGCCGCCGAACGGCTGCTTCATCCAGACCCCGAACTCGTCGCCGTCGGTGTCCGAGAACCACCACACCCAGGCGCCGTCCCGGCTGAGCGCGCCCTCCGTCGTGCCGTTCGGCCGGTCGGTGACCTGGCGGCGGCCGCCCGTCACGCGGTCCCACGCGTACAGCTCGTACGTGCCCGTCACGTTCGACACGAAGAGGCTGCGCTCCGGCGCGTCCTCCGCCCACTCGGGCAGCCCGACGCGCGGCGCGCGAAACCGCTTCTCCCACTCCGGCATGGACCCGCTCGCGGACCCGGTGATCTCGTTCATGCCCCCATGATGCTCCGCCGCACGCACATTCGGTGAGGCCCTCTTCGCAGCCTGTGGACAACCTCACGAAAGTGCAGGTCACGGCGGTGGTGAGGGTGGCCGAAAGCAGGCGGTTGACGGGGCTCGGCCCGTACTCGGCCGGGGCTCAGCCCTGACCCGCCTCCGTCTGCGCCGCGGCCCCGCGCACCACGACGACCGGGCACGACGCGTGCAGCGTCACCGTATGGCTGACCGAGCCCAGCAGCGTGGCCGTGAACGTGCCGAGGCCGCGCACCCCCACCACGATCAGTTCGGCGCCCTGCCCGCGGTCGAGGACGGCCTGCGCCGCGTTTCCCATCACCACGACCTGGTTCACCGCGGCGGCCTGTTCGGGCGGGAGCGCGGCACGTACCGCGTCGTCCAGCGTCCGCGCGGCCGGCTCCTCGAGATCGAAGTCCTCCGGCAGGCCCGGCATCCCCGCCCATCCGTACGCGCCGGGCATCTCCCACGCGATCACCGCCTCCAGCGACGCGCCGGTCAGCGACGCCTGCCGGCCGGCCCACCGCAGCGCTTCGAGCGACGGCTCGGAGCCGTCCACCCCGACCACGATCCGGCCGGGGGCCATCGCGCTCTCGCTCGTCGGCGCGGCTCCCGGCGCGCCGGCGGTGTGGGCCAGGCTCTCGCTCGCCGGCCGTCCACCCTCCGCGTCGCTCACCTCGTACGGGCCCTCCGCGTCGATCGCGCCCGGCTCGGGGATCGGTTCGACCATGACCGCGTCTCCTCACGCTCTGCTCGCGTGCCGTGCGTGTCCTCCGAGCGTCGTGCGCCGTGCGTCGCGTGCACGACGGAACACACGGAACACGCGGAACGCACGGAGGACACGGGCACGCGGTCCGGTGGCGTTCGTGAGGGCGGGTGCCCGCGGGCCGGGGCGGCAAACCCGTAGGGTGATCCGCTCATATGCCCGTGGAATGCGCGTGGCGCCGTACGAGTCACGGGGGAGCCGTGCGAGGAACGGGTTTCCGGTGGCGCGTCCCGCGGTCCGCCCGACGCCTCGCTCAACCGCGCCGCACGCACGCGTCCAGCATCGGTCCCAACTGCGCCGCCGCTGCATCGAGCGCACGCACGTCCTGCTCCGCGCGGGCGATCAGGATCGCCCCCTCCAGCGTGCTGATCATGACGGTGGCCAGGTCGGGCGCCTGCGTGGCTGCGACGCCCATCGACACGAGGGCCTCGGCGACCGGGACGTTCCAGGTGGCGAAAGCCGCGGCCACCGCCTCGCGGGTGGAGGGGACGGACTCCGCGCAGTCCACGGTCGCCGCCGCGACCGGGCAGCCCGCGGCGAAACCCGAGGTCAGGTACTCGTCACGCCACTGCGTCACCATCGCGGCGAAGAGCCCGCCGGGCGTGGGCGTGTCCATCGCCGCCATGAACCGGGCGATGCGACGGCCCGCGTACCGGCCGCCCCACGCCACGGCCTCGTTGACCAGCTGTTCCTTGCCGCCGGGGAAGTAGTGCTGCAGCGAACCGCGCGGCGCCTGCGCGTGCGCCGCCACCTCCCGCATCCCCGTGGCGGCCACGCCGTCGCGCCTGATCAGCTGGGCCGCGCTGAACACCATGCGCTCGCGCGGGCTGTACGTGCGGCCGGTCCGCGCGTGGGCTGCTTCGACTGCCCGCGTTTGGCCCGTCCGCGTGGCGCTGGGCGTGCCAGGCGCGCCGGGCGCGCTGCGGGCGCCGGTCACCCCTGCCGCGTCGCCTGCGGACGCGGCGCGTCCCTCGGACTCCGCCATCACGACCTCCCTACGCGTGCGGGCTCGACGCCTGCCGACTGCTGTGCCGCGGGCCCGGCCGTGAAGCCCGACAGCCCCGCCGAAACGGTTCGCTCAGCCTATAGACGGCGGTCAGGCTGCCGTCTGTCCACGCGTACGAGACCGGTGCGGCGAGCGGCGGCTCAGGTGCGACAGGCGGCGGCCCGGGCGTGACACGCCGCGGCTCGGGTGCGGCGGGCGGGACGGGCCTTGGTGTGGCGGGGGCCCGTGGCGCCTGGACCGTCTCCTCTCCCGTCTCCTCTCCCGCGCCAGGAGTCGACGCGACGAGGCCGAGATCCGCCAGCCTCTGCGTCATCGCCCGCAGCAGCGCCGTACGGCCGGGCAGCACCGATGCCGACACCGCAGCGACGCCGCGCTCCCGCGCCCGCGCGATGAGGGCGGCGACCAGGGCCGTGCCCACGCCCTGCCGCTGCCATCCGTCACACACCAGGACGCCGAGTTCGGCAGCGGAGGGCCCTGCCCCGGGCCCGGCGGCGAGGCTCGCGAGCCCCACGGGGTGCGTGTCGCCGCAGCCGTACGGCGCCGGGCTGCCGTGCGGGTCCGCGCCGTTGCCGCCGTACGTGTCCGGGTACGCGAGCACCGCGTCGTGCTCCTCGGGGCAGCCCGCCAGCAGTGCGTCGGCGTACTCCTCGGGGAACGCGCGCTGGAAGCCGAAGAAGCGCAGCCGCACGGTCTCGGGCGAGCAGTGCGCGAAGAGGGACTCCAGGGCGGCCCGGTCCCCGGGGCCCACGACGGCGATGCGGAAGCCGGACCGGGCGCGGAGTTCCGGACTCTCCCAGGCCGCTGCTGGCGCCGGCGCCTGGGCCGAAGCCGGGTCCGCAGTTCCCGCACCGTCTATGACAGTCGTCATAGCGACCAGTATTATGACGGTCGTCATAATCGGCAAGGCGGAACCCCGGCGCGGTGCCGCGCGCCTGGACGAACGGCAGGAGCGACGGACGTGAACGGACAGGCCACAGGACCGGACCCGAGCGGGCAGTCGGACTCGTTCGAGCGGCCGGGCCGGCATGAGGCGTCGGACCGCTACGACGACCACGGGCGGCCTGACCGGGACGACGCACCGGACGTGGGGACGGAGGTGGGCTTCCTCGGGCTCGGCGTGATGGGGCTCCCGATGGCACTCAACCTCGCGCGCGCGGGAGCCCCGCTCACCGTGTGGAATCGCACGGCCGCCCGGGCGGAGCCGCTGCGCGCGGCCGGCGCCCAGGTGGCGGCGACGCCCGCGGAGGTGTTCCGGCGCTGCGGCGTCGTCCTGCTGATGCTGGCGGACGAGCAGGCCGTCGACGAGGTCATGGGCGGGGTCCTCGACGGCTTCCCGGCGAGCCTCCGCGGCCGCGTCGTTGTGCACATGGGCACCACCGCTCCCGCGTGGTCGCGCGACCTGGAGGCGCGGGTGCGCGCGGCCGGCGGGACGTACGTCGAGTGCCCGGTCTCCGGTTCGCGGGTGCCGGCGGAAGCGGGACAGCTGGTGGCGATGCCGGCCGGCCCGCCCGGCGCCGTCGAGCGGGTACGGCCGCTGCTGGCACCGATGTGCCGCGAGTCGTTCGTGTGCGGCACGGCCGCGCCCGCCGGTCTGCTGATGAAGCTCGCCGTCAACCTGTTCCTGATCACCATGGTCACCGGCCTCACAGAGGCGTTCCACTTCGCCGACCGGCACGGGCTGGACCGCGAGCGCTTCCTCGCCGTCCTGGACGCCGGGCCGATGGCGAGCGCAGTCTCCCGTATGAAGGCGCCGAAACTCCGTGACCGCGACTTCTCCGTCCAGGCGGCGGCGCTCGACGTACTCAAGAACAACAGGCTGATCGCCGACGCCGCCCGCGACGCCGCCCTGGCATCACCGCTGCTCGACGTGTGCCACGCGCTCTTCGCCGAGACGGTCGGCCTGGGCCTCGCCGACGCGGACATGGTCGCCGTGCTGCGCGCGCTGGAGGCGCGGACCGACGCCCTCATAGATGCGACCGCGGACACGGCTGCCCCCGCGCGCGGGGGCGCCCTCCGGCCGTAGCGTCTAGGCTGCAACCGCCGTACGCACATGATCGGTTGAACGGCGACGGCATCGTCGGCCGTTCGGAACAGCATCGGAAGCGCACGAAGGGCGGGATGGCGGCGATGGGTGTGGCGATCCGCAGGGCAGGGGCGGGCGACCGCGAGGTCCTGACGCGGCTGCTGGACGAGGGGTTCCACCATGATCCGGTGAGCACCTGGATCTTCCCCGACCCCGAGCGCCGCCGGCGGTACCACGGCACGATGATGGGCGCGTTCCTCGACGCGGCACTCGCGGACGGCTACGTCGACATGGCGGAGGACGGCTCGGGCGTCGCACTGTGGTTCTCCATGCCCGGCCCGGACGCCGCCGGTGCGACGGCTGACAGCGGCGGCTCCCAAGGCGGCCACGACGAGGACAACAGCAGGGCCGCGGCGCGAGCGCTGCGCGAGGCGGTCGACCCCGACAACGAGCGCGTCGAGCAGATCTCCCTCATCCTCGACGCGAACCACCCGGCCGACCGCCCGCACGAATACCTGATGCTGATCGCGGTCTCGTCCGCCCGGCGCGGCCAGAGTGTCGGCGCGACGCTGATCAACAGCACGCTGGAACGCTGCGACCGCGAGGGCCGGTACGCCTATCTGGAGGCGAGCAGCGTGCGCAGCAGCAGGCTCTACGAACGTCTCGGCTTCGAGTTCGCCGACCGCACGGTCGACCTGCCGGACGGCCCGCGGATGTTGCCCATGTGGCGCGAACCGCGGCCGGGCACGGCAGGATGACGGTATGACCGTGAACCCGGCACCCGGATTCGGCGCCTCCGCCCGTACGTCCGGCGTCCCCAGGATGTCCGCGCCCTCGACACCCTCCGCGCTCTCGCTGTGGTCGCACGACTCCTTCCTGTCCATCGGCTCGGTCGGCTCGGTGCTCTCCATCGGTTCGGTGGGCAGCGCGTTGTCGATCGGCTCGATCGGCTCCTCGCTGTCCGTGGGCTCGATCGGCTCCGGCCTCTCCCTGGCCTCGATCGGCTCCCTGCAGTCCTTCGCGTCCGTGCTGTCGGTGCAGGGCGCCCGCGACTTCCTCAAGGCCGGCCCCTACGCGGGCTTCGGCGCCTCCGCGTCCCGCCGCGAAGCCCCCGCCGACGAACCGGCCCGCGGTTCCCGCGCCGAGGACGGCCCGGGCGGCGCATCGGCCGGAACCGTGGCGGTCACGCTGACCGTCACCGCTGCCGCCGCGGCGGCAGCCTGGCTGCTGATCTCACGCCGCCGCGGCTAGAGCCTGCGGCCAGAACTCCGGCGCGCCCACCGGCACGCGTCCGCCGGTCAGACGTCCCAGGCCGCACCGAGGGCCAGCAGACGGTCGCGGTACTCGATGACCTCGACCCACTCCGCCGGCCAGGCGTCCCCGCCCAGGTGAGCACCCGCGAAGGCGCCGGCCAGGGCGGCGATGGAGTCGGAGTCGCCCGAGGAGTACGCGGCCCGGCGTACGACCGACGCCGGGTCGTCGGACAGCAGGAGGAAGCAGTGCAGGCCGGTGGCCAGCGCCTCCTCGGCGACCCATCCGGCGCCTGTGGCCTCGCACGGATCGGCCTCGACGTCGGGCGAGCGCAGGGCGGCCGCGAGGCGGTCGAGCGCGGTCAGGCACTCGTCCCAGCCCCGCGCGGCGAAGGCCGCTGGGTCCGCGTCGTGCGCGTAGGAGACCAGGTCGCCGAGCCACTCGAAGGGATAGCGGCCGCGATTGCGGTGGGCGTGGTCGGTGAGTGCGGGCAGGAGCTCGGCGGGCGCGGCGCCCCCGGCCAACAGCCTTACGGCGTAGGCCGTCAGGTCGGCGGCGGCGAGCGCGGTGGGGTGGCCGTGGGTGAGGGCGGCCTGCAACTGGGCCGCGCCGCCCTGCTGTTCCTCGTCCAGTCCCGGCACCAGGCCCAGCGGTGCGACCCGCATGTTCGCGCCGCAGCCCTTGGAGCCGATCTGGCTCGCCTGCTGCCAGGGTCCGCGGGCGCCGAGTGCCTCGCATGCGCGCAGGCAGGTGGCTCCGGGCGCGCGGTTGTTGTCCGGCGAGACGCTCCAGGCGACGAAGCGCTCCCGCACCGGCCACTCCATGCGCTCCGGTGTCAACGGCCCTTCGGCCAGCGCCGCGGCCAGACCCTCACCCAGTGCCAGCGTCATCTGCGTGTCGTCGGTGACGTACGCCTGCCCCTGGGCGAGCGGCAGCGTCATCTCGCGCCAGGGCCCGGACTTCGCCGCGATCTGCGCCATGCCGTTGAACTCGGTCGGGAAGCCCATCGCGTCCCCGATCGCCAACCCCACCAGTGCGCCTGTCGCCGCACGCCTCACGTCGGTCTCCTCCCCGCGGTTCTCTCCGTTCGCCATGTGTACCTCACTCGGGCGATGGCGATGGCGATGGCGATGGCGATGGCCGTGGAGCGGGAGGCGGGTGGCCGGGCGGTGCGGTCGCCGCGGCTGCGGGGACTCGGTGCTGCGGGTGACCGAGGGCGGGTGGCCGGGCCCGGACAGGCGAGGCGAGCGCGGCCGAGCGTTCTGTCGGTTGGTAGGACCGTATGACGGGGCCTGTGGAAAACTTGTGCGGCTCGGCGGGCGGTGCGCAGCACAATGTCTCGCATGTCCAGTCGTGAGCAGTACCCCAGCAACGCGGGCGATCCGCGTGACCGGCGTGGTCCGCGTGATGCCGGCGCTTCCCGTGATCCGCACGATCGCGGGGGCCTCGGCGGGCGCGTCGGCTTCGGCCGTGCCCGTGGCTGGCGGCGGTCCGGCGGTCCCCGTGCCGTCGTGGACGCGCTGTACGCCGCGCTCGATCCGCTTGCGTATCCCGCGCGTGCACGGGCGCTCGCGGTATGGGCTCGGGAGCTGGCGCACGAGCAGGCCGGAGATGCCGGAGACCCGAACGGGGTCCGGCCGTATCTGGACGAGCTGGATGCCAGGGAAGCGTACGGACGCCGGCTCGCCGTCCTCGCCGCGGTGATCGTGGGTGACGTCGGATTCCTTCAGGCGCGTCTCACGGACCCCGACGTCGCCGTGCGGGACACCGCTCTCTCGGCCGCACTGAGCCTGTCGATCGGCGACGACGCACTCGAACGGGCCGTACAGAGCGCCCCCGCTGCCGTGCGGCGGCGCATCGCGACAGCGGTCGTGGCCGGTCGCCGCAGCGGTCTCGCCGAGCGGCTGGTCGTCTCGGTGGCGGACACATGGGGCGACGAGGAGGCCGCGCGGCTGCTGCCGGCCTGCGGAGCGGAGACCGTACGAGGCCTGCTGCCACGGCTGTTCCCCGCAGTCACCCGCTGGTACGCCCTGGGCCGCAGTCACCCCGACCTGCTGCTCGACGAGGTCGCCCGCCAACTCGCCGATCTGCCGGGACAGTTGCGTACAGCATGGTGGGCGCGCAACGCGGACGTGTTCGCCGCCACCGCCGAAGCCCGCCCGCACCGCGTCCTCGACCTGCTGGAACTGCACTGCCCGGCCCACCTGCCCGCTCCCGTGCGCGACTGCCTCGGCGTTCTGCTGAAGGCCGCGCCCGGACGGACGATCGCACTGATCACCGCGCCGAACCGGTCAGCCGCTCCCGCACACAGCCTGCTCTCCCGCAACGCACTCGGTCGCCTCGCTCGGACGGGGACGCCCGAACTGGCCGACCTCGGCCGGGCGTGGCGCGACACCCCGGACTCCCTCGCACTGCTGCTGCGGGCCCTGCCGCCGTCGCGCCGCGAGGCGTTCTACGACACGGTGACCGCCGGGCAGGATCTGAGCCGCAACAGCCTCGCGGGCGCCGTCCTCGACGCACTGCCGCGCCGGCGCGCACAGACCGAGGCACGGCGGATGGCCGCCCAGGCCGCCGAGCGCGGCGCCCCCTGGGACGCTGTTCTCGCACCTGTCGCATACCTGCCGGTCGCGGAGGCCCGGCCCCGGCTCCTGGCCGCGACCCGCCGCCCGGCCGCCGAAGACCGCGCCGTGGCCTACCCACTGCTGGTCCGCAACGCCGCCAGGTCCGGCGAGGCCGAGGCCGTCGCCGTCCTTCTGGAGGATCTGCAGCGGCTGCGCAACGAGCAGGAACCGGTTCGCGGGCCCGCCCTCGCCGCGCTCGCGAAGGTCCCGCCGGGCCTGTTCGCCGAAGCTGACACCGCCCTGCTCGAACGCATCGCCGTCGACGCGATCGAGGCGCGCGACAGCTCCTACCGCACCCGGCACGCACTGTCCGAGCTGGCGCTCGCGGTACTGCGCGAGCACGCGGTCGGCGGCGGACAACCACTGGTCGCCTGGGCCTTGACCACGCTGACCCGTCTGTCGGGGCACACCGGGGGCGCCGACCTCGGCAGCCTCCACACCACACTGCGCCGCGGCCAGGAGTTCCAGGTGTTCGACGCACTGCGGCCCTGGCTGGACGCGGGCGCGAAGAAGGCGGACTACACGCTCGCCCTGTCCCTCGCCCGCGCCCTCGGGCGCCGCGCGCACCACATGCCGCAACTGCAGGAACTCCTCTGGCGGGCGATCCGCGCCGGTGGCGTCACCACCGCCCGCCAGGCCGTGGACCTGTGGCTCGACGACCCCTCCGCCAGGGACGCACGCGTCGCACGCGTGCTGGACGCCGACCGCTCCGCCGCCGTCCTCGCCCCGGTGCTGCGCGTCCTCACCCGCCGCCGCACCGACCTGCTGGACATCGCCCTCGCCGACACCCCGCCGTACGGCCGCTTCCTGGTCGCCGACTCCCGCTGGCTCCCGCCCGTCGACGCCTCCGCCCGCTGGCTGCCGCGCCAACAGGCCGCCGCGGCACGCCTCCTGGCACGCGCCGCCGATGACGCCTCGCTCCCCAAGCACACCCGGGCGGCTCACATTCGCGCCGCCGCGACCATCCCCGCCCACGGCATCGACATCGTCCGCCGCTACGCCGGCTCCCCGGACACGGTCCTCGCCGAAGCCGCCCTCGGCGCGCTCGCCTGGACCGACCGTCCGGCCGACGCACTCCCGCTGCTGCTCGCCCACGCCGGCCACGACCGTGCGCGCGTCGCCCTCTACGCGACGACGCGGGTGTCGAGGTTCGTCGCCCCTACGGAGCTGGAACGCCAACTGCGTGCCGTGCTGCTGCCTGCCACGATCCCAGGGAAGGGCGATGCGACGCCCGGCATCGACACGGCACCGGGCGTCGCGCCGGAGCCCGGTGGCACCCCCGCACCCGGCCGTGCCTCCGAGAGCGACGACGCCCCCACAACCGCCCCCACAACCGGCCACGCTCCCGCCGCGCCGACCGCCAAGGTCACCAGCCGGAAGGAACTCGTACGCCTCGCCGCCACCCGACTGCCTACCGGCGCGGCCGTCGCCGTCGTGACCGAGGCATACGCACTGCCCGGACAGCATCCGGACGTGCGGGCCACGTGCGTGTCGGCGGCCGCCGGCCTGCTGCGCGCGCCCGCCGCCAGGCAGCTGCTGGAGCAGGCCGTCGACGGACCGCCGGTCGTCCAGGCCGCGGTGCTGCGCGTCCAGCCGTACGACCTCCGGGACGGCGACCGCTCCGGCTACGCCCGTCTGGTCGGCCGGGTCGCGGACAGCAGCGACGCCGAGACCGCCGACAGTGCGACGGCCCAACTGGCCCGCTGGGCACCCTGGTATCCCGAGGCGCTCGCGTTGCTCCTGGCCAGGACCGTCGACGTGGACCGGCGGTCGGGCTGGCGGGCGGCGGCGGACGGCCTGGTCGCGCTGACCGCCGCTCCCGACGGCGACGCCCCGCTGCTGGCCGCGCTCGCCCGGCTCACGTTCGCCGACACCGCAGCCGCCACCAGTGGACTCGACGCGGACGCCGACCGCGACCGCCCCGCACGGCAGCGAGTCGGCCACCTCGTCGCACGGCTGACGGCTCACGTCACGACAGGCGCCACCACCTCCCGCGACGCAGCCCTGCGCGCCGCCGACCTGCTCTGCCGGACACCCGACTTCGTCCCGCACGGCACCCTCCTTCTGGCCACCGCCCTCGACCTCGACGCCACGCCCACCCAGCTCCACGCAGCCCTCGACCAGTTGGCCACCCCTCACATAGACCGGCCGGCCTTGGCCGCACGCACCGCGGAGACGCTCCGCCACCGCCTCTCCACCGCGCGCCGCCCCGGCGACCCTGAGACCCTGCTCACCGCCGTCGACCACCTCACCGCCACCACCCACCACGCCACCGGCCTGTTCGCCGTCGCCCTCACCCACGCCCTCGGCGTCCGCACCGGCTGGCCTCCCGCATGGCGCGCCCGGCTGCGCACCCTCCGCGTCCACCCCCACCCCGACGTCCGCGACGCCGCCCTGGCCGTCACCACGACAACCGAATAAGCCCGGGCTGCCGCTCCCGGCTCGGGCCCGGCCATCCACCGCGCCAAGGCACGTGTCCGCCGCGGCGGGGCCGTACGGTGGTACGGCCAGCGGAACGGACCGCCAGGGCGACTGAGTCGGACAGCGTGGAGACGGAAGTGGTCGGGGTGGCGGGTGCAGACGCCGGTGCGGCGGTGATCACGGGGGCGGACGAGGGGTCGTTCGCGCGGTCGGTGCTGGCGGAGCGGCACCCCGCGCTGATCCGGCAGGTGCGGGAGGCCACCGCGTACCCACCGGAGCAGCAGCGGAGGCTGGACGCGCTGCTGGAGGAGATCGCCGGGGGCGTCGTCGCGCCGCTGCCGGCCGGGGCGCACGACGCGGACCGGTGGGTCGCATGGGGCCAGGAGTACGTGGGCCGGTCGTGGTACGAAGTGCCGTTCCTGTGGGCGGAGAGCTACTTCTACCGCAGGCTGCTGGACGCCGTCGGCTACTTCGGACCCGGGGCGTGGCAGAGGATCGACCCGTTCGGGCCGTTCAAACGCGCGGAGTTGAGCGGCCCCGAAGTCGAGGAGGAGCTGGCCGCGCTGGACGAGGTGGCGGCGCTGCCACCCGATGAGCAGGACCGGGCGCTGCTCGTCGGTGCGCTGTGGGGCAACCGCGCCGACCTCGGGTTCCGCCTCTCCGCCGGGGCGGCGCCCCACCTCGCGGACGGCCCCGGCTCCGAACGCGTCATCGCCGACGACAGCGACGCGCTCTGGCGTCACCTGCGGCACCCCCGTCAGCCCGCAGGGCCCGCAGCGTCCGCGGGGCCCGCGCCCGCGACCGTACGTGTGCTCACCGACAACGCCGGCCGCGAGTTGATCCCCGACCTGCTGCTCGCCGACCACCTCCTGCAGACCCGCCGCGCCGCCGCGATCGTGCTGCACGTCAAGCCGTACCCGTACTTCGTGTCCGACGCGACGACCGCGGACGTGGCCGACTGCCTGCGGCGCATCGCCGAGGCGCCGGGGCACGCGGGCCGGATCGGCGCACGGCTGCGGGAGGCGGTGGGGCGCGGCCGGCTGACCGTGCGCGCGCACCCGTTCGCGTGCGCGCCGCTCCCGTACGCCGACATGCCCGGCGACCTGCGCGCCGAACTGGCCGGCGCCACGTTGACGATCGCCAAGGGCGACCTCAATTACCGGCGTCTGGTGGGCGATCGGATGTGGGCGGCCACCACGCCGTTCGCCCGGCTCACCTCCTACTTCCCGGGGCCGCTGGTGGCGTTGCGCACGCTGAAGTGCGACGTCGCGGTCGGCTTGGACCCGCGGACGGTCGCCGGGCTCGACGCGAACGGCGAGAGGTGGCGCACCAGCGGTGCGTACGCAGTGATCCACTTCAGCAGTCCGTGACGCCGCCGCCCCAGAAGGCGACCAGGGCTACCGGGCCAGGTGGGCGAGGCGGGTCAGGTGTGCAGGTCAGGTGGGGGCAGGCGCGGGTCAGCGCGCGAGGAACCGCGCCACCGCGTCCGTGAACGCCTCCGGCGCCGCGTCGTGGATCAGATGGCCGACCGCGATGGTGGCCAGCCGGGCGTCGGGCACACGGCGGACCATCTCGACCAGGCCCGCGTGCGGCACGTGACTGCTCGGACCGCCGGCCAGCACGAGGGTGGGCGCGGTGATCCGGTCGAGGCGTTCGAGCCACGCGGGCGGCGGCGTGTCGATCTCGGCCCTGACCGCCAGGACCATGTCCCAGTCGAAGGGCAGCTCGCCGTCCGGCCGCACGGGAACGGTCCGCGCCCGGGGCAACGGCGCGGGTGCGTCCTCCAGGACCAGCCGCCGCACCCGGGCCTGCGCCTCCTCGGCGAGCAGGTACGCGACGACGCCGCCCATCGAATGGCCGACCAGGTCCACGCGATCGAGACCGACCGCGTCGAGGAACGCGAGCACGTCGTCGCGCATGAGCGTGAGGGAGTAGTCGCCGGGCCAGTCGCTGCGGCCGTGTCCGCGCAGGTCGAGGGCGTAGACCCGGCGGCGGACGATGGGAGCCCCGGCCGGGCGGTCGTCCCCGTCGGCCCGGTCCGCCGCGTCCGCCGGGGCCGCTTGAATCGCCCGGTCCGCGTGACCTGTCGGGCTGGCCGTGCCGCCGTGCGGGTGCCGGCCGGCGAGGGTCGGCGCGACCGCCGCCCAGTCAGCCGCGCTCTCGCCGAGCGCGTGCAGCAGGACGAGCGGGGGCGCGTCCTGCGGCCCGTCCCACAGGTCGTAGGCGAGGCGGACGCCTCCCACGTCGACGGAGTGGCCGGCGGTGATCGGCGAGGGTTCTGCCATGGCTGCACGGTACGGGGCCGGGAGCCGCACCCGGAGGAGCGTTCACCAGCGGCCGAACGCCCGCCGAGCCCGCGACGAACCTGCCGGGGCTGCCACGTGCTGCCGGTCGCACTGCGTGACCGGCGTTGTCAGACCCCGCGGTTAGCCTGGGGGAGCCAGGTGAGGCCGGGGGACGACGGCCTGCTCGGCAGGGCGTTCTGCGGATTTCCGGTGGCCGGTCCGGCCGGTGGTCGCGCGGATGGTTCGCCAGGTGGACGAGTGGACGAGTGCACGAGTGTGGGAAGGAGGTGCGGTTGGCAAGGCGAGGTGGTGTGGGGGCGGGTGATCCCGTCGACAGGACAGGTTCGGACGAGGCGGACGACGCGCAGGCGGATGTGGTGGGCGCGATGGGCGGCGCGGCCGCGGCGGAGCCGGCCGTGCCCGAACGCCGACTCCTCCTCGGCGCGTTGCCGGCGCTGGCTTCGGCGGAGGCCGGGTTCCTGCCGGCGGACCCACCACGGCGCGGGCTCGTCGCGTTCTGGTCGCCGGTCGGCGAACTGCCGGACCTGGGCGTGGAGCCGGTACGGATCACGGTCGGCCGTACACCCGGGGTCTCCACTGGCGAGGCGTCCGCATCCGCCGTCTGCGTTCCGGTGGAACTGGCCGTGCCGCTGCTCACGCGTTGCCGTGCGCTGGGTGCGACCGGCCGGGCGTCGGCGAGCACGGCGTACTGGGGTGCGGCGGCCACGATGGGGCTGAGCCTGCTCGCCCGGGGGCGGCTGGTGGCCGGAGTCACCCCGGCGGGCCTCGACGCCTGGCGGGTCGCGCCGCTGGACGCGGGCGAGGAGGAGAAGGTGGCTGCGCTGGCGGCGAGGATGCCGGCCGAGGCATGGGCGTGGGAGCGGGCGGCGTCGGTGCCGAGTACCGTCGGCATGCTTGGCGTTGGCGTTGGCGTTGGCGTTGGCGTTGGCGTTGCGCGGGGTACGGGTGCGACGCCGGGCATGGGCGTTGCGCGGGATGTGGGCGTGGCGCCCGGCGTGGCGTCGTCGGCTCACCCGGTCGCGCGTGCGGCGGAGGACGCGGGTGAGGACGCGGGTGCGTTGCCGCCTGGTGACGGGTCCCGGCGCCCGCTTCCGGACGCGGAATCGCTGCTGCGTGCGTTCCTGGACGCCGTCGCTGATGCGCTCGCTCGTACGCCGGCGGCGCGACACCTGGGCGGTGGGTCGACGTTCGCCGCTGCCGCACCGCAGGCCCGGGCGTCGCGCCGACCGCGACCTGCACGCGTACCGCTGGCGGAAGCCGTACGACTGGCTGGGTCCGCGTCAGGGCCCGCGACCCCAGCCCTACCCGGGCGGCGCACCGGGACTGCGGAGGCCGGCGGGCGGCCGATCGCCGAGCGTTCCCGCGGGCGCGTGGGCCGCGAGCGGGGGGCGGGGCGGCTTGAGGTGTCGCTGCGGGTGGAGTTGGACGCAGCTGCCGACGCGGACGGCGCGGGGTCCGGGAACGCAGCGGGTGACGGCGTGCGTTTTCGTGCGGTGGTCCAGGTGCGCAGCTTCGCCGCGCCCACCGTGGTCACGGACGCGGCGGAGTTGTGGGCCGGGGCGGCCGCGGCGCCCGAACTGTTCGGGCCACACGCGTGGGCCGATGTCCACCTGGCGCTGCGCCGAGCCGCGTATGCCTGGGCGCCCGCGGCGCGGCTGCTCGACGCCGCCGCGCCCACCGGCCTCGACCTGTCCGACGCGGAGGCCGGCGAGCTGCTCGGCGGTGCGGCAGAACGCCTCGCGGCGGTCGGCGTAGCGGTGCACTGGCCCAAGGAGCTGGTGCGCGGCCTGACCGCGAGCGCGTACCTCGAACCCGCTCGCGAAGCCCGCAGCGGTGCGGCCCTGGGCGTGGTCTCGTCGGCGCCGTCCTTGCTCTCCGCCGGTGGCCTCGTGGAATTGCGCTGGCGCGTCGCGCTCGGCGAAGAGGCGTTGACCGAGGAGGAGTTGGAGCGGCTGGTGCAGGCGCATCGCCCGGTGGTGCGGCTGCGGAACCAGTGGGTCGTCGTGGACGGCGAGTTGGCACGGCGTCTGCGCAACTCGCGGCGGCACGCGGTGCGTTAGCTGTCGGGGATCGAGGCGCTCGGCGCTGCGTTGACGGGGTCGGTGGACGTCGAGGGCGAGCAGGTCGCGGTGGCGGCGGGCGGAGCGCTGGAGGAGCTGCGCGCGCGTATCGCCGAGCCCGAGTCCGCGGCGACGACCTGGGTCACCGAGGCCGCCGACCAGGACTCGGCCGACCAGGACTCGGCCGACCCCGACCCGGGCGCCGCCGCAGGCCCGAGCACCGGCGCCGACCGAGCCGCCGGCGCCGACCTCCCCACCCCGAGTGGGCCGCCGAACGCCCTGGTCGGGACGCTCCGTGGCTATCAGCTCCGCGGCCTGGACTGGCTGGACCGCATGACCTCGCTCGGCCTCGGCGCGTGCCTCGCCGATGACATGGGCTTGGGCAAGACCGTCACGCTCATCGCCCTGCACCTGCGCCGCGCGCAACGGTCGGCCGCCGCGGGACCCACGCTGGTGGTCTGTCCCGCGTCGCTGCTCGGCAACTGGGAGCGGGAGATCAGGCGTTTCGCACCGACCGAGCCCGTACACCGATTCCACGGCGCCGGACGGGAGTTGGACACTGCCCTCGCACGTGGCTTCGTCCTCACCACGTACGGCACCATGCGCCGCGACGTCGTACGCCTCGGCGCCCGTACCTGGGGCCTGGTGGTCGCCGACGAGGCCCAGCACGTCAAGACCCCGCACGCGCGCACCGCGCAGGCGCTGCGCCTGATCCCCTCGCGCGGCCGGGTCGCGCTGACCGGCACCCCCGTGGAGAACAACCTCTCCGAGCTGTGGGCGCTGCTCGACTGGACCACGCCCGGACTGCTCGGTACGCAGGGCGCGTTCCGCGACCGTTACGCCAAGGCAGTCGAGGGCGACCGCGACGAGCACGCGGCACGCCAACTGGCCGCGCTCGTACGCCCGTTCCTCCTGCGCCGCCGCAAGTCCGACCCCGGCGTCGCGCCCGAACTGCCGCCCAAGACCGAGATCGACCGCCCGGTCCCGCTGACCGGGGAGCAGGTCTCGCTCTACCAGGCGCTGGTCCGCGAATCGATGGCGGAGATCGAGGGCACGCGCGGCATGGCGCGCCGCGGCCTGGTGATGCGGCTCCTCACCGGCCTGAAGCAGGTGTGCAACCACCCCGCGCAGTTCCTGAAGGAGCCGCCGGACGCCGCGGAACTCCGTGGCCGCTCGGGCAAGTTGAGGATGCTGGACGACCTCCTCGACGCCGTGCTCGGCACCGGCAGCGGCACCGGTGCCGACGCCGACGCCGACGGGAACGAGGACGGCTCGGTGCTCGTCTTCACGCAGTACGTGGCGATGGGACGGCTGCTGCGCCGCCACCTCGCCGGGCGCGGCGTGAACAGTCTGTTCCTGCACGGCGGCACCCCGGTCGGGCGGCGGCAGGAGATGGTGGACGCGTTCCAGTCCGGCGCCGAACGTGTCTTCCTGCTGTCCCTCAAAGCCGCCGGCACCGGCCTGAACCTCACCCGCGCCGCCCACGTCGTGCACTACGACCGCTGGTGGAACCCGGCCGTCGAGGACCAGGCGACCGACCGCGCGTACCGCATCGGCCAGACCCGCCCGGTGCAGGTCCACAAACTGATCGCAGAAGGCACCGTCGAGGAACGGATCGCCGCGCTCCTGGCCCGTAAGCGTGAGCTGGCCGATGCCGTACTCGGTTCCGGCGCGGGGGCGTTCAGCGAGCTGAGCGACACCGAACTGGCCGAGTTGGTCGCCCTGCGCGGGCGCCGGCCGTAACCACCCCCCGGGGGCCGGTGACTTGTCGAGGGGCTGGTCGGAGGGCTGGCCGGAGGGCCGACCGGAGGGCCGGGTGACCGGTTGTCGATCGGCTCAACGTGCCGACGTGTCCGAGCCGTTGGCCGGGGCGGGCGGCGTCGACGGTGCGGATGTCGCGGGCGGCGAGGCCGGGGAAGTGGTGGCGCGCGGGGTGCTGCCGGTTCCCGCGCCGCTTCCGGCTCCCGTGCCTCCGCCCGTGGCGCCGCTCGTGCCTCCGCTACCGCCGGCGAGAACATCAGCGGACACGGCCACGGCACCACCATCGGCAACGCCGTCACCGGCCACGGCTCGTCCGGCTCCGGCAGCCCCGCCACCACCCCCACTCCGTCCGACGCAGGCACGGGCCCGGGCACGGGCACCGGGACCGACAGCGGCAGCGGAAACTCCGGAAGCACCACGGACTCCCCGACCCCCACCACCCCGCAGGGCAGCGACCCCAGCGG
>JAJSZB010000101.1:0-19786 GCA_050613715.1 Streptomyces sp. IBSBF 3018
CCCCGGCTCCACGGCGAGCCGCGAGGCCCCGGGCCGCTCCCGGCGGGCCCGCGGAAGGCCGCAACCGGCAGTGTGCCGAGCCGCCTCCGGCGCGGTCCAAGCGTTTTCCGCCCCACACACCGCCGAGCGACGCATTCCGGCCGCGGGGCAGCTGTGCCGCGCCCCGGCCCCCGGGGGGGGCGGCCGCCGGGACAGCCCACGGGTGGAATGGACCCTGCCCGTGGCCTCGTCATCGATCGCGCGCAACCTTCTGCTTCCNGCCGCCGGGACAGCCCACGGGTGGAATGGACCCTGCCCGTGGCCTCGTCATCGATCGCGCGCAACCTTCTGCTTCCCCGCGCCGGCGGGAGGGCCCGCTGAGGGGCGGCGGACTTCCTGTCTGGGACGGGACATGGCCATCCCTTTGCGGGGTGGCGGCGGCCTGCGCATTCTTTTTTGATGATGCGGACGATGTCGCTTGACGCCCCTCGATGGGAAACGCGTCCCGCCGTTCGAAAGTCCCGCGGTGCCGTCCGACCAGCCTCGACCATCGGGTGCGTTCGCGTGCGGAAATTCACTCGCCGATGGCGCAGATATTGCACGCCGCCGCCCTCGAATCGATCCAGGCAACGACAAAGCCCCAACTCGTTGAGCTGGGGCTTTTCCTTGGAGCGGACGACGGGGATCGAACCCGCGCCTGTGCCGGAGAGCTCGCCAGGATGATGGCGGTGATCGCCACCTCGACGGGCAGTTCCGCGGGATCGATCCACTTGCGCAGGATGCCGATGTCGGTGTCGAGCAGACCTGGGCGTACTCAGCGCGCATAGGGGTCGCCCGTCTCCTGCTCGGCCGTGGCGTCCTGACCGGCCCGGAAGGCCCCCAGGACACGTCCGACGCGGTGAGGGACATGGCGGCGAACTCCGAGCGCGGAACGAACCGCCGATGCCGACGAAGCGGGACGAGCTCCCCGATCCGATGCCCGCCCCGAGTCACCGTGAACGACTGGCCGCCCTGGACGGCGTCCATGATCTCTTTGGACCGGCTCCGCAGGTCGCGTTGCGTGATCTCGGGCTGAACTGACATTCCTCCACGGTAGAACCTTGTAGCACCACGTGCTGCGAACCGGTCACAGCCGACCGAAGACCCCCAAGGTCGCTCAGTGCGGTTTGCGCGACTGGACGGCTGGGCGTCGTCGTTGTGCCGCCAGTAATTCGTTTGGACAACAACAAAGCCCCAAGTGCATGACCTGGGGCTTTCTTTATGGAGCGGATGACGGGAATCGAACCCGCGCTCTGAGCTTGGGAATCACGCGGGTCGTCCTGAAGTAGGTGCTGGTCAGTGCGGTTTCGGGCTGACCAGCGGGTGTCGCCGCAGCATCCAGCGCTGGCCGAGGTTGACCCTCATGTACCGCTGCGAGTGGTGCGGATGTGGTGCAACCCGCGCAGGGCAGGTCCGTCAGACGGCGACGACGGTCAGGGAACTGCCCAGCCCCTTGAAGTCGTCGGCGTTGCGGGTGAAAAGAGGAAGGCCCTGGACGGAGGCGATGGCGGCGATCATGAGATCCATCCTCCGGGGACGTGGATCGCGCCCTGAGGCGATGGCAAGCGCTACGAGCGTGCCGTACCGGGCGGCCGCGTCCCCGTTGAACGGGAGGGGGTCGAAATCGGCGACTGCCGCGCCCAGTTTTTCCATGCGGGCAGCTCGGACGGCAGCGTCCTTGGCCATGGCGACCCCCTGCTGCAACTCGGCCATCGTGATGGCCGTGAGTTCGGGTACCGCTGGTAGGTCCTCCGGGTCGAGCACGTCCAAATCGATGTATGTGCAGGTGTCGAGCACCCCGGCCGGGTGGCGGTCAGCCATGGCTGCGCTGCCAGGGATCGTCCTCGCCGGCGCGGTCTTCGGTCCCGAAGAACTCGTCCGCTTCCTGCTGCATGCGGGCGGCGTCGACGCGCGGCAGTCTGCGGTGCCGCTCCACCAGTTCTTCGGCGCTCAGGCGACGTCTGCGGTGAAGGGGGCGCAGCTCTGCGACCTCGGTGCCGTTGCGGGTGATGTGGTAGGTCTCGCCGGCCTCGACGGCGTCCATGACGGCTGCGGATCTGTTGCGGAACTCGCGCTGGGTGATGGTCTTCATGGCCCGAGTGTAGCGCGCCGTGTCTCATGGTGCTACGAGTTGTTTGGGGCGGTTTCGGTGCGCAAACGGGCGCTGTGACCGCCGGGTGGCTGCCGTGGTCGAGGTCCGGAGCTGGGTCCACGACCAGGAGGAGGACGACTGTCCGACTCCGCGAACGCGCCTAGACCCGGAGCGAACGCCGGCAATACCGGGGCGCTCGCGCCCCAAAGTCACCTGACCGCCCCGACACTCCTGTGCGTCTCGAACGTTCCAGTCGGCGGCGTGGAGACATCTGGGTGGCGGAACCGCCGCACCCCGGCAGGAGGAGGCGTTTGAATTTCCGTCACGGGAATTGGCGGGGAGCTAATCGAGTCTCGGATGAAAGAAGCCCCAGATTCTCGACCTGGGGCTTCTTTATGGAACGGATGACGGGAATCGAACCCGCGCTTCGACCGTGGGAATCGTGGGGGCTTTGCTTGTGTGGCTACTGGCTGACCTGCTGCTCAGGCTAACGGGACGTCGGCTGGCGGGCTGGGTGACTGGCTGTGGCTGCCCGTGGGGTACCGGCGCATCTGGTGCGCAGGGTGGCGCGGGTGGTGCACTCGAGTGCGGGCGGAGTTTTGCGTGCGTTCTTCCGTGAGGCAGTCGGGGCTGTGCCGGCAGTACCTTGTTCGCCGAGGGCTCAGGCTTCGCGGTGGGCAATAGGCCGTATTTGTCGCTTTCTCGGAAGTTGGTTCAGCGCGCCCTGGCCCTGTGGAAGACCTGCAGGTCAGTCAGACTGCTCCCCGCGCCCGCGGGGATGGACCCGTGCGGCTGATCATCGACTTTCTCGTCAAGGGCTGCTCCCCGCGCCCGCGGGGATGGACCGCCCCACCGCGCCGCGGCAGCGGTCACCGTGTCCTGCTCCCCGCGCCCGCGGGGATGGACCCAGCGCGCTGAGCGCGTCCTGGAACCCTCGCTCTGCTCCCCGCGCCCGCGGGGATGGACCCGACGCCCACCCGGCTAACTGCCCCCGCTGCAACTGCTCCCCGCGCCCGCGGGGATGAGCCTGAGCAGCGCAGGAACCACATCCCAGGAAGACACCGCTCCCCGCGCCCGCGGGGATGACCCGAACGGCAGGTGGTAGAAGTGGCCCGGGTAGCCCCGCTCCCC
Source organism: Streptomyces sp. IBSBF 3018 (assembly GCA_050613715.1). GTDB lineage: Bacteria > Actinomycetota > Actinomycetes > Streptomycetales > Streptomycetaceae > Actinacidiphila. The sequence goes on from JAJSZB010000101.1 coordinate 3,242, forward strand.
GCGCCCGCGGGGATGGACCCGTGGTCCTCGCGCAGGACATCGAGCAGCTGAACTGCTCCCCGCGCCCGCGGGGATGGACCCACCTCGGTCAGCTGGTCGCGGATCTCGGCGTTCTGCTCCCCGCGCCTGCGGGGATGGACCCTACGGCGACGCCGGGGCGGCCATCCTCGGCCACTGCTCCCCGCGCCCGCGGGGATGGACGCTCGTGTACGGGGCGAGTGGACGGAAGGGGTGAGGGGGCCGACGCCCCTGTTCCTACGGCCGCGGGGGCGGACTTGGTGGTCGGCTTCAGGTGACCTCGTTGGGGCGGTTCTGCAAAGCCTGCGGAGGTTCGTCTCGGGTGTGCGCAGAGATGTCGGACGAGCGGGCTTATGTGGGCATGTCGACGGTGAGGCCGGCGGTGTGTGCGGCGTCGGCGAGTCGTTTGTCGTAGGTGATGAAGGAGGTGAGTCGCGGGCGGATGCGCAGGGCCGTGGCGAGGTGGATGGCGTCCAGGCTGCGGACCGTCGCAGGCTTGACCGTCTGGGCGAGGATGCGGGTGCTGGCGTCGAGTTCGACCATGTCGATGAGGTCCAGGACGGGGTGGAGTCGTGTGACGGCTTCCGGGGCGTGGCGGGCCAGGGCTCGGAAGGATTCGATTTCGACCAGGGCGGAGCTGGTCCAGCCGGTGTCCGCGCGTTCGTCCAGCCAGTCGCGCAGAGCTTGGGATTCGGACTCGGCGTGGACGAGCTTGACCACGGCGGCTGAGTCGAGGTAGATCATCAGCGCTCTTCCCCGCGGTCGCGGGAGATTTCTGTAGCGACGTCGGTCCCGTCGGGCTCGCCCAGCGGCATCCGCAGGACAGCGCGTCGCATCGCGGCGGCGCGCTCTCGCCGCATGGCGGTTTCGAGGACTGCCTGGCGGATGGCGGCCGATCGCGAGCTGCCGTCGGTGGTGAGGACGGCCAGGGCGTGCTCGGTCTCTGAGTCGCTGCGGATGGTGATGGTGTCAGCCATGTCGCAAGCGTAAGACGATGTGTCTTACAAAGCAAGCGTGGGGCGCTGTCCCTCCATCCGGTCAGGCTCGTGCGGGTGCCGGTTCGGCGGGTTGGGCGTTGGCTGGGGCTGTCCGCGGGTGCGCATGGTGGCGCGGGCGATGCTTCTGCGTGCGGTGCCGATCCTGCTGGGTCCCCTTCCGGTGGGGTGACCGGTGGCGGGTTGCAGGGGTAGTACTTTGTTCGGTGGGAGAGTGTCAGCTCCCTCGATTGACGGTACGGCCTATTTGTCGCTTTCTCGGAAGTTGGTTCAGCGCGGCTTGACCTCGTGGAAAACTCGCAGGTCAGTCAGACTGCTCCCCGCGCCCGCGGGGATGGACCCATCACGGCCTACCGGCACGGCCGTTGGGAGCTCTGCTCCCCGCGCCCGCGGGGATGGACCCCACGTCACGCACAAGGTGCACAAGTTCGGGCTCTGCTCCCCGCGCCCGCGGGGATGGACCCGCGGCCCGCACCGTGTCGAGGGCGAGCACATGCTGCTCCCCGCGCCCGCGGGGATGGACCTTCGCTGTCTGCCAGCACCTGTTCCGGGCTCTCCTGCTCCCCGCGCCTGCGGGGATGGATCCATCAGCGGTGCCGCGCGACAGCGCTGGGGGACCGCTCCCCGCGCCGCGAGGATGGACCGACTGTGTCGTCGGTGGCCGTCGTTGACCGACTCATTCCGCTCTGCCCGGTGCCGATGCGGCGCGTGCGCACCGCGCGGTGCCTGACACGGCCGGTCCCGGGGACCGTGACCCCGGGACCGGCCGGTTGCCTTCGTGGTCAGTCCAGTTGGACCGCCTTCTGGATGTCGTTGCCGGAGGCGGCTTCGGCGGGGGAGAGGGCCGTCGGGTAGGTGCGCACGTCGCTCACCTCGCCGTTGGCGTATTCGCCCCAGCCGTCGGGAGCCAGACGACGGCCGATCTGAAAGGCGCCGCCGGCGTTCCAATCGGTGCCGGTGTAGTCCTGCTGTCCGGCAAGTCGGCCGTTCACATACAAGCTGAGTTTCCCGGCGACCGGGTCGAAGACGCCGACCAGATGAGTCCACTGGCCGATCGTGCCGGGTGGTCCGTACACGGCCTGATACGAGGTGCTCGAGCTGTCTTCCGTGTGTCGGCCGAACGCCCACGCCTGGGCGCCCGAGGAATAGTAGAGCTCGAAACCGCTGGCGTATCCGCTGGTGCCGGACTGGGAGACGAAGGTCGAATTGGCTCCTGTCGACGAGAGCCTGGCCCAGGCGGAGACGGTGAACCCGGCCGAGGTGTCGACTGCGGGAGCCGAGGTTCCGTGTCCCGTGGTAGCCGTGAGATTCAGGACGGAGCCGCGGACGGAGTCTGTGGCCCAGGCGTAGGCACCGGAGAGCGTTATGGGCGAGCCGTCCGAGCAGTCCGGCGCTGAGCCGCCATCGCAGTCGACGGCTGTACTGCCCGCGCCCTCGTTGAGCTTCCACCAGTGGTTGGCGGTGTCGGTGATTGCGCCGAGCCGGGTCGGAGAAGTGCTGAAGGTCGCGGTGGTGCCGGTGGGAGCACTTCCCGGATATTCGGTCAACTGGCCATTGGCGTCGATGGCGTAGAGGTCGGGGTTTCCGTCCTTCGGACCGGCGTCGCTGTTGATGTCACCGGGCGATGCGACGCTCGGGTAGCCGGACACCGGCAGGAGCGGCCCGATGTCCGACTGGGCCGTGCCAGTCGGCAGCGACGTCGAGCTGCCACCGGTCCAGTTCTGGCCGCCGGCACCACAGGTCCACAGGATCTGCTGGGTGTTCGGCGTCTGGTCGGCCGCGGGATCGGCCAGGCACCGACCGGAGCTGACGTTCATCAGTGCGCCGCCTGCTGCCGGAGCCCACTTCTGGGGGGCCGAGCCGTCACAGGTCTCGATGACGACGAGTGTGCTGTTCGCGGTGCCTCCGCCGTCTGTCGACAGGCACTTACCCAGTACGCGCACGGTTCCGTCGCTGCGGAAGGTGAACTCCTGCTCTGCATGGCCGGCCAGGCAGCCCCAGACGATGACGACCGTCCCATCCGCAGTGCGAGCGGCCGGGGAGGCCAGGCACAGCGGCCCGCCACTCGTGCTCGTGACGTTGGAGACAAGGGTCGTGCGGGTCGGAGCGTGCAGTAGCGGGGGAAGCTTGGTCGAAGGATCGATGGTCAGCGGGTAGCTGTAGACGGTTCCGGACTTGTCGTCACGCGTCCAGAGAACCGGCGTGCCCTGCACTGTGCCGGGTGCGATGAGCGTCTGACCCGACCAGTCGCCGTCTCCGAGCAGGATGGGGTCCTCGAGGTGCTGACCGCCGTCGGACTGGTAGAGCCACAGTCTGTTGTTCTCGACGGTGGCCACCGCGGGATATCCCTGCTCGTTGCCGTAGACGTTGCCGAGCACCATGACCTGGCTGATGTTCCACTGAGTCCCCGGATAGCCGGCATTTCGGCAGCGTGACGGGTCGGCGACGACGTCAGCCTCTGCGCACCCGTCCTTCACGACGACGTCGAAGCGTTTGCCGACGAATCCGCCGAAGGCTGAGTACGGAACCAAAGGGGTCGCCGAATCGTCGATCGGATCAAGGTCGTTCTTGATGACGTACAGCTGATGGGTGGTCTTGTTGTAGGCGAACAGATCGTCGACGTCGGCACCGTGGAGGTTTCCGCGGTGGGTGACGAGGTAGTTGTTCCAGCCGGTGCCGTCGGGCGAGTCCGCAGCGGTCGACACGGTGACCGGTCCCGTCACCTGGGGTGCGGTCGTGACCGGGCCGGCTTGCGCGGGCGCAGGCTTCTGCGCGGGGTCCTGGTCGCCCGGGACCATGTCAAGGTCGCCGGTTTTGGTGGTGGCGAGCAGGTCAGGAACTCCGTCTCCGGAGATGTCTCCCGGACTGATGACGGTGTCCGGGTCCCAGGGAACGGTGAAGGTGTAACTGGCGGACGCGGTCGAGGGATTCCCGGCGGCGTCGACGCCGGCGACAAACAGGGTGTGGACGCCCCAGTGCGTGACCGGTACGGGGAGAGTGGCTGTTGCTGTTCCGTCAGCGGACGTACTGCTGACCTGGGCCGCTTTTCCGTCGATCGGTGTAGGTGGCGTGTCCAGTTTCCAGATGAAGTGGTCGATCCCGCTGGACAGACACGCGCTGTCGCAAGATTGATCCGATGAGGGATTGTCCTTGCCTGTGACGGTGAACGATGCGGTCTTCCCCGGTCCTGCGTAGACGACCGGGTTTGCTGCTCCCGAGCCTACAGGCGGAAAGGAGCTGTTGTTCTGGACCATGGGTGTGGCGGGTGGTGTGAAGTCCGTCTTGAACCAGCAGTGGGCACTTGTCGGAGACGTCAAATGCAAGGTGGAGTCGTCTTGGCTGTAGACGTCCCACCCGTACTCATGGCCGTCCAGCAGTGTGAATCCGATGGGTTCTACGGCGTCGGTGCCCGAAGCGAGATATGAACTGTCGGGCGATGATTTGGCTCGTGGATACCCTGTGGATGGATCGGTGACGCTTCGGTCCCACACAGAGTAGTGTGCGGCTGCCTTTTCGCCGGATATTTGAGTGGTGACGGTGGAATGCAGCATGATGTTGCTTCCGGCGCTCGAGTACGTGGTCGCGCCGATCCAGCCGTCACCGCCCTCGACGCATGGCCCCGACGCGCCGGCGGGGGTCGGGACGGTGTGCAGGCTTGTGGGAGCCAGCGGAGGCACGTCGAATTTGGTGGTGAGCGTCAGGGTCTCCGACATCCGGAGGTAGTCCTGGTCGCCGTCCGGCGACGACTCGTTGCCGAACAGGCCGATGGTCCAAGCGTTCGCCTCGCCGCCGAACGTGCCCGCCGCGTCGTACCCGTCACCGTCGCCGTTGGCCATCGTCTGTGCCTGCTGCGTGACGACGAAGGTCGCGGTGTGGTTGCTGCAGTTGCTATTGCCGTTCTGGCCGCTGGGCACGGTGGTGCTGACTGTGGGGAATGCCGTGTCGTGCTGGCCCGGGCGGGTCAGCCAGTCCGTGTCCGGCCCAATCGCATTGGTCGTATGAAGTGTTATGGGCTGGTTCTTGTTGCAATCCCAGCTCGCGGCAAAGGTCGTGGAGATGGAGATGCGCGAGTCATAGATGTGGAAACCCGTATGCAGGTTTCCCGTGTAAATGCTGTAGTAGCTGCGCTCGATGCCGCTGCCGCACTGTCCGCCGCTGTACTGGTACCCGACACCTTCTCCGCCGGGCTGCGGCTTCTGGTACTGCGGTTCGTCGGCGCACTGCGCATTCGAGTACACCTCGTCGTACTTTCCGCCCGGTGTCCCCGTGACCGGGTTGGTGTACGGATCGATGTAGACGGGGTACTGAGTGCTCGCGCCGTTGAGCAGGCTGGCGTCTGGGGTCAAGGTCAGGGCGTTCGCAGCGGTCTCCATCGGCACCGGGGCGACGTGAGCGGCCGAACCAGGGCCATCAGCGGACGACGGAGTCGGGCTTTCGCCCGTGCTGCCGCTGTCTGCAGGCTGGGCGGACAACTGCGCATGGGCAGGTGTAGATGAGACCGTGGTCGCCGAGTCCCACATCAGCGGGCGCGGGGCGGTGAATGCGAGAGTCCCGTCCGCTGTGACAGCATCCATGCCGCCGTTGGAAGACTGCAGGCTCAGCCCGTCAGTCGCTACGGCCATGGTGAGGGTCTGAAGCCTGGGATCAGCGGCGGCCTGCGGAGTATGCACGATCAGGACGTCACTGAAGCCGCCCTGATCAGTCACCGTGACCGACAGATCGACGTCAGGCAGGACCGATGGGTAGAGGGCCGTGTCCCCGCTGACTGTCGGAGTGGGCAGGGAGAACGGCATGCTCAGCGACATGCTGACGCCACTGCCGTGCGTCAGCGTCACCAGCGGTCCCGAGCCGCCGTTCGACAGTTTCACCCCGTTCGGTGTGGCTGTCGGCGACAGCAGGCCGTCGGAGCCCAACGTCAGGGTGGCGTCGACCGGAACCCAGGAATCCTTCATGTAGACGCGTACCGGGAGCAGACTCGTCGCCGAGGTGAAGGTACCGTCCGGGTTGGCGTCAGTGGTCGAGACTTCACTGGTGAGGCTGTCCACCGGAACTACCTGGCCCGTGTCGACGGCCCGCGTCTGCGCGGTCAGCAATGGGTCGGTGTCGGGCGGCTGGTCGGCCGCTGCGGGGCCTGTCGGCAGGGCGACGAGGGCCCCGGCCAAGAGAGACATGGGAACAGTGAGCAGCCCTGCTCGAAGCCGCTTGTACCCAGCCGGCTTTCGCCGGCGGGCGAAGATTGACAGCACGAGACGTACCCCCCTCCACCGCGTTGCCGCGGTGCGTGATGTGTGACACGTTTACCCACCCCTGGGACTGCTGGAGGGCTGACGTCTGTCCGTTAGATCCCCTCGTGCCCTCGTTCGCCCTCGACTCCGGAGGGCGGTGCGGACCCATCAGGACGGAAGGGCCCGACCAGCGACGGCACAGGCTATTGAGATGTCGACTCATCATCAATAGCCTCCGGTCGGTCGCCACGCTGGTGACGGGACCCGGGGGGGGGTTGAGTGAACGGCAGCCGTCGTTGGCGTGTGCAACGTGGGGGCAGGGTCTGGACGAGGACGTTGACGTTCGGGACGGCTTTCGTCTCGGCGCTGGTCCTGCTCGTTCCCGGGGCAGTCGCCGCTGACGCAGGGACGTACCACTTCAAGGGCGCGATCTGGAAGCCGGAGAAGCTTCCTGATACTCCGGCGGTCGGCGGTCATCGGCTGACGATGGCTGCGCCGAAAGCCGCTGGGATCCAGCACCCATTGCGCAGTTTCCAATCGAAGGCCCCGGTCTGGCCCGCGGCCGGAACCGTAACCGTGGACCCGAGCGGATCGACCACCTCCGGAACGAAGCCGGTGAAGGCCGGTCGTCTGCCGGTCTGGGTGGCATCGAGTGACGCGAGAGGCAGTCGATCGGCTTCTGCGGCCGGTTCTGCCGAGCAGACTTCGGCCGTCCGCGTGCAGGTTGCCTCGCACGACCAAGCGCTTCGCGCCGGTGCCGACGGCATGCTGGTCGGCGTCACCCCGCAGGGCAAAGACGGCTCATCGTCGGTTCAGGTCGTCATCGACTACTCCGGCCTGGCCAAGGCATACGGCGGCGGCTTCGGCTCGCGGCTGAAGCTGGTCGGTATGCCGGCCTGCGCGTTGAGCACCCCGCAGGTGGCGTCGTGCCAGGTGCAGACGCCTGTGCACTTCACCAATCGGGTCGGTGCGGAGCAGCTGACAGCCGAGATCGCCACGGCCGGCGCCTCGGCCCTGGCTGTGACGTCGGGCAGTTCTGGGTCACAGGGCGACTACACGGCAACATCGCTCAGCCAGTCGGGTACCTGGCAGACCACGGCCACGGGTGCGTTCACCTACTCCTATCCCGTTGACGTGCCTACGGCCCTTGGCGGTAGCGCACCTTCCGTGAGCCTGGACTACGACTCGCAGACCCAAGACGGCGAAACCTCGGCACGCAACTCCCAGTCCTCGTGGCTGGGCGACGGCTGGGACTACGACCCCGGCTTCGTCCAACGGAATTACCGAAGCTGTGGGTCTCTGCTGGACGGCAGTGGAAACAAGATCCTCAAGGACTCGGGCGACCAGTGCTGGGGCGGGGACAACGCCACGCTCTCGTACGGCGGTCACAGCGGCCAGCTCGTCGCCACGGCGTCGTCGGGTGTCCCCGGAGAGGTGCAGGAGTGGAAGCTCCAAGGGGATGACGGCACGGTTGTCCAGGAGATGTCGGGCGCCGTGAACGGTTTGCAGGACGGTATCTACTACCGGGTCCTCACCCCTGACGGTGCAGCGGCCTACTTCGGTGCCGATCACTCCCCGACCGCGCCTGGTACATCGGGTCTGGCAGAGTCCTCGAACCCCACCGACGCGTCGACAGACTCAGCGTGGGGCGTGCCCGTGCTGCACCCGGTGACAGATGACCCTTGCTACGACCCCTCACAAGGCAAGGCTTCCCGCTGTGCGAAGCCCGAGGGCTGGCGATGGAACCTTGACTTCATCGTCTCGCCCAACGGCTTCGTTCAGCGCTACGACTACTCGCCGGAGGTGAACTACTACGACCTCGGCGGGGGCCAAGCCGCGGCTGGCACCGACGGCACCCTTGTCTCGTACACCCGCGGTGGCTCACTGACGTCCATCAGCTACGGCTACACGCTCGATGACGAGCAGGCCGGGCGAACTCCTGCCGCTCAGGTGTCTTTCACCACCCAGCAGCGGTGCCAGACGACCTCTGCCTTCACCGACTGCTCGGCAGGGAACCTCAGCGACTCGACCGCGCCGCACTGGCCGGACGTGCCATGGGACCTCCACTGCGACTCGGGTGACAGCACCCACCTGCCCACGGGCTCGACCAGCGTGCCGACGAACGTCTGCATCACTGCCGGCCCCACCTTTTTCACCACGACTCGCCTGGACTCGATCACCACCAAAGTCCACGTGAAGCAGGGAACCACGGACGCACTGGTCCCCGTGGACAGCTACCAGCTCGGGCAGGTCTACTCCGACGCGGGCGGCACCGTGGACCCGGTCACGGGCACGACCGTCGACCCCGCCGACGCGGGATCGCTGCAGGCGGTGATGTGGCTACAGTCCATCAGACATACCGGCAAGGACACCTACGACAACGGCAACAGCGACATCTCTCTGAACCAGATCTCCTTCACCGGCACCGAGATCGACAACCGGGTCAATGACTCGTCGCCGTCCGCGCCACCGCTGTACCACCCCCGGATCTCGTCCATCCAGACGGAGACGGGCGCCTCCGTGGCGATCAGTTACAACCTGGACCCGTGCGCCGGCAAGACGCTGTCCATCTCGGACGCCGACTCCAACGTCAACTCCTGCTACCCGGTCTACTGGACCGTGCCCGGCGCTTCGAAGCCGATCGCCGACTGGTTCAACAAGACGACGGTCCACAGCGTGACGGCATCGGACCTCACCATCGCCTCGCAGTACAACCCCGACGCCCGCCAGGTCCCCGCCGGATCCGAGGCGCAGGTGTCGACCTACTCGTACAGCGGTCCGGCATGGCACCGCGACGACTCCGTTTTCACCGACGACCAGTACCGCACCTGGGACGAGTTTCGCGGTTTCCGCAAGGTCACCGTCCGCTCAGGGCAGGCTCCCGAGCCGGTCACGCAGACGACCACCACCTACCTCCAAGGCATGGACGGGGACTACACATCGGACGGCAGCAGGCGTTCCGTGTCCGTCGACGCCGTGGTCAACGGTTCAGTAGTGCAGAGCGTCACCGATGCCGATCAACTGGCGGGCGCCCCGCTCGAAACTGACACCTACAGCTCGGCAGGAGGAAGTGTCGTCGCCGAGACGGTCTACGGCCCCTTCGGGTCGACGTCCACCGCAAGCACGCCGCAGACGGCGTGGACCGGCTGGACCCAGGCGGACAACCCCGGCCAGACGAGACCGGCGCTGTCCACCCTCCCTGACCTCGTCTCCTACCGTCCCCGTTCCGTGCAGACCAATGGCTACGCCCTCCTGGCAGACGGCACGACATGGCGTCACACCGAGACCGACATCACCTACGACAGCCATGGCCGCCCCTCCACGGTGGACGCTCACGGAGACGTGAGCGTGCCGGCGCAGGAGAAGTGCACCACCACCACGTACGCAGATCCGGCGTCGACGAACACCATGGCGCTGACCTATCCGGACCGAGTCACCGTGGTGAGCGGTCCGTGCGGCACGGCCACGAGTACCTCGACACTGATCTCGGACCGGAAGATCTACTACGACGGACCTGGATCTCTCTCCGACCTCGGTGTGTTCGGACAGCTGGACCAGAGCGGCAGCACAGCCATCGGTCAAGTCACGGCCGTTCAGGTGGCAACCGGTTTCTCAGGCGGCGCTGAGACTTGGCAGACGAACACGGCGATGTCGTACGACGGCGCCGGACGTGTAACCGACGCACGGGACATCACGAACAAGGACACCCACACCGACTTCACCCCAGCGTGGAATCCCGCCGGGGACAACACCAACCCGACCGCGGTCACCACGTTCAACTCGCGGCAGTGGAAGCAGACGTCGCGGCTGGACCCCCTGCGCGGACTGGTGACCGAGTCGACAGACGTCAACGACCGGGTTACGGACATCACCTACGACGCCCTCGGCCGCCGCACCGCCGTATGGCTCCCAGGGCGGGACGCGTCCTCACAGAGCGCAGACATGACCTTCGCCTACTCGGTGAACCCCGGCGCCGTGCCCGCTCCCGGCCGTGACATCACCAGCCCCGGCGCACCCTCGGCCGTCACGACCAAGACGTTGCGCGAAGACGGCACGTACGCCACGTCGATCAGCATCTATGACGGGTTGCTCCAGCCGAGGCAGGTGCAGTCGACCGCCTCGGGCGACAGCAACTCCGGCCGGATCATCTCGGACACCTTCTACGACTCGCATGGCTGGCAAGTCGCCTCGTACGCGCCGTACTCCGAACCGATCAACATCCCGAGCACCACGCTGTTCGCGGCGAACGAGAACGAGATCCCCTCGGAGACGACCACCGCGTACGACGGTCAGGGGCGTGAGGTCATCAGCACGCTCTGGCACCAGGCCATCCAGCAGTGGCATACCAGCACGGCCTACCCGGGCGCGGACGAGACCGACACCATCGCACCCGTCGGTGGCCGTTCCTCGGCGACCTTCACCAACGCCCTAGGGCAGGTCACCAGCAGCGTTGTCAAGAACACCGGCACCGCGGTCACGCTCACCGGTGGGCAGACCATCCCGTCCGGCACCTCGCTGACCTCCGCAGCCACGAGGCTCAGCATGCAGGCCGACGGCGGGCTCGTACTGTCGGCTCTCAGCACCGGCAAGCAGTTGTGGTCTGCTGCCGGCACGGCGGGTCACCCTGGCGCCTGGGCGACATTCCAGACGGACGGCAACTTCGTCGTCTACGACACCGGCCACAACGCTCTGTGGTCTTCCGGCACCAGCGGCACCGGGAGCAAGCTGCAGATCCGTAACGACGGTGATCTGGCGCTCAGCAACAGTGCGGGGGCGGTGACCTGGGAGACCGGAACGGCCGGCAAAGCGAGCGTGGCGAACGCCACGACGCGCTACACCTACAACCCAGCCGGTCAGGTAGCCACGATCAAGGACAGCGCGGGCAACGCCTGGTCGTACGGATACGACGTTCTTGGACGGCCCACCACGCAGTCCGACCCGAACGTCGGGACCTCCACTTTCGACAAGTACGACTCCGCGGGCAACCTGCTGCAGATGACCGACCCGCGTGGTCAGGTCATGTCCTACAGCTACGACTGGGACAACCGGGTCAGCGCCGAGTACGCGGCCTCGTGGTCGGCGACCCCGGACCCGGCGAAGGAACAGGCGTCGTGGACGTACGACACCCTGGAGAAGGGCTACCCGACCTCCTCCACTCGGTACGAGCACGACGCCACGGCAGGGACGAAGGCGTACACCGAGGCGGTCACCGGCTACGACACGGCGTACCAGCCCCTGGGCTCCACCCTGACCATTCCCGCCGCGGACGGCTTCCCGGCGGCCGGTCAGAGCGAGCCGCCGGACAGCGGTTCTGTCACGTACAGCCTGGGCAACGTCTACACGCCCACGGTCGGGCTTCTGTCGAGCATTCACTACCAGGCAGACGGCGGCCTGCCGGCCGAACACGTCGACTTCGGGTACACCCAGCAGGGCAATCTGGACGGCATCGGCGGGTTCATCGACAACTCCAACACCCCGCCCTACCTGGACACGGCCGTCCACGATCCCTTCGGGCGGGTGTTGCAGGCGAACTACGGCCAGGTCGGCAAGGAACTGGCGACCTTCGCCACGTATGACCCGACGACCGGGCGCACGATGCAGACCAAGGACATGCTCCAGACGTCGGCCACCGCGCTGGACGTTGTCAACTACCGCTACGACCAGTCTGGCCAGTTGACCGCTGCGGACGACCTGCAGGACAACACCACACATGACACGCAGTGCTTCAGCTACGACTCCTTCCAGAGGCTGACCGCGGCTTGGACCGACACGGGGGGCATCACCAACCCCGGCAGTGACGAGGTCGGCGAGGTCGGCGGCTGCAACACCGCCTCCGTGCAGACCACGGCCTTGGCGCCGGTGAAGACGACCACGGTCGGCGGGCCGGCTCCGTACTGGCAGACATATACCTACGACCTGCTCGGCGATCGCACGGGCATGGTCGACCACGACCCCACCGGGAGCGCGGCCAACGACACCACCCAGTCGGTGACCTATGCCGGCGCCGACGGAACAGCTCCGGCGAGCCTCCCCAACCAGGCGACGTCGGTCGCCTCCGGCAGCCCGGCCACTGGTACCGCGACCACCACACTCGGTTATCAGGACGCATCCAAGGTTCCGCAGGTGAACGCCGGGAACCTGATGAACCGATCCACAATCACGGTCGGTCCGCTTGTGTCGGGCATCAAGAGCACGAGTGGAGGAGCGCTCTGCCTGGCGGACTCCGCCGGACGGACCACGGATGGCACCGCCCAGATCCTGTGGGGCTGCGGCGCAGGCGGTCAGACGTACACGATCGGCACGGACGGCACCGTCCAGGTGCTGGGCAAGTGCGTGGACACCGCGGACGCGGCGCCGGCCAAGAACACCAAGATCGTCATCAACACTTGCTCGTCGGCGAAGGCAACCCAGAAGTGGAGGACGACGGCGAGCGGCACCCTCGTCAACGTGACGTCGGGGCTGTGCCTGGCCGATCCGGCAGGCAACCAGACCCCCGGCACCCAGCAGATCCTGTGGACGTGCGGCGCGAACGCCCAGACATACACCACGGCCGCGAAGGGCGCCGAACCGGCCGCGGGCCAGACACAGACATTCACCTATGACGCGGAGGGCCGCACCGCGGCTGTCTCCACGGGCGACGGTATTCATACGAACACCAGCAAGTACGTCTATGACGCGGACGGCAACCTGCTGGAGCAGACGGCCGCGGTCGACGGCAAGGACACCACCCGCGTCCTCTACCTCTTCGGTGGAGCCGAGCAGATCACCCTTGAGGTGTCATCCGGCACCTGCACCGCCTTGCGGAACTATTCCGGGCCGGATGGGACGACCGTGACCCGGTCCAGCGGCGGATCGGTCACGTACCAGGTGGCCAATGCGCAAGGCACCGCCACCACAGCCGTCGATGCCGGCACCCTGGCGGTCACCCGCCGCTACTACGACCCGTACGGCAATCCACGCGGGGCCAGACCCACTGCGTGGGTCGCGCCGGACGAGAACCACGGCTTCCTCGGACAACCCACCGACCCCTCCAACCACCTCGACCTCCTCGGCGCCCGCGCCTACGATCCCGCCCTCGGCCGCTTCCTCACCCCCGACCCGATCTTCCAGGCCGGCGACCCCAACCAGATGGGTGGCTACGCCTACGCGGCAGACAACCCGGCAAGCGGATCTGATCCGACGGGATACGACGACTGGTACAGGCATACCGATCCGGAGCCTGCGGCAGACGTAGGCAATCACCCCGGCACCAACGCGGCGGATACGGACACATCAAGCGGCGGCGCTTCGCACTCCAGTAAGAAGAGGGGGGGATGCCATGGATTCTGGGGCTGCACCGGTCACGCGCTGGCGAAGTCTGCACCCTATGTGGGCGTGGGCGCGGTCGTCGTCGTCGCGGCGGTCGGTGTCGCGACGTGCTCCGCAGAATCAGCCGGGCTACTTGGTCCTGCGTGCTTCGAAGGCGCAACAGCCACGTTTGTTACGGCCTGCGGTGCCATGATGGGCGACTGCGGCCCTGGTCCCGAACGAGACCCGGCGGGAGAGGAAGCGGGCGAGGACGCCGGCACGACCAAGTCGGTCCACGAAGAAGGCTCTACGGTCAAGCCCCCGACGGCCGGAGCGAAGGGCGTCGAGGAGGCCGCCGGCGACGGAACCCCGCCGCCCGCGGGCGGCGGCGAGAACCAGGCCCTCCTCCACGAGGTCACCGAGCCGAGCACCCCGGCAGCCGGAACAGGACCCGGCCCCACAAAGGCGAGTGCTGACAGTTCGGCCGCACCTGTTCACCGCGGTCACGCGCCGCAGCCGACATTCGGTAAAGGTGTGCACAATAACGATCCCACAGTGGAGCGATGGCCGGGTGGACGGCCCGACGGACAGGCTGTCATTGCCGGCCACGGCACCTGGGATGTCGTCGACGGTGCCGAAACTCAGGTGCCATCCGGAACCTGGTGTGTATTCTATTGTGCTGAGGACGCGAAGCTCAGTGACGGAGCGGGGTTGGCAGTAGAGCAAGGACTCATCGTTCAGCCGTACGAGGTGGTGGGTCCCGGGAAGAATATCAGAGACTTGACAATTTCTCCGGCCCGCGGATTGAGTTATGAGAAGATGATCGTCATGACCGGGTCAATCACTACGTCGCACCCCACGTCGCTGAGTGCTATTTTGCGACCAAATATGGGGCCTGTTCACATAGCGACGTGTCGTGAATGGTGCTAGAGAGATGACGTATTTCGCCGACTTGACACCTTATGTATACGATGAATCTGACAGGAGTCGGTTGAATGTCGGATGGCTCGAAGCTGGACGTGATTATCCGACTGGTCCTGTTGAGGAAGAGTTTCGTAGGGCCTTGGTGTATCTGCTTGGATTCCAAGTAAATCTGACCCGAGGGGCTCATTCCTGCCAAATCTGCGGACGGCGAATGATCGAGTATGTTGACCAAGGCGGGTGTAGCCATTTGCTCGGGGCGGCCGAAATTCATGTTGACGGTGGAGGTGGTGCAGCCTTTGCAGCGCCATCCCTGATCGTGCATTACGTCACGGAGCATGAGTATCTTCCGCCGGTCGAATTTCGTGAGGCGGTTGTGAAATTTGCGGCATTTTACGGTCTGAATGGTGCTTGAGTCCTCCTTGGGGATGCAGCTGCGCAGTATTGCAGCAGAAATCTTCTCACCCGGCGGGTCTTCACGTGAGGTTTCTGTGCGCGAGTGGTCCTAGTGTTCTGAGTCGTTAGTTCGTTTGCGGTTGTAGGGTGGGGCGGCGCCTGGTCCCAAGCCGTTGCTGTTGGAGTTGTCCGATCACGAGCGCCGGGTGCTGCGGGGTTGGTTGCGTAAGCAGACCGCCTCCCAGGCGCTGGTGTTGCGGTCGAGGATCGTGTTGGCGTGCGCGGACGGTCGGCCGAACGCGCAGGTCGCGGAAGATCTGGGTGTCCCGGGAGACGGTGCGCAAGTGGCGGTCCCGGTTCGTCGCGGACCGGCTGGAGGGCCTGGTAAACCATCCGCGTTCGGGGGCACCGCGGAAGATCACGGACGAGCAGGTCGAGGCCCTGGTCGCCAGGACACTCGACCAGGCGCCGCCGACGGGTGATTCGCACTGGTCGACGCGTTCGATGGCCCAGGCGGCGGGCATGTCGCAGTCGGCTGTCTCGCGGATCTGGCGGGCGTTCGGCCTCAAGCCGCACATCGTTCAGACCTGGAAGCTGTCAACCGACCCGCAGTTCGTGACCAAGGTCCGCGACGTGGTGGGCATCTACCTCGCCCCGCCGCAGAACGCCCTGGTCCCGGCGGTGGACGAGAAGTCGCAGATCCAGGCACTCGACCGGACCCAGCCCGTGCTGCCGATGGCGCCCACCGTGCCGGCGAAGATGACCCACGACTACGTCCGGCACGGCACGACCAGCCTGTTCGCCGCCTTGGACATCGCCTCCGGCTCGGTCATGGCCCAGCACTACCGCCGCTACCGCCACCAGGAGTTCCTCCGCTTCCTGAAGGTCATCGACGCCGCCGTCCCCCAGCACCTCGAACTCCACCTGGTCCTGGACAACTACGCCACCCACAAGACCGAGCCGGTCAAGAAGTGGCTACTACGGCACCCCCGCTTCCACCTGCACTTCACCCCCACCTCGGCGTCCTGGCTCAACCTCGTCGAGCGCTGGTTCGCCGAGCTGACCTGCCGCAAACTCCGCCGCTCCGCCCACCACAGCGTCACCGAACTCGAACGGGACATCCGCGGCTGGATCAACGAGTGGAACAAGAACCCCAAGCCATTCGTCTGGACGAAGACCGCCGACGACATCCTCGACACCCTCGCCGCATACTGCACACGAATTAGCGACTCAGGACACTAGATCCTATCTGTCGTGCATTTTCGTGCCCGAGATGCAAGCGAGAGTGGCAGTTGCTCGGACAGCATGAACAATCCGGCTTGTCAGGGTCCGTGGCTTACCAAAGTCGGCGCCGTGGAGCCAGCTCCCAGACTCAGGCCCGGCCCCACTCTGCGAACCCTCTGTCAGTTTACCCCGAATGCCGACAGAAACTGCCGCCAAGTGCAACGTAATGTTGCGGCGAACATGCGTGCCGCGGGTGTCAAATTCTCACCCCGGTGGCACGTGTATGGCACGTCGCTTCTGAATTATTCTGGACAATAAATAAGCCCCTAGTCCGTGACCTGGGGCTTTTCTTTGGAGCGGATGACGGGAATCGAACCCGCGCTCTGAGCTTGGGAAGCTCATGTTCTACCATTAAACTACATCCGCTTGTGGTGACGGCCCGGGGAGGGCGGGTCACGGATACTGTACCGCATGTGGGG
>JAJSZB010000102.1:0-19489 GCA_050613715.1 Streptomyces sp. IBSBF 3018
CCCCGAGACGGCCAGGCCCGCCGGCCCGCCCGCCGCCGTGCCCGAGCAACGGGCCACCCTCCAGCGGCCGTTCGCAGGATCACCGGCCGAGGCGTGGGGCGACGGCGCCGCCGCCATCGTGCCGCCGGCCGCGATCCCGTACTTCGCCGTGACCAGGGACCGGGTCGCCGACGGCCTGCGACTGGCCAAGGACCTGCTGGTGGCCACCGGCCTCGACCCCGCGGTCCTCGCCGGCGGCAGTACCGACGCGGTGAGCCGGCTCATCGACGCGCACACCGGCAGCGCCCGCGGCACGCTGACGCAGAGCCTGGCCCACCCCACCGCCGCCGACGACCCGACGGCGCTGCTCAGCCGGTTCGGGCCCGAGGCGCGCCTGGTCGGCGACACGGTGAAGGTGCGCGGCCGGATGACCCTCGGCGTCGGCGACACCTACGGAGGCGCCCGCATCCTCGCCGACTACACGTTCGTCTACCCGGTGCGCAGGGCCTCCGACACCGGAGCGTCCCCGCAGATCACCAGGACCGTGGTGCGGCGCACCGTCACCGTCGAGCTCCCCGCCGACGTCCAGCGCCCGGCCCGCATCGACTCGCTGCTGCTCTCCGGCTGGACCGCGCAGATCGCCGGCGTCGACTGCGGTGCCCACGACGGCTTCCTGCACCCGCACTTCGACGGCGGCGGGGCCCGCGTCGCCGCGCCGCCGCACGGGCCGGGCGTCGATCCGTACGACCGCAGCAAGCCGGTGGCCGACGGCACGGGCACGCTGAACTGCGTGCGCGCACTGCGCGTCTGACCCCGACCCGACCCGACCCGACCCGACCCGACCTGACCCGACTCGATCCGACCCCGACCGGACTCCGGCCCGCGCCGCCCGGGCAGGCGCCACGACGCCGGTGGCGTCAGGCGTCCGGCGCCGGGCTCAAACCCGTCGCGTCGCGGACACCGCGCACCGCACGTCCAGGCGGTGCGCGGTGCGGCGGAAGACCGACCGCAGGCCCGGGCGCATCGCGCGCAGGAACGCCCTGGCCGCAGGCGTCCCGTCGGCGGCGATCGTCCACTGCACCATGGCGCCGCCGGCCACCGGCTCGATCAGCCACTCCTCCACCAGCGCGGAGACTCCCGGGCGGTTGACGGTGTCGGCGCGGTAGGCGTAGCGGCGGGGGCGCTCGGCGACGAGCACGGTCTCCTCGGTACGGGTGCCGCCGGACACCACGACCGTGCGGCGGCCGTCGCCGTGGGCTTCCGCCCGCTTGACCCCGGCGAACCACGAGGGCCAGTCGCGGGTCTCGTCGGCGACGGCGCGGTAGACGTCGCCGGGGGAGGCGGCCAGCACGGCGCTGAAGGCCATCCGCACCGGGGCCTCGTCGAGGAAGCCGAGTTCCACGGGGCGCAGTCGGCGCGGGGAGCGGGCCATGACGGCAGGTTACGCCGTGCCGCCGCCGTTGTCCGCGAGTCCGGTCCCCGGCCTGGTGCCGGCCCCGGCCGTGGCGGCGCCCGCCGCTCCGTCCGCGGCCGCGGGCTCGCCGGCGACGATCAGGTGGGCGAGGTGCTCGGCGATCTCCTCGCGCAGCACCTCGGGAATGCCGGCGTCGGTCACCAGTGTGTCCACGTCCTCCAGCGAGGCGAACGAACTCAGGCCCACCGTCCCCCACTTGGTGTGGTCGGCGATCACCACGACGCGGCGGGCGGAGCGCACGAACCGCCGGTTGGTCTCGGCCTCGGCGAGGTTCGGGGTGGACAGGCCCGCCTCCACCGAGATGCCGTGCACGCCGAGGAAGAGCAGGTCGAAGTGGAGCGACTGGATGGCCCGGTCCGCGACAGGGCCGACCAGCGTCTCCGAGGGGGTGCGCACACCGCCGGTGATCACCACGGTCGCCGTCGCCTCGGCGTGGTTGGCGCCCGGCCGGCGCTGCCCGGACTGGAAGACGTCCGCGACCCGCACCGAGTTGGTCACCACCGTCAGGTCCGGGACGTCCAGCAGGTGGTGGGCGAGCGCGAAGGTGGTGGTGCCGCCGGCCAGGGCGATCGCGCTGCCGGGCGCGACGAGCGTGGCCGCGGTCCTGGCGATGGCCTCCTTCGCGCCCAGCTCCAGACCCGACTTGGCCTCGAAACCGGGCTCGTGGCTGCTCGCCTCCACCACCGGCACCGCGCCGCCGTGCACCTTCTCGACCACGCCCTGGCGGGCCAGCGCGTCCAGGTCGCGGCGGACGGTCATGTCGGAGACGTTCAGCCGCCGGGTCAGCTCGTTGACCCGCACCCCGCCGCGGCGCCTGACCTCGTCGAGGATCAGAGCACGCCGCTGTTCCGCGAGGAGGTTCTGGTTGTCGCTCACCCGTGACCCCGTCCCGTCCGTGTCGTTGTCCACACCGTCCGCACCGGCGCCGCCGGTGCCCGGCTGACGCCGGTGCGCTGCCGCCATCCTTCCACGCATGACCGTGCCAGGTGTACGCCAGGTGACCGATCCGCCACCGCACCGGCGCACGCCCGGCGCCCGCGGGACCGCCGGACCCGGCGCGCCGGCGGCCCGGACCGGCCGTCCGGCCCCGGCTCGGCCACCCCGGCCCGGTGGCGTTCGGCGCCGCATCGTCGCCGTGCGTCACGATTGCGGCACGGTTCGAGATGCCCACGACTAGCGCGCCGCGCCAGCGGGCACCACCCCGACACAGCACACGAGGAACGGGGGCACCAGTGGCCACCGCATCGCACACCCATCCCGCCGCCCGCACCGAACTCGCCCTGGAACTCCTCGTGCACGGCGTCGGCGGCACCACCCCGCAGCAGATGCTCGGCGACCCGCGCACCGTACGGCTGGCCGGCGACGACACGGCCGGCATCCACCGCAGGGCCTGCGACGCCGACGCCGAGCAGCACCCGGAACGCCACCGCGACGAGCCCGTGCCCGAGGCGTACTGCTGGTCCAACCTGACCTCGGGCAACGCCGGCCGCGCACTGTGGCTCCTGCTGCTGCCCTTCATGATCGCCAACCTCGCGCACTGGATGCGGCCGCCCTCGCTGCGCACCCGCCTGGCCCGCCTCTACGAGGTGATCGTCCGGCTGCTGGCGCTGACCCTGACGGTGCTGCTGGTCGCGGCCGTCTGCGAGGTCGCCCTCGACATCGTCGGCTGGCAGTGCGCCGGCCGGACCGGCTGCTCCCGCGGCAAGTCCTGGATGGGCTTCGCCGCTGCGGCGCACGGCGGCTGGTGGAGCCTGCCGGGCCGCCGGCTGCTGCTCGGCGCGAGCGCGCCCGTCGCGCTGACCGTGCTGCTGTGGTGGCTGTCCCACCGCACCTGGTACGCCTACGAGTCGCAGCGCCCCGCCGCCCGGCCGACGCCGCCGCCCGGCACACCGCCGCTGGCGATGCCCGGGTTCTGGTACGGCCGCCGGGCGGTCGCCCGGCTGCGCACCGCCCACACCGCGGCCGGCCTGCTGACCGTTGCGACCGCCCTCTGCCTGCCCGCCCTCGCCCACGACACCGGGCACCTCGGCCACGGCGGACCGCTGCCGGTGCTCGGCTGGACCGTCGCCGCGGCCGCCACCGCGCTGGCGGCCGTCTGCGCGGGCGTGGTCTGCCGGGCCGACCGCACCCTCGGCAACCTCGACGACACCCCCGACCTGCGCACCACCCGGCTGCTGCTGGCCGGATCGCCCGCCGTCCTGGTCGCCGCCGCGGTCTACGGCGCCTGGGCCAGGCCCGGCTGGACCTCGGGCGGACGACTGCCCTCGGCCCAGGCGTTCTCCGCGCTCACCGTCGTCCAGGGCGCGCTGATCGCCGCGCTCGCCGTCGTCGCCGTGCTGCTGCACCGCACCCCGCCCGCCGACTTCGAGGACTGCGGGGTGGCGCTGCGCGGGCTCGCCGGACCCGCCGTCGCCCTGCTCGGCTGCGCCCTGGGCGGCGTCCTCACCGGCGGCGTCGCCCAGCGCTCCGCGGACTGGCTGGACGGCGGCCGCACCCCCGGCGACCACGGCAGCCCCCTGGTCGGGCCGCCCGCCGTGCTCACCTGGGAGGCGTCGGTGATCCCGGCGATCCTCGGGTTGCTCGCGCTCGGCGCGGGCGTGCTCTGGTGGCGGCTGAACCGGCGCGAGCACGCGCTGCGCACGGACGTCGAACGGCTCTACCCCGGCGAGGAGCACCACGCCGGCCGCACCCGGCAGATCGCCCGGGCCATCGCCCGCGCCGGACTCACCGACTCCGCGCCGATGCTCGTCGCCGTCTTCTGCGGCGCGGCCTTCGCGCTCGGCGCCGGGGCGGTGGCCGGCGCCTGGGCCGGCGGCGGCACCCCCGACGAGGTCGCGGCGCACGCGCCCCGGGTGCTGTCGGCGACCGCCGACGCCTCGCAGTCGCTGGGCTCCTGGCTGGTCGGCGCCGGGGTGCTGGCGCTCGTCGCGCTCGGCAGGCGCGCCTACCGCGACGCCTCGGCCCGCCGCACCGTCGGCATCCTGTGGGACGTCGGCACCTTCTGGCCGCGCGCCGCCCACCCCTTCGCACCGCCGTGCTACGCCGAGCGCGCGGTGCCCGACCTGAGCTGGCGGATGTCCACCTGGACCGCCGAGACCGGCGGCCGGATCATCCTGTCCGGCCACTCCCAGGGCAGCGTGCTGTCGGCCGCCGCCGTCTGGCAGCTCGACCCCGAGGTGCGCGGCCGGGTCGCGCTGCTCACCTACGGCTGCCCGCTCGCCCGGCTCTACGGGCGGTGGTTCCCCGCCCACTTCGGCACCGCCCGGCTCCGCTCGCTGCACGAGGACATGCACACCTGGAGCAACCTGTGGCGGAGCACCGACCCGATCGGCGGCCCGGTCGACCTCAAGCCCACCCGTCCCGGCGCCGAGGACGTCGACTGCGGGCCGCTGCTCGACCCCGCCGCCTACGGCCGCAGCGCCCGCCACCCGCTGCCCGAACCGATCCTCGGCCACTCCGACTACCAGGCCGACCCGGCCTTCGCCGAGCAGCGGGCCCTGCTGCTCGCCCGGCTGCCGGGGACGGCCCCGCGGCTGCCCGCTCAGGGCAGCTCGGGCAGATCCTCCGGGTAGAGCAACTGCAGTTCCTCGTGCGTGGGTTCGTCGACGTGCGCGAGCCGCACCGCGTGCCGCTCCACCATCGCCTCGAACGTCTGCCGCGCGGTGCGGCCGTTGCCGAAGCCCGGCCCCTTCGGCAGCGCGGTGAAGAACTTCAGCAGCGCCTCGTCGGTGTCCTCGCCGAACGCGTACTCGTGCTCGGCGGCCTGCGAGCGCACGATCCGCAGCAGCTCCTCCGAGGTGTAGTCGCCGAAGGTGATGGTGCGTGAGAAGCGCGAGGCCACACCGGGGTTGGAGGCCAGGAAGCGCTCCATCTCCGCGGTGTAGCCGGCCACGATCACCACCACCGCCTCCCGGTGGTCCTCCATCAGCTTCACCAGCGTGTCGATCGCCTCGCGCCCGAAGTCCCGGCCCGCGTCCTCCGGCGCCAGCGCGTACGCCTCGTCGATGAACAGCACGCCGCCGCGGGCCCGGTCGAACGCCTCCTGGGTGCGGATCGCCGTCGAGCCGATGTGCTCGCCGACCAGGTCCACCCGGGAGACCTCGACCAGATGGCCGCGCTCCAGCACGCCGAGCGACGCCAGGATCTCCCCGTAGAGCCGGGCCACCGTGGTCTTGCCGGTGCCGGGGGAGCCGGTGAACACCAGGTGCCGGCGCGCCGAGGGCGCCTTCAGACCCGCCTTCTCCCGCCTGCGGCCCACCGAGATCAGGTCGATCAGCGTGCGCACCTCGCGCTTGACGCCGTCCAGGCCGACCAGCGCGTCCAGGTCCGCGAGCACCTCGTCGCCCTGCCGGGCCGCCGGCGCCGGCTCGGGCGCCGGCGCCTGCTCCGGCACTCCGGCCAGCAGACCGTACGAAGGCGACGGCCCTCCGGCCGGCTGCCCGGCCGTCTGCCGGGGAGCGGACCCGGCGGCAGGCGCGGACGCCGGAACGGGCGCCGGCACGTCGTCGGTGGCGGCGCGGTCGCTGGTGCAGTCCTCGGTCACCGGCCCCGGCTCGGCGAACTCGTACCCGCCGCGCGCGCACCGCTCGGTACGGCACCGGGTCAGCGTCGAACGGCAGCCGTCGATGACGTGGAAGCCGTAGCCGCGGCTGCCGACCACCCGGACGCCGGTGAACGAGCCGCGGCCGCCCGCCGACACGTACACCCCGGCCTCCGCCGGCCCGGTGACCGTGCAACGTTCCAGCGCCGGGTCCGCGCCCTTGGTGACGATCACGCCCGTCGCGGCGCCGTCTATCGACACCTGCGCCAGCGTGCCGCCGCTGCCGTGGTCGCGGAACCAGGCCCCGGTCGCCGCCTCCCGGATGCGGCAGTCGTCCAGCTGGACGTTCGCCCCGTCGCTCACCGACACCGCGGTGTTGCGGATCTGGCTGAAGTCGCTGTCCACCACGTCCGCGCGCGACCCGCGGTCCAGCACGAACAGCGCGTCCGGCACGTCGTGCACGCGGCAGCCGTCCAGTATGGCCACCGCCCCGTCGCTCACCCAGACCGCCGGGTAGTCGCCGGTGCTGTCGTGGATCTCGCACTGGTTGGCGTCCGCGCGGGTGCCCGGGTCCCACACCGACAGGCCGTTGCGCCCGAAGCGGCGCACGCTGGAACGGGTCAGCGTCAGCACCGAACGGGCCCGCAGGTCGACCGCGTTCTCCGGGATGTCGTGGATGTCGCAGTCCGCCAGCGCCAGCACCGCGTCGGTGTCCAGGCTGATCCCGTCGCCCGTGGTGCGGTGCACCTGGCAGTCGGTGAACTGGCCCGTGCCCTGCTGGGAGATCTGCACGCCCGCGCCGCGGACCTCGTACACCTCGCAGCCCACCGCCTCCAGCGCGCTGTTCTCCCCGGTCACCGACAGACCCGCGCCCGAGGCGTGGTGCACCCGGCAGCGCACCAGCCGCGGCGTGGCGCCGCCGCGCACCGACACCCCGCTCTGCGCGGCGGCCACCACCTCGCACTCCTCGAACAGCCCGCCCGCGCCGTCCAGCACGCTGATGCCGACCCCGCCGGGGTTGTCCACCGTGCAGCCGCGCACGGTGGGGCGGGCGCCGTCGCGCACCTCAAGGCCCACCGCCGAGCGGGTGTTCAGCCGCAGCCCGGACAGCTCCGGCGCGCACGCCTCGACCAGCAGCGCGGCCGACGAGATGTCCTGACCCTCCACCAGCAGGTCCTGCACGACGGCCGGGGCCCGCACGGTCAGCGCGACACCGGAGACGGGCGCGATCCGCACCGTCCCCGGACCGTCGGCGCAGCGCAGCGTCACCGCGCGGTCCAGCACCAGGTTCTCCCGGTAGGTCCCCGAACTCACCGACAGCACGTCGCCCTCGGCCGCCGCGGCGATCGCGGCCGCCACGGTCTCGTACTCGCCGGTGCGGCGGCGCCACCGCGAGTTGTTCGGGTTGGTGACCTGCACCACGCCATGTGCCATCGGGCTGCTGTACCCCACCTCTTGCGTCGGCCGACCGGGGGTCAACCGTAGCGCGCGACGGGCGTTGCGTGACGTCCGCCCGCCCGCCGGACACCGCGGGGACACCCCGCGGCCGGAAACCGGCGGCGCGTGCGGCACCGCCCCGCGGCAGCCGGCGTACGCGGCCGGCGCGGACCTCAGCCGCCCGCGCCCGCGCGACCCCAGTCCTGGCCCACCCTGGCCCACTCGCGCTCCCAGAGGTCCAGCCGGCGGCGCATCAGACGCCACATCACCAGCGCGCGGCCGATCAGCACGACGCCGCACGTCGCGGCGCCCACGGCTATGCCGGCCAGCACCGCGTGGGTGGCCGCGGTCGGACCGTCCAGCGGCGCGGGCACCAGATCGCCGCCGCGGTCGGTCCACACCTGCACCTTGCCCGTGCGCCACACCTCGACATCGGCGGCGACCTTCTTGGTGCGCGGCGTGCCGTCGGGCGCCGTCCAGCGCAGGATGTCGCCCTTGCGGCCGTCGTCGACCGCCTGGTCGGCGCCGGCGCCCCGGTCCGCGGCGGCCGGCACGATGGTGGCCGTCACCAGCGTGCGCGAGGCGCGCTGGCTGCGCACCACGCCCTGCAGGGTGCGGTCCACCGACTGCCCGGCCCACCAGCCGACGAGCGGGGACAGGCAGAAGAGCACGGTGGTCACGACGCCCAGGCACGCCTCGACGACATCGGTCCTGCGGCGCAGCGCGTTGCGCCGCCACCGCCAGCCGACCTTCCTCAGCCGGACCCGCTTCCCCCGGCCGGACCCCGGCCGGCGACGCGCCGACGCGCGCCTCGACGGTCCCACGTGCGGCCACCCCCTTCACCCGCGCACCCCGCGTACGCGTGCCGGTCACTCACTCCACGAGTGACAACGCGTCGCCGACGCGCAGGGTTCCGGAATGCTCGGGAATCAGATTCTGGCCGAAAAGCAGTTTCGAACCGACGTTGCGGTGTCGCGCCAGCGTCCGCAGCGGCTCCGCGCCACGCGCCGCGGTGCGCTGGTCGGTCGTGGTCACCACGCACCGCGCGCACGGCTTGGGCACCCGGAAGGTCACCTCGCCGATCCGCACCCGCCGCCAGCCGTCCTCCGCCCAGGCGGGGGTGCCGTCGACCACCACGTTCGGCCGGAACCGGTCCATCGGCAGCGGTCCCTCGTGGGCCCGGTCGCCCGCGGCGATCAGCGCGTTGAGCGCGTCCAGCGAACCGGTCGCGGTCACCAGCAGCGGATAGCCGTCGGCCAGGCTCACCGTCTCGCCCGGCAGCGCGAAGTCCGGCTCGATCGGCCGGCGCACCGCGGGCTCGTCCAGATGCATCAGCCGCACCGGCGCGTCCAGCCAGGCGCTCAGCCAGCGGTCGGCCGCGGCGCCCGCGGGCAGCAGGTCGATCTTCTTCCCGAACAGCAGCACCGTCTCCAGCGAACCCGGCGACGGCACGGCGACGTCCAGGGTCTCGCGTCCCGGCGCGGACAACCGCAGGCCGCCGCCCAGGGCAGGCCCACCCGGTGCGTACACGGCCGACACGAGCGCGAGCCGCGGCTGCTCCCGCTGTGTGACGACCTTCCCCGTGCCCGCGTCCACCAGCATCCAGCGGCGGTCCCCCGCGAGCCCCCACGGCTCCACGGCCGCCTCGCGCACGCCGGTGGCGCGCAACGACTTGACCGGATACACATGCAGCGCGCTCACCCGGGCTGTGGTCATACGGCCATCTTCCCCCGCCGAGGTCTCCGTCCGCTCCCCGTCCGTCCCGCGTACGTTCCCCGTCCGTCCCGTACCCGTTCCGCAGGCGGCCGGCGGTTCCCCGCCGCCGTCAGCCCTGGTAGTAACCCTGCCCCAGATTCCGCCGCGGGTACTGGTACTGCTCCTCCGGGTGGCCGCCGGGAGCCTGCCGGGGCGGCACCGGACGCGGCGCGACCGGGCGCGCCGCCTCGTAGCCGGCGGGCGAGGGCTGCGGCGCCTGCGCGGGGTAACCCGCCCCGTTCGGGGCCCCGTTGCCGTAGCCGTTGTAGCCGCGCGGCGCGGCGGGCTGCTGCGGGATGTACGGAGCGGGCGCCGGCTGCGGGTAGTGCTGCTGCTGAGGCTGCATGTGCTGCTGCTGCGGCTGCTGGAACTGCGGCTGGTGGCTCTGCGCCGACGGGCCGGCCGGCAGGGCCGGGAGCGCCGGGGGGAGCGCGGGCAGATTCGCGCCGCCGCCGAAGGCGTTGAAGGCCGGCGGCTCGTATCCGGAGTAGGGCGAGGGAACGCGGATGGGGGCGATCTGTGGTGTGCCACGCTCGGCGACGAGGCTGTCGTAGATCGGGGTGTCCGGGAAGGACGCAGACGAGGGGTAGCCGCCGTAGCCGCCACCGTACGAACCGCGGGGGGTGGTCATGGGCCATAAGTTAAGCCCACGATGTGGTCGTTGGGGAGACCGATTAGAAGGTTGTTTTGCGTGCAGTGAGTTACCCTCGGCCCCCAATATGAGCGAATCCGAGGAAATCGGTCGGCGCCTCATGATGTGATCAGGTAAAACGCACGCTACGAGGGCGTCGCCGGGGGCCCGTACCCGCCGGTACGCCGTCGCTCGGGGGGAGTCGCATGACGCTGCGCAAGGGGGAGAATATCCCGCTGTCGACGACGTCCGTACGGCTGGAGTTCGAGCGCCGCGCCGAGCCGGGGACGCCGGCCACCGACGCGTGCGCGCTGCTGCTCGGCGCGGACGGCACGGCGCCCGGCGGCGGGGCCCTGGTCCACTCCGCCGCGCCGCGGCACAGCGGCGGCGCGGTCCGGTACGACGGCGCCGCGCTCCGCGCCGGGGCGGCCGTCGACGCCCTCGCCGCCGACCTCGCCGCGCTGCCCGCGGGCGTCGAGCGCGTGGTGCTGTTCGCCCGCGGCGACGGCGGCGCCTTCCGCGACGTGCAGGAGATGCGGGTACGGGTGCTGGCCGCGGAGGGCGGACCGGGCGGATCGCCCGGCGAGGAGATCGCGCGCTTCGACTGCGGCGAGGCGGGCGCGGAGACCGCGTACGTGCTCGGCGAGTGCTACTGGCGCGGCGGGGGCTGGCGGTTCCGCGCGATCGGGCAGGGCTACGCCGCCGGGCTGCCCGCACTGGCCGCGGCCTACGGACTCGGCGCGGACGAACTCCCCCCACCGGCACGGCAGTCGCCGCCGGCCGCCCCCGAACCCGCCCCGGCGCCCGCCTCCGAGCCGCGGCCCGCGTCCGCGCAGCCGACGCCCACCCTCGCCTCGACACCCGCGCCCCGGCCCGCTGCCGAGCCACGGCCGGCGCCCGCTCCCGCGCCCGTCGCGCTCACCAAGGTCACGCTGACGAAGGCCGCGCCGGCCGTCTCGCTCGCCAAGCAGGGCGGCACCTCGGGCGCGCTGCGGGTCAGCCTCAACTGGCAGTCCGTCAAGCACCGCTGGGGAGGCGGTCAGGTCGACCTCGACCTGTGCGCGCTGTTCGAGCTGACCGACGGCAGCAAGGGCGTGGTGCAGGCGCTCGGCCGCGCCTTCGGTTCGTACCACCAGCCGCCGTTCCTGCTCCTGGACGGTGACGACAGGGCCGGGGGCAGCGGCGAGAACATGACCCTCAACCTCGACCACGCCGGGATCTTCCGGCGGGTGCTGTTCTTCGTGACGATCTATCAGGGCGCCCGCAGCTTCGCCGGACTGCACGCCACCGTCACGTTGCACCCCCAGCACGGCGCCCCGATCGACTTCGCCCTGGACGAGTGCACCGACGCCTCCACCGTCTGCGCGCTTGCCCTGCTGGTACGGGAGGGGCCCGAGCTGGTGGTGCGGCGCGAGGCCCGCTACCTGGTGCCACGTCGCGGCGTCAGCCCGCAGCGCACGGTGGACTACGCGTACGGCTGGGGGCTCACTTGGCGGCCTGGCCGTAAGTGAGGCCGTCCGGTGCGTCCTCTCCGCCCGCGGCCTCCGCAGCTTCCTCGGCTCCCTCGCGCCCCTCGTCCTCGCGCGCGGGCCGGTCGTACGTCCGGCCCTTCCACGCCGCGCCCCGGCCGCGGTAGTGCTGCACCGCCGAGTCGACCGTCATCAGCAGGTAGAGCGCCGCCGTGTACGGCAGCAGCGGCGCCAGCCACCGCGGCTGGCCGTAGTACCGCAGCATCGGCAGGTACGTGCCGGCCATCACCGCCCACGCGGCCAGCCCCAGTGCCGCGACCGGCCACGCCCCGGCGATCGCTCCACCCACCGCCGCCACCGGCGGCACCAGGTAGATCAGCGCCAGGCCCAGCACCGTCCCGGCCAGCACCGCGGGATTGTGCCGCAGCTGGGCGTAGGCGCTGCGCGAGACCATCCGCCACAGCTCGCGCAGGTCCGGGTACGGCCGGACGCTGTCCACCTGCTCGGCCAGGCCCAGCCAGATCCGCCCGCCGGACCGCTTGACCGCGCGGGCCAGCGCCACGTCGTCGATCACCGACTGCCGGATCGACTCCGGCACGCCGGCCGCCACCGCCGCGCCGTCGCGCAGCAGCACGCACCCGCCGGCCGCGGCGGCGGTACGGCCGCCCGGCCGGTTGATCCGGCGGAACGGGTAGAGCTGGGCGAAGAAGTACACGAACGCGGGCACGATCAGCCGCTCCCAGCCGGTCTCCACCCGCAGCCTGGCCATCTGGGACACCATGTCCAGGCCGTTGCCGCGGGCCGCGGCGACCAGGTCGCGCAGGCTCCGCGGCCGGTGGGCGATGTCGGCGTCGGTCAGCAGCAGGAAGTCGGGCGCCGTCCGCTGCCGGGCGAGCGCGATGCCGTGGCGCACCGCCCACAGCTTGCCGGTCCACCCCGCGGGCGGCTCGCCGGGCGAGGTCACGGTCAGCGGCAGCCCGCCGTGCCGCGCGGCCAGCTCCCTGGCCAGTTCGCCGGTGCCGTCCGTGGACCCGTCGTCCACCAGCACGATCTCGGCCCGCCCCGGGTACTCCTGGGCCAGCAGCGACGTCAGGCTCAGCGGCAGCACCTCGGCCTCGTCCCTGGCCGGCACCACGATCGCGACCGACGGCCACGGGTCCGCGCCCCCGTCCGCGGCCGGCCGCCCCGCCGCTTCCCGCTCCCGCACCGCCTCCCCGGCCCGCGGGTCCGCTCCCCGCGGGTCCGCGTCCACCGGAGGAAGCCGCACGTCCGTACGCCAGAACCCGCCCTGGGCCGTCAGCAGCCACAGCCACGCGGCCAGGGACACCGCCGCCACCACGATCATCGTCAACGTCACCCCGGCAGTCTGCCGCACACCCGCCCGCGCGGGCTCACGTGACGCCGCGGTCACCCGCTCCGCGCCGCGGCCCGCAGCGGCGCGCGCCCCGGGCGGGCGGCCGCCCCGGTTAGAGTGGGCGCCGTGAAGATCGGCTTCGTGGACTCCGGAATCGGCCTGCTGGCCGCCGCCGCCGCGGTGCGCCGGCTGCGCCCGGACGCGCACCTCGTCCTGTCCTGCGACCCCGCGGGCATGCCGTGGGGGCCGCGCAGCCCGCAGGACGTGACCGCCCGCGCCCTTGCCTGCGCGCGGGCCGCCGCCGACGAGGGCCTCGACGCGCTGATCGTCGCCTGCAACACCGCCTCCGTGCATGCGCTGCCCGCGCTGCGCGCCGCGTTCGAGCCCGGGCTGCCGGTCGTCGGCACCGTCCCGGCGATCAAGCCCGCCGCGGCCGGGCACGCCGCGGTCGCGATCTGGGCCACCCCCGCCACCACCGGCAGCGCCTACCAGCGCGGTCTGATCGCCGAGTTCGGCAACGGCGCGGACATCACCGAGGTGCCCTGCCCGGGCCTGGCCGACGCCGTCCAGAACGCCGACGCCGACGCCGTGCGCGCCGCCGTCGAGGCCGCCGCCGCGCTCACCCCCGCGGGCGTGGGCGCGGTCGTCCTCGGCTGCACCCACTACGAGCTGGT
Source organism: Streptomyces sp. IBSBF 3018 (assembly GCA_050613715.1). Taxonomy (GTDB): domain Bacteria; phylum Actinomycetota; class Actinomycetes; order Streptomycetales; family Streptomycetaceae; genus Actinacidiphila. The sequence continues at coordinate 13,314 of JAJSZB010000102.1, forward strand.
TCGCGCGCGCATCGCCGAGGCCGTGCCGGGCGCCGAGCTGTACGGCTCCGCCGACGCCGTCGCCGCCCAGGCGCTGCGCCGTCTGGCCGACTCCGGCGCCGCGCCCGGCCCCGCCGCGCCCGCCGCTCTCCGCGACGCCGCGTCCGCCGGCGCACCGGACGCCGCCGTCGGCGCCGTCGATGTGCTGCTGGGCGGCCGCCGCGCGCCCATGCCCGAGGTCGCGCTCGGCTACCCGGAGGGCGCCGCGCTCGCGGGTTCCCCCGCGACGGCGTGACGCGGGACGCTGCCGTCCCGCGCGAGGATGAGTACGCTTCGTCCCATGACGGACGCCTCCCAGCCGGAGACCGGCGCGTCCCGTGAGTGGACGGGCCGCGCCGACAACCGTATGCAGTGGGTGCTCGCAGCGGCGGGCGCCGCCTGCCTCGCGCTCGGCATCCTGCTCGCCGTCGAGGGCCCCGACCGGTCCGGCCTCGCGCCGCTCGTGATGTCGGTCGTCGGCTGCCTCACCGTCGGCCTCCTGGTGCTGTTCGGCACGATCGCCTTCACCCATGTGCACGTACGGATCGACCGCGACGCGGTGATGGTGCGGTGCGGGCACATCGGGGTGCCGCGGCGGCGCATTCCGCTGGACCAGGTCAGCAGCGCGCAGCTGGTGCCGCTGGTGAGTCCGCGCGGCTGGGGCGGCTGGGGGTACCGCTGGCGGCCCGAGAAGGGGACGGCGGTCGTGGTGCGCCGGGGCCCCGGGGTGGTCATCGAGCTGATCGGCGGCCAGCACAGGTTCACGGTGACCGTGGACGACGCGGAGGGGGCGGTGGAGATGATCCGCGACCTCCTGCTCCTGCGCACCCGCCCCGGCCGGGCGTAGCGGCCCGCACGCCGCCTCGTAGGCTCGGGCCATGGCGATTCCCCAGTTCATCCAGGACATCCGCGCGAAGGCGGGCGACACCCTGCTGTTCCTGCCCGGCGTGGTTATGGTGGTCTTCGACGACCAGGGCCGCGTCCTGCTCAACCGGCGCGCCGACACCGGTCGCTGGGCCCTGATCAGCGGCATCCCCGACCCGGGCGAGCAGCCCGCGCAGGCTGCGGTGCGCGAGATCGAGGAGGAGACCGGGGTGTCCGCCGTCGTGGAGCGGGTGCTGAGCGTCTTCACCAACGAGCCGGTGGTCTACCCCAACGGCGACCACGCGCAGTACATCGACATCGTGCTGCGGTGCCGCGCGGTCGGCGGCCGGGCGCGGGTCAACGACGACGAGTCGCTGGACGTGCGCTGGTTCGCCCTCGACGAGCTGCCGCCGCTCGGCCCGATCGCGCGCGGCCGCATCGACTCGGCGCGCGCCGACGGGCCCACCTGGTTCGTCCCCGCGGAGCCCCCCGCCGCCCGCTGACGCCGACCGGCGCCCACGCACGGGCCGGCCCACGCACGGGCCGGCCCGCGGCCGGGCCGCCACCCCCCCATGTCACAGCCTCCGCCGCCGCCCCCCTCTCAGGGGCACACAACGGAAACGAGCCGCGGACCCCCGCGGCGAGGAGGCGAACGTGCACAAGTTGCGGGGCAACCCGTGGGCGACGCTGGCGGTGCTGTCCCTCGGGTTCTTCATGACGCTGCTCGACCTGACCATCGTCACCATCGCCATCCCCGACATGGTCGGCGGCCTGGACGCGTCCCTCGACCAGATCCTGTGGATCGGCAACGCCTACACCCTCGCGCTCGCCGTCCTGATGATCACCTCGGGGCGGCTGGGCGACCTCATCGGCAAGCGCGACCTCTTCCTGTACGGCGTCGCGCTGTTCACCGTGGCCAGCCTGGCCTGCGGCCTGGCCGGCGACCCCGCCCAGCTGATCGCCTTCCGCGCGGTCCAGGGCGTGGGCGCGGCGATGCTGCTGCCGCAGACCCTCTCGCTGGTCGTGGACGTCTTCCCGCCCGGCAGGCGGGGCGCCGCGCTGGGCGTGTGGGGCGTCGTCGCGGGCGTGTCCGGGGCCGCGGGACCGACCGTGGGCGGACTGCTGGTCACCCGGCTGGAGTGGCGGTGGATCTTCTTCGTCAACGTGCCGATCGGCGTGCTCACCGTGATCGGCGCGGCGCTGTGGCTGCCGCGCCCGGTACGGGCGGTGCGCCACCGGTTCGACCTGACGGGCGTGGCGCTGTCCTCGATCGCGCTGGTCCTGCTGTCGCTCGGGCTGATCGAGGGCGAGCGGTACCACTGGAACGGCTGGATCTGGGCCGCGCTCGGCGCCTCGGCCGCGGTGGCCGTGGTGTTCCTGGCGCAGCAGCGCAGGCGGCAGGACGCCGAGCCGCTGGTGCCGTTCACGCTGTTCAGGGAGCGCAACTTCACCCTGATGAACGTCGTCGCCGTCGCCATCTCCTTCGGTGTCGTGGGCCTGTTCCTGCCGCTCACGATCTATCTGCAGTCGGTGCTCGGCTACAGCGCCCAGAAGGCCGGGCTGGTGCTGCTGGCGCTGTCCCTGGGGTCCTTCATGACGGCGGGGCCCGCCGGGGTGCTCGCCGAGCGGCTGGGCGGCCGGTGGATCCTCACCGGCGGCCTGTCGCTGTTCGCCGGCGGGCTCGGATGGATCGCGGCGGTCGCCGACGTCGGCACCGGCTGGACGTCGATCGCCGCGCCGCTGTTCGTGACGGGGGTGGGCGCCGGGTGCACCTTCGCGCCCATGGCGGCGGAGGTGATGCGCAACGTGCCGCCACGGCTGACCGGCGCCGCCTCCGGCGTCAACAACGCGCTGCGGCAGGTGGGCTCGGTGCTGGCCGGCGCGGTGGTGGGCGCGGTGCTCCAGGAACGGCTGGTCGTCTCACTGCGGGAACAGGCCGAGCAGCGGTCCGCCGGGCTGCCGCCGGCCTACCGCGCCTCCTTCGTGCACGGCTTCGAGGGCGCGTCCCGGCACCTGGACGTGGCCGGCGGCGGCTCCTCCGCGCCCCGGCCGCCCGCCGGGATGCCCGCCGCCCAGGCGCACCGGCTCCAGGACGCGGCGGCGGCGGTCTTCGGCCACGGCTTCGTCGACGCGATGCGCCCCACGATGCTCGTCGCGGTGGCGGTGACCGGGCTGGGCGCGCTGTGCTGCCTGCTGGTGCGGCGGCCCGAGGGCGCGTCGGCCAACCCGCACGGACTGCCGATGACCGAGGCCGAGATCGCGGAAGCGGAAGCGGAGGCGGCAGCGGAGGCGGCGGAGGCGGCGCGGCAGGGGGCGGCCTAGGCGGGGGCGTCCGGGGCGGCGCCCGTGGACGGACGAATATGACGCTCCGTCATATGTGCTCTGGCCAGGGGATCGTGTCAGTGGCGGGAGGTAAAATCGAAAGTGTTCGAAAGGGTTGGCCGACGCCCTCTGGAGGATGACGATGGCCGTTGCCGCACTGCCGCTGCCCCTGTCCCTGCCCCCGACCACGTCCCTGCCCAAGAAACCGCTGCCCGCCGGACGGCCGCGCGAGTGGTACGTCGCGCACAACCGGCGGCTGAAGACGATGCGCCTGGCGATCGCCCTGCTCGACTCGGGCGTCTACGAGCCCGCCCAGGCCGGTGACCGGCGGATACGCGCCACCGCCGAGCGCATCGGCGTGCACCGGCCGTCCGACGTCACCTGCCGGATGGTCCGCTCCATGATGGCCTACGGGCGCTGACCGGCGTCCCTCCGGCTTCCCGCCCCCTCCGCCGCGGTCAGCCCTTGCGGAACTCGTACGCGTCCGCGGCCGCCGCGGCGACCGCGTCGAGGTCCGCGCCGGTGGAGGCGGTGACGACCGCGGCCACCGCGCCTTCGAGGAACGGCGCGTCCACCAGGCGCGCGCCGGCCGGGAGTTCGTCGTCCGCGAGCAGCGCCTTGACGGTGAGCACGGCGCTGCCGAGGTCGGCGATGACCGCCACGCCGGCGCCCCGGTCGACCGAGCGGGCCGCCGAGGCGATCAGGTCCGAGCTGGTGCCGAGGCCGCCGTCCGGGGCGCCGCCCGCGGGGGCGACCGCCACCCCCTCGCCGCCGCCGGTCAGCCCCTTCGCCAGCTCGGCCACCGCGGCGGCGACCGCCGCGCTGTGCGAGACCAGCACGATGCCGACCGTGCCCGCTGCCGTGCCGTCCGTGCCGTCCGCGCTGCCGGCGCCGCCCGTGCCGGCCGCCGTGCCTGCCGTCGTCGTCTCGTCCGCTCCGCTCATGCCGCGGCCTCCTGCACGGTGTCGGCGAGCACGGTGAGCAGCAGCGCCGCCGAGGTCGCGCCCGGGTCCTGGTGGCCCACGCTGCGCTCGCCGAGGTAGCTGGCCCGGCCCTTGCGGGCGCGCAGCGGGGTCGTCGCCTCCGCACCCTCGGTCGCCGCCGTCGCGGCGGCCGCCAGCGACTGCGCCGCGGAGCCGCCGGCGTCGAGCGCCCCGGTGAAGGCGTCGACCGCCGGCAGCAGGGCGTCCAGCATGGTCTTGTCGCCGGCCGCGGCCCCGCCCAGCTGCGCCACCGCGTCCACGCCCGCCTTCAGCGCGTCCCGCAGCCGCGCGGCCGACACCGCGGGCTCGTCGCCCAGCTCCTTGCCGGCGCGGCGCAACAGCGTCCCGTAGAGCGGGCCCGAGGCCCCGCCGACCGTGGAGATCAGCTGCCGGCCGGTCGCGACCAGCACCGCGCCCGGCGTGTCCGGCGGCTCCTGCTCGACCGCGGTGCGCGCGGCCAGGAAACCGCGGCGCATGTTCGCGCCGTGATCGGCGTCGCCGATGGGGGAGTCCAGCTCGGTCAGCCGGGCCGCCTCGCGGTCCACCGCCTCGGCTGCGGCGCCGAGCCAGCGCCGCAGCAGTGCGGCGTCTATCGCCGGGGCGTCCGGGGGAAGCGCGTTCATACGGTGCCTTTCGCAGGTCGCGGGTGCGGGTCGCAGGGTTCGCAGGGACGTCGGAGGTTCCGGGGTCGTCCGGGGTCGTCCGGGGGGGCCGGGGATGTCCGGGGCCCTGGGGACGTCGGAGTGTCGGAGGTGAAGGCTGGGCCGCGAGGCCACGGAGCCGTCGAGCGCGCCGCCGGACCGCGGAGCCCTCCGCCGCGGCGCCGGCCGGCCGGAGTTCAGCAGCCCCAGCGCAGGGCCGGCGTCGCCACGGGCGCGTCCCACAGCCGCAGCAGTTCCTCGTCGGCCTGGCAGATGGTCACCGAGCAGCCCGCCATGTCCAGCGAGGTCACGTAGTTGCCGACCAGGGTGCGGGCGACGGCGATCCTGCGCTCGGCCAGCACCCGGTGCACCTCGGCCGCGAACCCGTACAGCTCCAGCAGCGGAGTCCCGCCCATCCCGTTGACCAGCAGCAGCACCGGCGCGTCCGGGCGCAGGTCCTCCACCACCGCGTCGACCGCGACGTCCGCGATCTCGCCGGAGGTCATCATCGCCCGCCGCTCGCGGCCCGGCTCGCCGTGGATGCCGACGCCCAGCTCCAGCTCGCCCTCGGGCAGGTCGAAGGTGGGGCCGCCCTTGGCCGGGGTGCTGCACGCGGTCAGCGCCACGCCGAAGCTGCGCGAGACCTCGTTGACCCGGTGGGCGATCCCGGCCACCCGGTCCAGCGGCGCGCCCTCGTCGGCCGCCGCGCCGGCCAGTTTCTCCACGAACAGCGTCGCGCCGGTGCCCCGGCGGCCCGCGGTGTAGAGGCTGTCGGTGACCGCCACGTCGTCGTTGACCAGGACCTTGGCGACCTGGACGCCCTCGTCCTCGGCGAGTTCCGCCGCCATGTCGAAGTTGAGCACGTCGCCGGTGTAGTTCTTGACGACGAACAGCACGCCGGCGCCGCTGTCCACGGCGGCCGCCGCCCGCACCATCTGGTCGGGCACCGGGGAGGTGAACACCTCGCCGGGACAGGCCGCGTCCAGCATCCCCCGCCCGACGAAGCCGCCGTGCAGCGGCTCGTGCCCGGAACCGCCGCCGGACACCAGTCCCACCTTGCCCTCGTACGGCGCGCCCTTGCGTATGATCACCCGCCGCTCGACGTCCACCGTCAGGTCCGGGTGCGCCGCCGCTATGCCGCGCAGCGCGTCCGCCACGACGGTCTCCGGAACGTTGATCAGCATCTTCATCGGTACCTCCAGGTGAGACAGCCGTGCACGCCGGTCCGCACGCGTCCAGTATCTGACGATCGCCGGTCCTCGGCACGGAGGAGTCGGGGAGACGCCCGAAGACGGCGCCGGACTGGTAGGGGCGGCGGGGCGGCGGCAGCCGACGTCGACGCGCTGGA
>JAJSZB010000103.1:0-19461 GCA_050613715.1 Streptomyces sp. IBSBF 3018
GTCCGGCGGGGGGCGGGAATCGGCCGGGAGGTGCGGGGATGCGCGGCGGGAGGCGTCAGCGGAAGGCTTCAGCGCGCGCCGGCCGCCGCGGCGAGGTAGGCGTCGGCCTGCGTCTCCAGCTGCGACAGCACCTTGTCCAGGCCGGCGTGCTCGAACGCGCTCTTGAGCCGGGACAGCCCGGACGTGACGTCGACGGTCCCGGCGAACAGCGGCTTGCCGTACTGGTTGTAGGCGGAGGCGAGCCTGCTGATCTCGGACTTCACCGGCGTCTGGTCGAAGTAGAAGCTGGTGAACGGGTCGGTGGTGAAGTGCCCGTAGTCCTTGGCCCAGCCGAACCAGGCGCGTTCGCTGTCGACCATGCCGACCGGGGTGCGCTCCAGGCCGATCCGCCAGCACAGCGCGAAGCCGGGGAAGACGTACTTGCTGAGCACCTCGAACTCGTCGTCGCCGTGGGCCTTCCAGTCCTTGCCCTCGATGCCGTACGAGACGAGGTCGTGGTTGGCCTTGACCGACACCCAGTCCTGCAGCCGCATGACCATCTCGGCGTGCGCGGAGCGCTTGTTGACCACGACGTTGTTGGGCGCCTGGAAGGTGGCGGCGGGCCGGGCCGCCGTGCCCTCGGCGAACGGCACCACCTGGGCGATCGCGGCGCCCTTGACCGCGGCGGCCACGGAGCCGAAGGTCGTGGTCGTCAGGCCGTCGGTGTTGCCGACGGTGGCGGCGTAGCGGCCCTGCCCGAACAGCCCGCGCACGGTGCTCACGTCGGCGTTGAGCACGTCCTTGTTGAGGATGCCGTCCTGGTTGTACTTCCGGACGCGGTGCAGGGTGTCGAGGATGCCTGGGGCCTCCCAGAAGGGCCGCGGCCGGGAGCTGCCGGTGGCGGCGGCCCGGGGGTCCATCGCGAAGATGCCCGCGTTGCTGCCGGCCGCCTGGAAGTAGCTGCCGGGGTCGTCCCAGGACGCGGCGTTGAACAGCCCGGTGGGCTGCGGCGTCACGGTGTTGTTGACGTACCCGTTGTCCAGGCCGAACGGGATCAGGCCGCCGCCGTGCTGCTTGACGGCGTAGAGGTAGCGCTCGAAGTCGTCGTAGGTGTCGATCGAGGCGATGCCGTACTTCTCGGCCAGGTCCTGGCGGACCACCATGCCGGTGATGGCGCTCGCGTAGTTGACCTGCGGCACCGCGTACTGGTGGCCGTGGTACGCGACGGACGCGCGGGCCTTCTGCGAGACGGTGGCGTCCAGGTGGGGAAAGCGGGAGCCGGCGAAGTAGCCCTCCACGGGCTGCAGCGATCCGCTGGACAGCAGCTGGTCCAGGTGCAGCCAGCGGGCCTCCAGCGCCTGGTCGAAGCGCTCCCCCGAGGTGAACTTCAGCAGTTCCTGGTTGGAGTAGTTGGTCCAGGAGATGAACTGTGCCTGGATCGTGAACCCGAGGTCGGCCTTCAGCTTGGCGTTGACGGCGCTGTGCACCGCGTCCCAGCCGACCGGGGTGTCGCCGGGCATCAGCAGGACGAGCCGGTCGGCGCCCGAACCGCTGTCGCTGCCGCAGGCGTCGAGGCCGAACACCGCGGAGGCCGTGCCGAGGGCGGTGAGCGCGGCCGAGGATCTCAGGAAGGACCGACGGGACGTCGCCGGGTGGGACATGAGGAACTCCTTTGGGGCGGTTCAGCCCTTGGTGGCGCCGAGGGTGAGGCCGCGGACGAAGTAGCGCTGCGCGAACGGGTAGGCCAGCAGGATCGGACCGACGGTGACGACGGTGAGGGCCATGCGCAGCTGGTACACGGGGGCCGCCGCCGAGCCGGTCTGCAGGGCCTGGGCGGCGTTGACGTTGCCGATGAGGTTCTGCAGCAGCAGCTGCAGCGGGTACTTGTGCTCGTCGGAGATGAACAGCAGCGGGATGAACCACTCGTTCCAGAACGCGGTGGCGTAGAAGAGCCCGACGACGGCGAGGATGGGCTTGGACAGCGGCAGCACGATCCGCACGAAGGTGCGCAGTTCGCCCGCGCCGTCCAGCCGGGCCGACTCCAGGATCTCCTCGGGGATCTGCCGGAAGAAGGCGGCCTCGATGAACACCAGGAACGGCGACACCGTCATGGGCAGGATCACCGCCCAGTAGGTGTTCTCCAGGTGCAGGTAGCGGGTGACCAGGATGTAGAACGGGACCAGGCCGCCGACGAACAGCATCGGCAGGTAGGTGAGGGTGCCGAAGAACGCGCTGAGGCCGCGCACCCGGCGGGAGATCACCCAGGCCATGCCCGTGGTCGCGGTGAGCGCGAGCGCGGTGCCGACGACGGTGATGAACAGGCTTGCGGCGTAGGCGTCCTGGACGGTCGACTCGGTGAAGATCACCTTGTAGGAGGCGAGCGAGAACCGCGTCGGGAAGAAGCTGTAGCCGGACCGCACCAGGCGGGACTCGTCGGTGAACGACGAGGCGACCACCATCCAGATCGGCAGCAGGCAGAACAGGGCGAAGGCGCTGACCACGACGAGGCTGGCCAGGGCGAAGGGGTCGGCCCGCCGGCGGCGGCGCGGACGGGGCTCGGCGAAGGTCATCGGTGATCAGCTCCCGCTCTAGAAGACCCTGGTGTCGCGGCCGAACCGGCGGGCCGTGAAGGTGGTGGCGAGGACGAGGACGAGACCGACGACGGACTGGAAGAGGCCGATGGCCGCGGTCATCCCGAAGTCGCCGTTCTGGCGCAGCGACCGGAAGACGTAGGTGTCGATGACGTCGGTGGTGGGGAAGAGGGTGCCGTTGTCGCCGATGATCGCGTAGATCGTGCCGAAGTCCCCGTAGAAGATCCGGCCGACGCTCAGCATGAGCAGGGTGACGGTGGTGGGCGCCAGCAGCGGCACGGTGATCCGCAGTGCCATCCGCACGCGGGACGCGCCGTCGATCGCCGCGGCCTCGTAGACCTCCACCGGGATCGCGGTGATCGCCGCCAGGTAGATCACGGACAGGTACCCGGCCATCTGCCAGACCTTGACCACGGTGAGGATCCACGGCCAGGCGCCCGGGTCGGAGTACCAGTTGACGCTGGGCAGCGCGAGGACGTCGAGCAGCTTGTCGACCGCGCCGCCCTGGCCGCCGACCCCGGCGAGCAGGCCCTGCAGCATGATGCTGACCACGACCGGGGAGATGAAGTACGGCAGGAACACCGACGACTGCAGGAACTTGCGCACGTACCGGAAGCGGATCTCGTTGATCATCACCGCGAGGCCGAGGGCGCACACCGTGGTCGTGGCGATGAACAGGACGTTCAGGAACAGGGTGTTCCACAGGATGCGTGCGGCGTCGCCGGAGTCGAAGAAGAACCGGAAGTTGTCCAGGCCGTTCCAGGGGCTGCCGAAGACGCCGTCGGAGATGGAGAAGTCCTTGAACGCGACGACCAGTCCGGCCAGCGGCGCGTAGCTGAAGACCGCGAAGAAGGCGGTGGCGGGCAGCGCGAGCAGCAGCAGCGCGCCGCGGCCCCTGCGCAGCCGCCGGGGGCCGCCGCGGGCGCGCGGTCCGCGGCGGGCGCCGTGCGCGGGCGGGGGCGCGGTCGCGGCGTCGGGGGAACCCGGCGTGTGCGGGTCGCGGTCAGTGGCGGGAAGCATCGGCGTCCTCGCGGTGGTCGGCGACCGAGTCGCGGACGATGAGTTCGACGGGCAGCGTGACGGTGTACGGCTTCTCGTCCCGGGTGGTCTGCGGGTGCAGCAGCATCCGCACGCCGAGGCGGCCCATGGCCTCCTTGGGGACGCTCATCGTGGTGAGCGCGGGGATGCTGTGCTCGGCGAGGTCGTCGTCGTAGCCGATGACCGAGACGTCCTCGGGCACCCGGACGCCGTGCCGGCCCAGCACGCGCATCGCGGCGACCGCGGTCTGGTCGTTGGCGCAGAACATCGCGGTGAAGCCGGTCCGCTCCAGCAGTGCCTCGGTCGCCTCGGTGACGCCTTCGGGCTGCAGGTCGCAGGCGGCCACCAGCGCGGGGTCGAGCGGGATGCCGGCGGCGGCCAGCGCGATGCGGTAGCCCAGGTAGCGGTGCTGGAGCGCGGGCACCGACCGGATGCCGGCCTCGTGGTCGGTCATCGGGCCGCCGACGAAGGCGATCCTGCGGTGGCCGCGCGCCAGCAGGTGCTCCACGGCGACCTGCCCGCCGTCCAGGCCGTCCGAGAGCACCGCGGGCAGCGCGTGGTGCTGGGACTTGAAGTCGACCAGCGCGGTCGGCACGTCGAGGGAGAGCACCGCCTCCAGCACGTCCTCGGTGGCCGAGCCCACCAGCAGGACCGCGTCCAGGCCGGCCGAGCGCAGGCTGCGCGCGACCTCGGCGCGGTCCGGGCCGATCGTGCGGTAGTGCAGGGCGACGTCGTGCCGGGCCACCTCCTCCTCGGCTCCGTGCAGGACGCGCGCCCAGAACGGGGTCATCAGGTCCTCGCGGCCGCGCAGATAGGCGTTCGCCAGCAGGAACCCCACCGAGCGCACGTCGGCCATGGAATTCCGGCGCGGCGGAAGCCGGTAGCCGAGTTGGTCGGCGGCTTTTCGGACGCGCTCGCGCAGCGCCTCGTCGACGTTCTCGCTGTGGTTGAGAACGCGCGAGACCGTACCCGCCGAGACCATTGCCAGGCGTGCCACTTCGCGTGTAGTTGCCATTGCGTTCCGTTCATGAGCAAGTCATGGCTGCGTCGGTTCCGGTGACGTTACGAACGCGAATGGGTGGTGTCAATACGCTGGTCAGGACTCCGCAGGCGCAGTGAGCGTTCATGAACACGCAGGTCTTGCGACGGGTGCTCCCGCGCGCCGATGCTGGTACCGGCCGCCCGCCGCGGAGCCGCCGGAAGCGATTGCCGAGGAGATTCATTGACCACGCAGGAAAAGGACATCCGATTCGAACTCACGCGCATCGGGGTCGTCATGCGGGCCGATCCGGACAATCCGCAGGAAAAACTGGGCGTATTGAATCCGGCGGTCGCGAAGGGCGCCGACGGGCACACGTACCTTTTCCCGCGCATCGTGGCCGAGGGGAATTACTCCCGTATCGCGCGGGCGCGGGTGCTCTTCGACGGGCAGGGGCGGCCGCGGGGTGTGGAGCGGCTGGGCGTGGCCCTTGAGCCGGCCGACGGCTGGGAGCGGGACACGCACACCGCGGGCGTGGAGGACCCGCGGATCACGCGGATCGACGAGCTGGGCGTGTGGGCGATGACGTACACCGCGTACGGTCCGCTCGGGCCGCGGATCGGCCTGGCCACCTCCACCGACCTGGTCGCCTGGCGCCGCCGGGGTCCGGTGCTCTTCGAGTACGAGGACCGGTACCGGACGGACTTCAACCTCTACCCGAACAAGGACGCGGTGCTGCTGCCGTCCCCGGTGACGGCGCCCGACGGGCGGCCGGCCTTCGCGCTGCTGCACCGGCCGTCGTTCGACCTGTGGGCGATCCGGTCGTCGGCCGGGGCGGTCCCGCCGTACGGCGTCGCCGAGACGCGGCAGTCGATCTGGGTGTCGTACGCGCCCGTCGAGGAGGTCGCCCACTCCCCCGGCGGGCTGGCGCGCTTCGGGCAGCACCGCTTCGTCGCCGGCCCGGAGCAGCCGTGGGAGAACGTGAAGATCGGCGCGGGGCCGGTGCCGCTGCGCACCGACGAGGGGTGGCTGCTGATCTACCACGGGGTGGCCGGCCGGCTGAGCTACGAGTGGCCGCAGCCCGGTGTCCGCTACGCCGCCGGCGCGATGCTGCTGGCCCACGACGACGTCACGAAGGTGCTGTGGCGCACCGGCGAGCCGCTGCTGGAGCCGGTGACCGCGGAGGAGCGTTCCGGCATCGTGCCCGAGGTGGTCTTCCCCACCGCCGCCGACCCCCGCCCCGACGGCTCCGCCGACGTGTACTTCGGCATGGCCGACGACAAGATCGGCGTGGCCCGGCTGGGCCGGGTCGGGCGCGGGGCCGGCGCGGGGTGAGGGCAGGGCGACCGCGGGGTGAGGGCGGGGCCGCCCGCCGAACCTCGGGTAATCTGGCAGCCGTGTCCGCTGCGTGAGACAGCGCCGTCACACCCTGGATTCCCGATCCGTCCGCGGAGGCCTTCGTGACCAAGTCGACCCGGTCGCCCGCTGCCGGGCGCGCGGAGCGCGGCGATCAGGCCGACATCCAGGCGGTGAGCCGGGTCAGCCAGATCCTGTCGCTGTTCGACCCGGCCACCTCCGAGCTGACGACGGTGGAGGTCGCCGAGCGGCTCGGCCTCAACCGCACCACCGCGTACCGCTACTGCACGTCGCTGGTCTCCGCGGGGCTGCTGGAGCGCAGCGCGGAGGGCGGTTACGTCCCGGGCGGTCTGCTGCTGCAGCTCGGCGCGTTCGCCATCGGCCACCGCCGGGTGGTCGAGCTCGCGCCGCGGCACATGCGGGCGCTGGCGCGCGCCACCCAGACCAGCGCCGTGCTGAGCCTGTGGGGGCTGACCGGGCCGGTGGTGTCGCGGACCGAGGAGAACATCTCGGCGGTCGTCGTGGTGTCGGTTCGGGTGGGCAGCCATCTGCCGCTGGACTCGGCGCAGAGCAAGCTGTTCCTCGCCTACCACGCCGACCAGCTGTCCATGGAGCGCCTGATGGCGAACCTGTCGGGGCAGGCCCGCGACGAGCTGCGCGCGGAGGTCGAGGCGGTCCGCGCGGTCGGGCACTGCTCGGCGATGAGCACGCCCGGGGTCGTCGCCGTGGCGGCGCCGGTGTTCGACGAGTACGGCATCTGCGCGACGCTGGCCATCGTCGGCCCCGACAACACCCTGGCGATGTCCGACGACGCCCCCGAGCTGCGCGTGGTCATCGAGACCGCGCGCGAGCTGACCCGCGAGCTGGGCGGACACTACCTGCCGGACGACCTCGACCGGCGCGCGGTGTAGGCGCGTTGCAGACGCGGGTGCGCCGGGGCCGGCCCGGGACGGCTACGGGGTTCAGGCCAGCTGGGGAATCGTGCTGTCGTCGGTCATGTCGACGTCCTTGGTCTCCGGGCCGAGGAAGCCGCCGAGCGTGATGAGCACGCCAGCCAGGGCGATCAGCACGGCCGGGGCGAGGTGCGCGGGCATGACGCCGTCGAACTGCCGCAGGTAGAACTGGTAGAAGGCGGGCGCGATGAGCGCCAGGCTGTAGCCGACGCCGTAGCCGGTGGAGCGGATGCTCGCCGGGAACCGCTCGGTCAGGTACGCGGCGATCGGGCCGAACGTGCCGACGGTGAACACCCCGATCAGCACGCCCCAGCCCAGCGCCGTGCCGAGGCCGCCGCCCGAGGCCATCAGCAGGGCGTACGATCCGGCGCCGACCACCAGGACCGACAGCCCGTATCCGATGTAGAAGCGGCGCCGGCCGATGCGCTGGGAGAGCAGGCCGAAGAACGGGTAGGCCGCGGCGGCTGAGGCGTTGATGACCAGCATGGTCAGCGTGACCTGCTTGCTGGACAGCAGCAGATGCGCCTTGAGCTGTGCGGGGGTGACGGCCGCCTCCATGTTGGTGGCGAGCCAGGTGCCGGTCATCAGGACGAACACCTGCGCAAGCGACTTGGGGTAGCGGACCAGCAGGCGTACCAGCGGCAGTCTGTGGCGTTCGCCGGTGAGCTCCTTGGGCGGCTCGTGCACCTGCTTGAGGTAGTAGTGGAACAGCGCGGCCGACAGCAGCGCGCCGACCAGGAACGGTATCCGCCAGCCCCACTGCACGTAGGAGCTGTGCAGCCCGGAGGCGGGCAGGAGTTGCAGGAGCAGCAGCGTGATGGCGGCGATCACCGAGTAGGCGGCCGGAGAGGTCGCGGTGATGACGGAGGCGTACAGGCCGCGCTTGTGCTTCGGGCTCCACTCCATCGCCAGGGGCACCGCGGTGGTGTACTCGCCGCCCAGGAAGATCCCGTCGACGAACCGCAGGGCGATCAGCAGACCGACCGACCACAGCCCGATGGTCTGCTGGCCGGGCAGGCAGGCGGTCAGCAGCGTGATGACGCCGAAGCCGCCGACCGCGACCAGGGTGGTGCGCTTGCGCCCGACGGTGTCCGCGAAGTGTCCGAAGATCATCGCGCCCAGCGGGCGGCCGACCAGCGTGGAGGCGAACACCAGCGACGAGAGGAGCGCCGTCGTACCGGCGCTCTGGTTCGCGGACTGGAAATAGACCGTCGCCGGCGCGAGCACCACGATCGGCAGGTAGATGTCGAACTGGTCGACGAAGTACGCGAGCGCGCCGCCGCGCACCGCGGCGCGCACCTTGGCGGCGTCCGGACCGTGCGGGGCCTGCGGGCGAGCACTGTCGAGTGCTGCCGGGTGCGGCTCCGCGGGAGGCAGTGTGGACATCGGCGTCCTCCGGGATCGGGTGCTGGCGATCCGCAGCTCTGACCTTACGTGACCGTAATTCTCGAACTACGTGTTCGCGAAGTGAACAGGCCATACCTTAAACGTGTGGTCTGCGCCACACAAGACGCGTGAACGGGGTTGACATCCGCCTTATAGTGAACTGAGAGTTCACGATCCGAACTACGAGGTGGCCTCATGCCCGAACGTTCCGCCGTCGCCGCTGTCCTGGACGGTCTGGTCGACATGCATGTCCACTCCGGGCCCAGCCCGTTCCCGCGCCGCTTCGACCACGTCGAGGCCGCGCGCGACGGCGCCCGGATCGGGATGCGCGCCATGGTCGCGAAGTCGCACCACCACAACACCCAGATGGACGTCCTGGCGATGAAGGGGCGGCTGGCCGAGGCCGCCGCGTCCGTCTACGGCGGCATCGCGCTGAACAGCACCGTCGGGGGGCTCAACGTGCACGCCGTGCGCATGTGCCTGCGCATGGGCGGCAAGGTGGTCTGGTTCCCGACCATCTCCTCCGGCCGGCATCTGGACTGCCACCCCGAGGACGGCGCGTTCCCGACCACCACCGTGCCGCTGACCGTGGAGCGCATCGACATCGTCGGCGCCGACGGTGCGCTGCGGCCGGAGGCCGCCGAGATCCTGGACGAGATCAAGGCGCAGGAGGCGGTCGTCAACGGCGGCCACATGTACCCCGAGCAGATCCGCACGCTGTTCGAGGCCGCCCACGAGCGCGGCATCACGCGCATGGTGGTCAGCCACCCCGACTTCGTCATCGGCGCCGACCCGGACCAGTGCCGCGAACTCATCGCGCTGGGCGCGTTCGTGGAGCACGAGATCGGCATGTACGACCCACAGGGCAACCAGCACTGGGACCCCAAACAGCTCTACGGCTGGATCGAGGCGCTCGGCCCCGAGCACATCGTGCTCTCCTCCGACTTCGGCCAGGCCGCCAACCCCAAGCCGGTCGACGCGTGGCTGCGGGTGGCCGGCGCGCTGCTGGACCTCGGCCTGCCTGAGGCGGACCTGCGCCGGATGGCCTGCGAGAACCCCGCGCGGCTGCTCGGCCTCGATGACTGAGCGCCCGGACACCTCGGTCCGGCGCCCCGGCCGGACGTCACGCACCGCACGACCCGAACCGCACGACCCGAACCGAGAGGACACCGACGTGTACGGCAAGGACGATCCCCGGTCCGCGCTGGCGACGGCCACCGCACCGCGACCGGACCACGGTGACGCGATCGCCGCCGCGCAGTACTTCGACCTGCACCGCCTCGTCGCACCGGACGGAGCAGACGCACCGGACGGCGCGCACGCGGCGGACCGCGCGAACGGGACGGGCGCGGCGCGCACACCGGGCGCGGACGAGCGCTCCGCCGTCGTCCGCGCGCAGAACGTGGTGCTCGTGCACACCGACGCGCGGACCGGCGACGACCTCGACAACGGCGAACTGGACGGCGAACTCGCCGTGGTGGTCACCGGCGCGTCCCCCTCGTTCACGGTGTTCGCCGGCGGCGGCGCCACCCCGGTCGACTCCCCCGGGCTCGTGGTGGTGCCGCCCGGCCGCTCCCGGATCGCCGTGCACGGCGACGGGCCGCTGGTCCGGCTGGTCGAGGCGGGCGAGCCGGCCTGGCGGGACCGCGCGGTCAACGCCAGCGCCTACGCGAGCGACCGCCCGCGCGTCGCGCTGCTGGAGCGGTGGCCGGAGCCGGTGGGCGGGCCCGCGGTCCGCTTCTACCCGCTGGCCGGCGTCCCCGAGGATCCGGCCAGGTTCGGCCGCATCTTCCGCACCCGGTCCTTCATGGTCAACTTCCTGCCCGACGCGCACGGCCCGCGCGACCCGGCCAGGCTCTCACCGCACTTCCACGACGACTTCGAGCAGCTGTCGCTGGCCGTACGGGGGCGGTACGTGCACCACATCCGCACACCGTGGCTGAACGACAGCACCGGCTGGCGCGAGGACGAGCACGTGACGCTCGGCAGCCCGTCCGTGGCGATCATCCCGCCGCCGACCGTGCACACCTCCCAGGCGAGCGACCCGGGCGTGAACCAGCTCATCGACATCTTCAGCCCGCCGCGCACGGACTTCTCGCAGAAGGCCGGCTGGGTGCTGAACGCCGACGACTACCCGATGCCGTGAGCGCGCCGCGACGCACCGGCGGAGGGCTGTTCGCACCCGCCCGTGCCTCCGTACCGGTCGGCACCTGGCTGAAGATCGCCTCGGGCGAGCCGGTGGAGATCATGGCGCTCGCCGGGTTCGACTTCGTCGTGGTCGACCTGGAACACGCGCCGCTGGACCTGCAGACCGCCTACCGGCTGATCAACTCGGCGGCCGCGCTGGGCATCGCGCCGCTGGTGCGGGTGCCGGACAAGACGCCGTCCACCATCCAGAAGATCCTCGACGCGGGCGCCGCCGGCATCCTGGTGCCGCACGTCGACACCGTCGAGGAGGCCGCCGCCGTGGGGCGCGCCTGCCGCTTCCCGCCTCACGGCGTGCGCGGCGCCGGCGGCACCAGCCGGGCCGGCGCGTGGGGCCTGCGCCCGAACGCCGACTACCTCGCCTCGGGCGACGACGTGCTGTGCGTCCCGCAGTTGGAGAGCGTCGAGGCGGTTCGGGCGGCGCCCGGGATCCTCGCGCTGGACAGCGTCGACGCGGTGTTCGTCGGCGCGGCGGACCTGTCGATGTCGATGGGGTCCACTCCTGCGTCGCCCGAGGTGCTCGCGCTGATCCGCTCGGCCGTCGACCATGCGCACGCCGCGGGCAAGCGCTGCGGGCTCGCGTTCGGCGGCGTGCCGGAACGCGCCGCGCGCGCGGTGCGCGAGGGCTGCGACTTCGTGCTGCTCAGCAACGACACGACAATGCTGGCGGAGGCGGCGCGCACACTGGCCGCGGGGTTCCGGCACGCCGTGACCGCCGGGAGCGCCTGACCCCGGCCGCCGACCGCCTGGCCACCCGACCCCGGACCGCCCGACCGCCCGACCGCCCGACGAGGAGAGACGAGGCAAGCAGCCGATGCGCACCGCCGAGAAGGTCATCATCACCACCGCCGTGACGGGTTCGGTGAACATCCCCTCGCAGAGCCCCTACCTGCCGCTGTCCGCGGACCAGGTGGCCGACGCCGCGCTGGAGTCGATCGCCGCCGGGTCCGCCGTGGTGCACCTGCACGCCCGGCTGCCGGACGGCCGGCCCACCTTCGAGCCCGACGTCTTCGAGCAGATCGTCGACCGCGTCACCGCGCACAGCGACGCCGTCGTCAACATCACCACCGGCGGCTCGTCGGCGATGACCATGGAGCAGCGGATCGCCGGGGCCGTCCGGGTACGCCCCGAACTCGCCTCGATGAACATGGGGTCGATGAACTTCGTCTACGCCGGGATCGCCGACAAGGTGACCGACTGGAAGCACGACTGGGAGCGGCCGTACGTCCTCGACACCTACGCCCACCCGTTCGTCAACACCTTCGCCTCGATCGAGCACACCATGCGCACGCTCGGCGCCCACGGCACCCGCTTCGAGTACGAGTGCTACGACATCGGACACCTCTACAGCCTCGCCTACTTCCTCGACAAGGGGCTGGTCAGACCGCCGCTGCTGATCCAGGGCGTGTTCGGCGTCCTCGGCGGCATCGGCGCCGACCCGGAGAACCTTGAGCACATGGTGCGGATCGCCGACCGGCTGTTCGGCGACGACTACTCCTTCTCCGCGTTCGCCGCCGGCCGCGACCAAATGCGCTTCGGCACCCTCAGCGCGCTGCTCGGCGGCCATGTGCGGGTCGGCCTGGAGGACAGCCTGTGGATCGGCCGCGGGCGGCTCGCCGAGAGCAACGCGCAGCAGGTCGCCAAGATCCGGACGATCGTCGAGGACATGGACAAGCAGATCGCCACCCCGGCCGACGCCCGCGCGCTGCTCGCGCTCCGGGGCGCCGCCACCGCGAAGGACGCGGCAGCCCCCACCACTGCCGCCGGCACCGACAGGAGCACCGCCTCATGAGCACCCCACCGCTGGCCGGCAAGGTCGTCCTCGTCGTGGGAGCGAGCGCCGGCATCGGCGCCGACACCGCCCGCGTACTGGCCGGGGACGGCGCCCGGCTGATGCTGGTCGCGCGCCGGAAGGAACCGCTGGCCGCGCTCGCCGAGGAGCTGGCGTCCGCGGGACACGAGGTCGCCTTCACCGTCGGCGACGTGTCGGAGCCGGGCAGCGTCGCGGAGTTCGTGGACGCCGCGGTCGAGCGCTTCGGCCGGCTCGACGGCGCGTACAACAACGCCGCGATGTCGCAGGGCGGCCGCCTGGACGCCGTCCCCGAGGCCGACTTCGACCGGATCATGGCGGTGAACGTCAAGGGCACCTGGCTGTGCCTGCGCGAGGAGGTCCGCGTCATGGAGCGCCAGGGCCACGGGGCGATCGTCAACGTCAGCAGCATCGGCGGGCTGCGCGGCAGTTCCGGCTCGGGTGCGTACCAGGCCACCAAGCACGCCGTCATCGGGTTGACCCGCACCGCCGCGCACGACTTCGGCCCGCTCGGCATCCGCGTCAACGCGCTCGCGCCCGGCCCCACCGAGACCCCGATGCTGGACGAGATGCGGCGCAACGTCCCCGGCGGCGTGGAGGCGCGCCTCGCCGCCACGCCCCTGCGCCGGGCCGGCACCGGCACGGACGTGGGCACGACCGCCGCGTTCCTGCTCAGCGACCGGGCCCGGCACATCAGCGGCGTCGTGCTGCCCGTCGACGGGGGTTTCCTTGCCTGAGACGCCTGCCGCGGCGCGGACCGCGGACGTACGGGAAGAGCCGGTGGACGTACGGGAGAGGCCGGTGGACGTACACGACGGATCGCCGACCGTACGGGAGGAGGAGGCGGTCGCCGGTCACAAGCCGGTGGGGACCCTGCGGCTGCCCGCGCGGGTGCACTACGGCTACGGGTCGCGGGCCCGGCTGCCGGAGCTGGTGGCCCTGCACGGGAGGCGGGTGCTCGCCGTCGTCGACCCGTTCCTCGCCGGCACGCCCGTGCTGGCCGAGACCGTCGAGGCCCTCGCCGCGGCCGGCTGCGCGGTGCGGACGTACGCCGATGTCGCGCCGGAACTGCCCGTCCACTCCCTCGACGCCGGCGCCGCCGCCGCACGGGAGCACGCCGCGGACGTCGTGCTGGCGATCGGCGGGGGCAGCGCGCTGGACGCGGCCAAGCTCATCGCGCTGCTCGCCGTGCACGGCGGCCCGCTCGGCCAGTACTACGGCGAGAACCTCGTGCCCGGCCCGACGCTCCCGGTCGTCGCCGCGCCGACCACCGCGGGCACCGGCTCCGAGGTGACGCCGGTGGCGGTCGTCTCCGATCCGGGGCGAGCGCTGAAGGTGGGCGTGTCCAGCCCGTTCCTGGTGCCGGTCGCCGCGGTGGTCGACCCCGCGCTCACCCTGGGCGCGCCCGAGCGCGTGACCGCGTACTCCGGCATCGACGCGCTGGTGCACGCGGTCGAGTCGTACACCGCACGGCCGCTGGACCACGGCGGGGACGGCCCGCCGCCGGTGTTCACCGGGCGCAACGCGCTCGCCGAGCCGCTCGCGCTGCGGGCGGCGGGCCTGCTCGGCCGGTGGCTGCCGACCGCCGTGCGCGAGCCGGCCGACCGGCGCGCCCGCGGCGAGGTCGCCCTGGGCGCGCTGCTCGGCGGCATCGCCTTCGGCTCGACCGGTACGCACCTGTGCCACGCGCTGCAGTATCCGCTCGGCGCCCTGACCCGTACGCCGCACGGCCTCGGCACCGGTCTGCTGCTCCCCCACGCGCTCGACGCGCTGCGCGCCGACCCCGGCGTCGCGGCGCGGATCGCGCGGCTGGGCGCCGCGCTGGAGGGGATACCGGAGGACCAGGCGTCGGCGGAGCGGACCGTGGCCCGCGTGGCCGCGCTCAACCGGGCGATCGGAGTGCCCGCCACGCTCGCCGAGATCGGCGTGGGCCGCGAGCAGTTGCCGCGGATGGCCGAGCTGGCCCTGAAGTCGGCGCGGCTGCTCGCGATCGCGCCGGTCGAGCCCTCCCCCGACCTGCTGCTGGCCATCCTCGAACGCGCCCACGCTGGCCTCCCGGCCGGCCCCGACGCCCCCGACGCCCTCGACGCCCCCGACGAGCGGAGCATCGCATGACCTCGACGCCGCGGACTGCCGTGGACCCGGCCGGGCAACCGACCGCGGACCCGACCGCGCGACCGGACACGCAAGACGCGGGCGCCGACGGGCGCACGGTCCCGCACGCCGACCTGTTCATCGGCGGGCGCCGGCGGCCGGCGTCGGACGGCGCGCGGTTCGACGTGACGGACCCCGCCGACGGCTCGGTCGTCGCCCGCTTCGCCGCCGCCACCGAACGCGACTGCATGGACGCCGTCGACGCCGCGGCCGCCGCCCAGGAGTCCTGGGCAGCCACCGCGCCGCGCGAGCGGAGTGAACTGCTGCGCGCCGCCTACGAGATCCTCACCGACGAGGTCGAGGAGCTGGCCGGGCTGATGGTCCGGGAGAACGGCAAGGCGTGGGCGGACGCCGTGGGCGAGGCGCACTACGCCAAGGAGTTCTTCCGCTGGTTCGCCGAGGAGGCCGTACGGGTCCCGGGCGACTACCGGCTCTCCCCCGCAGGCGACAAGCGGATCGTGGTCGACCGGCAGCCGATCGGGGTGTCGCTGCTGGTCACGCCGTGGAACTTCCCCGCGGCAATGGCGACGCGCAAGCTCGCGCCCGCGCTCGCCGCGGGCTGCGCGACGATCCTCAAGCCCGCGCCCGAGACGCCGCTGACCGCCGCGTACGTCGTGGACGTGCTGCGCAGGGCCGGTGTGCCCGACGGTGTGGTCAACCTGGTCACGCCGGAGCCGGTGGCGGCCGCGGTGCGGCGGATGATCGACCGGCCGGAGGTCAGGAAGCTGTCATTCACCGGGTCGACCGAGGTCGGCCGGGAGCTGCTGCGCGCCTGCGCGGACACGGTCGTCAGCGCGTCCATGGAGCTGGGCGGCAACGCGCCGCTCGTCGTGCTGCCCGGCGCCGACGTCGCGTCGGCCGTGCGGGGCGCACTGTCGGCCAAGATGCGCAACGGCGGCGCGGCCTGCACCGCCGCCAACCGCTTCTATGTGCACGCCTCGCTGCACGACGCCTTCGTGGCGGGCATGGACGAAGCGCTCGCCGGGATCAGCGTCGGCCCCGGGCTTGACCGCTCCCACGACCTGGGCGCGCTGGTCTCCGTCGCGGAGCGCGACAAGGTCGCGGCCTTGGTGGACGCCGCGGTCGCCGCGGGCGCGACCCTCGTCCGCGGCGGCCGGGCCTCCGCCGAGGGCGCGTTCTACGATCCGACGCTGCTCACCGACGTCGCGCACGGCTCACCCCTGACCAGGACCGAGATCTTCGGTCCGGTGACGGCTGTGATCCGCTACGAGGACGTCGACGATGCGGTGCGGATGGCCAACGACACGGAGCACGGCCTGATCGCCTACGTCTTCGGCGAGGAGCGCGAGGCGCTCGCCGTCGCTCGCCGGCTCGACGCCGGGATGGTCGCCGTCAACCGTGGCGTGGTCAGCGACCCGGCCGCGCCCTTCGGCGGCACCAAGCAGAGCGGCCTCGGCCGTGAGGGCGGCTTCGAGGGCATCCATGAGTTCCTGGAGACCAAGTACCTCGCGCTCTCCGCCTGACCCACCGGAAGCGGGCCCTACGCCGCCGGCTTCCAGTCCTTCGCGAGCAGCCCGAGCAGCACCTCGTCGAGGAACGCGCCCATCACCCAGGCCGACTCGTGCAGCACGCCCTCGCGGACGAAGCCGTTGCGCTCGGCGGCGCGCAGCATCGCCGCGTTGTCCGCGAGGGTCTCGATCTGCAGGCGGTGCAGGCCGCGTACGACGAAGCCGTAGTGGCACAACGCCGCGACCACGTCGGTGCCGTAGCCCCTGCCGCGCGCGGCGGGCAGCAGGCCGAGCCCGACGTGGGCGGCGCGGTGGTGGGTGTCGATGCCCCACAGCGCGGCGGTGCCGACGAGCGTGCCGCCAGCCAGCTCGACCACGGAGAACAGCACGCGCGACGGGTCCTTGTCGTCCAGCGCCAGCCGCGGGTCGTCCGCGCCCGGCCCGACCGGCCGCCACGGCGCGCTCTCGGCCCGCGCGGAGTTCTCCACGTCGTCGTACAGCTCGGCCCGCAGGACCGGCACGTCCTCCTCGTGGCGGGCCCTGAGCCCGACCTTGCCGCCTCGTAGCATGCCGCCTTCCTACCCGGCCGCGGCAGCCGGCCGCAAGCCGTTATCGCCGCTGTGACCTGCGCGTCCGCGATCCCCTCGACAAATACTTGGCTAGCCACCTAATTGGTGCTACGTTTTATGTGTCCAGCCACCTAATGGGGCCGCGGGATCGGGCCCCGAAGGAGAGACCAGTCATGAAGGCCATCGTTTTCGACACGTTCGGCGGCACCGAGGTCCTGCACGAGGCGGAGACCGAGCTCCCCGAGCCCGGCCCCGGTCAGGTCCGGGTGCGGGTCCGCGCGGTCGGCGTCAACCCGGTGGACGGCAAGATCCGCTCCGGGATCATGGAGGCGATCTTCCCCACCACGCTGCCGGCCGTCCCCGGCGGCGAGATCGCCGGCGTCGTGGACGCGCTCGGCGAGGGCGTCGACCGGCTGTCGGTGGGCGACGAGGTGCTCGGCTGGTCCGACACCGGCGCCTACGCCCAGTACGCGCTCGCCGACGCCTCGGTCCTGGCCGCCAAGCCGGCCGGCCTGGACTGGACGCACGCCGCGGCGCTGCCGGTGGCGAGCGACGGCGCCGAGCGGGTCCTGGACCTGCTCGGCGTGACGGCCGGCGAGACGCTGCTGATCCACGGCGCGTCCGGCGCCCTCGGCACCGTCGCCGTCCAGCTCGCCGTCGCCCGCGGCGCCCGCGTCATCGGCACCGCGGGCCCGGCCAACCAGGAGTACGTGACCTCGCTCGGCGCCACCGCGCTGGTCTACGGCGAGGGGCTGGTCGAGCGGGTCCGCGCGCTCGCCCCGAACGGCGTGGACGCGGTGTTCGACGCCGCGGGCAAGGGCGCGCTGGAGGACTCCATCGCCCTGCGCGGCGGCACCGACCGCGTCGTCACCACCGCGGACTTCCGGGCCCGCGAGCTCGGCGTCGTCTTCGCCGAGGGCCCGCAGCGCCGCTCGGCCGCACGGCTGGCCGAACTCGCCGAGCAGGCCGCCGCGGGCAAGCTGACGATCACCGTCGGCGCGACCTACCCGCTCGCCGAGGCGGCGAAGGCGCAGCAGGTCAGCGACGCGGGACACGGCCGCGGAAAGCTCGTCCTGACCGTCGACTGAGTGGCCGCAGGCCGATCACCGACCGACTTCTGCCGACTTCTTCCGACCGACCGCCGATCGACCTTCGACCTTCGACCGAGACTTTCGGCCGACCGAGGCTCTCGGCCGACCGGCCGCCCGACCGACCCGCCGGGGACGGCCCCGGGAGCGCCCCGGGGCCCCTGGCGCAACCCGAAAACCCCTTCTGCGTAAGGACTTCTCATGTCCACCACCGACACCGACACCACCCGCCCCGCCGGCCTCGACGCCCTGTGGGAGCCCGTCCGCGCCGGCGACCTCCGGCTGCCGCACCGGCTGGCCATGGCCCCGATGACCCGCGACCGGTCCACCCCCGGGGGCGTGCCGACCGAGCTGAACGCCGAGTACTACGCCCAGCGCGCCTCGACCGCGCTCATCATCACCGAGGGCACCCAGCCGTCCGCCGACGGGCAGGGCTACCTGCTCACGCCGGGCATCCACGCGCCCGAGCAGGTGACCGGGTGGCGCAAGGTCACCGACGCGGTGCACGCCGCCGGCGGCCGGATCGTCATCCAGCTGATGCACACCGGACGGATCGCGCACCCCGGCAACACCCCGCACGGCCGGCAGCCGGTGGCGCCCTCGGCGGTCCGCCCGGCCGGCGTGATGTTCACCGCGTCCGGGCCGCAGGAGATGCCCGAGCCCCGCGCGCTGTCCACCGCCGAGGTCGCGGCGACCGTCGAGGACTTCCGCCGGGCCGCCGGGTACGCCGTCGAGGCGGGCGCGGACGGCGTGGAGATCCACGGCGCCAACGGCTACCTCGTCCACCAGTTCCTGTCCGGCAACGCCAACGACCGCACCGACCGCTACGGCGGCTCGGTGGACAACCGCATCCGCTTCGCCGTGGAGGTCGCCACCGCGGTCGCCGAGGAGATCGGCGCCGGCCGCACCGGCATCCGGCTGTCCCCCGGCAACCCGTACAACGACATCCGCGAGGACGACGTCCACGAGACGTACCCGGCGCTGGTGCGCGCGCTCGCCCCGCTGGACCTGGCCTATCTGCACCTGATCCACGCCGGCGACGAGCAGCTGCTGGGCACGCTGCGGTCGCTGTGGCCCGGCACGCTGGTGCTCAACCGGCCCGGCGCCGACCTGGCCGTCCGCGCCCGGGACATCGCCGAGGGCCGGGCCGATGTCGTCACGGTCGGCACGATGGCGCTGGCCAACCCCGACCTGGTGGACCGGATACGCTCCGGAGCGCCGCTGAACACCCCCGACCCGGCCACCTTCTACACCGGCGGCGAGAGCGGCTACACCGACTACCCGGCCCGCCGCCGCCCGTGACCCGGCCCGCACCGCCCGAAGGAGCAGCGATGACCGACCCCGCGACCGGCCCGTCCGGTCCCCCGAGCACGGCGCACGAGGGACGCCTGAGCTACGCCATCTTCCAGCTCGCCCGCGCCCACCGCGGTCACGCGGCCGGCATGCTCCGCGGCATGGACCTGCACCCGGGGCAGGAGCTGCTGCTGATGCAGCTGTTCGACCGCGACGGGCAGACCCAGTCCGAGCTGCTGGAGAGCGTGGGCCTTGACCACTCCACGGTCTCCAAGTCGCTGCGCCGCATGCAGGAGGCCGGGCTGCTCACCCGCGAGCCGGCCGCGCACGACCGGCGGGTCCTGGTGGTCCGTCTCACCGACAGGGGCCGGGCCATGAGGGAGCCCATCGCGCGGATGTGGCGGAGCCTGGAGGAGGTGAGCGTACGGGACCTGACGGACGAGCAGGCCCGGGCGTTCACCGCGACCGCGTACGTGATCGAGCGGTCGGTCAGGGACCGCGGCCGCGGCGGCCCGGCGGGCGAGCAGGACCCGCCGGGCGCGTAGTCCCCGCGGGACAGGGCTTGCGGCGGGGCGGCGCGCGGCGCCCGCA
>JAJSZB010000104.1:0-19409 GCA_050613715.1 Streptomyces sp. IBSBF 3018
CCCGCAGCCTCCGGCGCAAGCGCGGCTGGCAGCGAGCCCCCCGCGTCCCCGCCGCCGGAACTGGTCCGCGCGTTCCGCCTGGTGTACGCATCGCTGCCGACGACCGCCGCGCGGATACTGCGACTCGCGGTGCTCGCGCCGGCCGGGCGGCTGGACGCGCAGGTCGCCTCCGCGCTGGCCGGCTGCTCGGTGGCCGCCGCGCGCGGCACGCTGGACGACTTCGTCGGCAGCGCGCTGCTGCACGGCGGCCCCGAGGAGCGCAGGCCCTACCGGGTGCCAAGCTGCCTGGAGCCGATGCTGCGCGCGCTGGCCCGCGCCACCGACCGCCCGGAGGACCTGCGGCTGGCCCGCGCCCGGATGCTGGAGCGGACCGTACGGCTGCTGCACGCCTGCCGCGCCGCGCTGGCGGGGGAGGCGCCGGACGACGGGCTGCCCCGCTCGCTGCGCTTCACCGGCCCGGCCGAGGCCGCGCGCTGGCTGGAGACCCGGCGGCCCGCGCTGCTGGCCGCCGCCCGCGCCGCCGTCGCCGACGGCGAACTCGACACCCTGGCCCGCCGACTGGTCGCCGCGCTGGTCCGCGCGCTCACCGCGGCCCCCGGCGGCGGCGCGCCCGCCGCCGAGCGCTACGAGCTGCACAGCCTCGTCCTCGACGTCGCCGAGCGCCGCGGCCTGCACCGCGAGAAGGCCGCCGCGCTGATCAACCTCGCCGACCTGGACGTCGAGACCGGCCGCGGCGACCGCGCGCTGACCACGTACCGGCAGGCGCTGGACGCGGCCCGGGCCGGCGACGACACCGAGGCCGAGGGCCGTGTCCTGGAGGCGCTCGGCGGCGGGTACCTGGAGCGCGGCGACCTGCCGCGGGCCTGCGACTGGTTCGGCCGCGCGCTGGCGCTGCGCCAGGGCCGCGGCGAGCTGGCCCACCAGGCCAGGCTGCACGCCAGGATCGGCGCGGTCCTCACCTACCTCGGCAGGTACGGCCCCGCGCTGCGCGAGTGGCGGTCCGCGGCCGGCGCGCACCGGCGGCTGGGCGACCTGCCCTCCCAGGCCCGCGCGCTCGCCGAGGCCGCCAGGGTCCAGGAGTACGCCGGGCACCCCGAGGACGCGCTGCGCACCTGCCGCGACGCGCTGTACTGGGCCCGCCAGGCCGGCGAGCGGCGGCTGGAGGCCGCGGTGCTGCTGCGGCTGGCCGACACCCTGGACCGGCTCGGCGACCACAGCGGCGCGGCGCTCCAGCGCACGGCGGCCGGCCGGCTGCTCCGCCCCGGCGGGCCCCCGGTCTGACCCGCGGACGGACTCCGGTCCGACCCCGGTCTGACCCCGGGTCTGGCTGCGGACCGGCTGCGGTCTGACCACCGACCTCCCGCACCGACCCGCTGAGCACCGGCCCTCCCGGGCGCCGGTTTCCCGGGCGCCGGCCTCCCGTTCCCGGCCCTCCCGGTGCCGCGCGGCGCAACCTCTCGCGTGCCCTTGTCGGCGATCCAGCCTACGAAAATGCCAATCACCGCCGCCGAACTCACCAATTTGTAAGGCTGGACAGCGGCCTTCCCTTCACTAGACTGGCGTTGCCGCCCCAACGCGGTCACGTCCCGACGTGTCATGCCATCCCAGGCCATGTCCGGACGTTCTGTCGGCGTGTCCGCAGACCCCTCCGTATCCCGAGAACCCTGAGCGCAAGGACCGTGATCGACGTGAAGGTGGGCATCCCCCGCGAGGTCAAGAACAACGAGTTCCGCGTGGCCATCACCCCGGCCGGCGTGCACGAGCTCGTCCGCAACGGACACCAGGTCCTCGTCGAGCAGGGCGCGGGCACCGGCTCCTCGATCCCCGACGAGGAGTACGTCTCCGCGGGCGCCGCCGTCCTCGGCACCGCGGACGAGGTCTGGGCCGCCGCCGACCTGCTGCTCAAGGTCAAGGAGCCGATCGCCGAGGAGTACCACCGGCTGCGCAAGGACCAGACCCTCTTCACCTACCTGCACCTGGCCGCGTCCCGCGAGTGCACCGACGCGCTGCTGGAGTCCGGCACCACCGCCATCGCGTACGAGACGGTGGAGACCGCGCAGCGCCAACTGCCGCTGCTCGCCCCGATGTCCGAGGTGGCGGGCCGGCTCGCCCCGCAGGTCGGCGCCTACCATCTGATGCGCTCGGCCGGCGGCCGCGGCGTGCTGCCGGGCGGGGTGCCCGGCGTGCTGGCCGGCACCGCTGTGGTCATCGGCGCCGGCGTCTCCGGCTGGCACGCCGCGACCATCGCGCTCGGACTCGGCTTCCACGTCACGCTGTTGGACAAGGACGTCAACAAACTCCGCGAGGCCGACAAGGTGTTCGGCAACCGCGTGCAGACCCTGGCGTCCAACGCCTACGCCCTGGAGCAGGCGGTGCTCGGCGCCGACCTGGTGATCGGCGCGGTGCTGATCCCCGGCGCCAAGGCCCCCAAGCTGGTCACCAACGAGATGGTGTCGCGGATGAAGCCCGGCTCGGTGCTTGTCGACATCGCGATCGACCAGGGCGGCTGCTTCGAGGACTCGCGCCCCACCACGCACGCCGAACCGACCTTCACCGTGCACGACTCGGTGTTCTACTGCGTGGCCAACATGCCCGGCGCGGTGCCCAACACCTCCACCTACGCGCTGACCAACGCCACGCTGCCGTACATCGTCGAACTCGCCGACCGCGGCTGGCGGGAGGCGCTGCGCCGCGACGCGGCCCTCGCCCTCGGCCTCAACACCCATGAGGGGCAGGTCGTTTACGGTCCGGTGGCCGAGGCGCACGGTCTGCCCGCCGCCGACCTGCACACACTGCTGGGCTGACCGCGCGGCCGGCCCGGCGGTGCACGAACGGCCGGCCCCGCGCCCTCCCCAACTCACCGCGCACGGCCGGGCCTTGGTGCATGCGAACATGCACACGACCCGGCCGTGCGCCTCGTTACGCCCTTGACAGAAGGGTGTTCGGTTGCCGACACATCGGGCCGTGTCATGCGGATTGTGTTGCTGTGAACCACCGACACGCCATAGAGTCACGAAACATCGACTGTAGTCACGCTGACCTGTCTAGAAGTTTCCTGGTCACCAAGGAGGTAAGACGACTTGTGAATGAGTCGACATTTGCTCCCGGGGGTGGTCAACCAGGAATGACCGTCGGTTCCGTCGCGGTCCGTACCTTCGAGTCCCGCCGAGCCGAGACGACGACCACAGAGACGCATACCGCTTACGCCATGGCGCCCTTCAACGACGACAACGACCTGCAGGACGGCCAGTTCTACGACCCGGACGCGGAGTACGAGCCGGACCCCGAGTACGCGGCGACCCTGGCGCCCGACGCGGCCCGCCAGCGCCGCGAGCGCGTCGGCCCCACCGGCCGCCCGCTGCCGTACTTCCCGATCCCCAACCCGCTGACCGACCACGGCCCCGCGAAGATCATCGCGATGTGCAACCAGAAGGGCGGCGTCGGAAAGACCACCTCGACCATCAACCTGGGCGCCGCGCTCGCCGAGTACGGCCGCCGGGTGCTGCTGGTCGACTTCGACCCGCAGGGCGCGCTGTCGGTGGGCCTCGGGGTGAACCCGATGGAACTCGACATCACCGTCTACAACCTGCTGATGGAGCGCGGGCTGGCGGCGGACGAGGTGCTGCTGAAGACCGCCGTGCCCGGCATGGACCTGCTGCCCAGCAACATCGACCTGTCGGCCGCCGAGGTCCAGCTGGTCAGCGAGGTGGCCAGGGAGTCCGCGCTGCAGCGCGCCCTGAAGCCGCTGATGGCCGACTACGACTACATCGTGATCGACTGCCAGCCCTCGCTCGGCCTGCTCACGGTCAACGCCCTCACCGCCGCGCACTCGGTGATCGTCCCGCTGGAGTGCGAGTTCTTCGCCCTGCGCGGCGTCGCACTGCTCACCGAGACCATCGAGAAGGTCCGCGAGCGGCTCAACCCCGAACTCGAACTCGACGGCATCCTCGCCACGATGTACGACTCGCGCACCGTGCACAGCCGCGAGGTGCTCGCCCGCGTGGTCGAGGCGTTCGACGACCACGTCTTCCACACCGTCATTGGGCGCACCGTGCGCTTCCCCGAGACCACCGTGGCCGGCGAGCCGATCACCACGTACGCGTCCAACTCCGTCGGCGCGGCCGCCTACCGTCAGCTCGCCAGGGAGGTGCTCGCCCGGTGCCACGCCGAGTGAGTCTGCCGGGCGCCGACGAGCTGTTCCGGACCACCGGGGGCGCCGCGCTGCAGGCACCGCAGCCGCGGCAGCACACCGGTGGCGAGGCACAGCCCGCGACGCCGGGCGACCCGCGGCTGCGGCCGGTCCCCGACGAACCCGAGGACGACAGCCGGGGCCCGGGGCCGCAGAACCACGCGCCGTCCCAGGGCGAGGGCCCCTCCCAGGGCCGTCCGCAGGGGCAGCCCCAGGGCCAGCCCCAGGGCCAGCCCCAGGGCCCCGGACGCCAGGACGCCGAGGGCGCGGAGCACAGCGGCCGCGACGGCGGCGGCAACGCGCCCCACGGCAGGGAGGGCGTACGGGACGGCGGCGCCGTCTCCGGCGCGGCGGCCGGCCCCCCGACCCGCCGGCCGATCAGCGCGTCCGCCGCGACCCCGACCATGACCGCCACCGTGACCCCCCAGGTCCCTGCGCAGCAGAACAACGTGCCGCCGGTCAACGCCGCCGGCCAGCAGCCGCAGCCCGCCCGGCGCAAGGCCGCCCGCCAGAACCGCAGGCCCAGCGGGCGCGAGCGCCACGACGAGAAGATCACCGTCTACGTCTCCGCCGAGGAGCTGATGGACCTGGAGCACGCCCGGCTGGTGCTGCGCGGCGAGCACGGACTGGCCATCGACCGCGGGCGGATCGTCCGCGAGGCGGTCGCCGTCGTGCTCGCCGACCTGGAGTCCCGCGGCGACGCCAGCATCCTCGTGCGCCGGCTGCGCGGACGCTGACCGCGGCCGCGCCCCCGCGCCGCCGGCCGTGTCCGGGGCGTGCCCGCCGGCGGGGAGGTAGCCTGCACCTTTGACCCCGCACCTTGGACCGCGATGCCTGCCACCTCCTCGGACGACCCTTCCGACCCGGAGTCGGAACGCCCCCGCCGCCGCCTCGGCGGCGGTCCCGGCGTGTCCCGGCCCGAGCCGGAGGCCGCGCCGCGCGAGCGCCCGGAGCCGGTGGCGGTGCTGCTGTCCGAGCCCGAGCCCGTACGGCAGCGCGAGTCCGTAGGGGAGCCCGGGTCCGTACGGGAAGCCGGTTCCGAAGCCGAGCCCGTACGGGAGAGCGAGCCCGAGCCCGCGCCCGTGGCGGTGGCGGAGGCGGAGGGTGCGGACGGCGTCGGCGGGCCGGTCGCGGACGGGGAGCCGGAGGCCGACAGCGGGAGGTTCACCGTACGGCTGGCGAACTTCGAGGGGCCGTTCGACCTGCTGCTCCAGCTGATCTCCAAGCACAAGCTGGACGTCACCGAGGTCGCGCTGTCCAAGGTCACCAACGAGTTCATGGCGTACATCCACGCCATGGGCCCGGACTGGGACCTGGACCAGACGACGGAGTTCCTGGTGGTCGCCGCCACCCTGCTGGACCTGAAGGCGGCCCGGCTGCTGCCCGCCGCGGAGGTCGAGGACGAGGCCGACCTCGCGCTGCTGGAGGCCCGCGACCTGCTGTTCGCCCGGCTGCTGCAGTACCGCGCCTACAAGCAGATCGCCGCGATCTTCGCCGAGCGGTTGGAGCGCGAGGCGCTGCGCCACCCGCGGACCGTCGGCCTGGAGCCGCAGCACGCCGAACTGCTGCCCGAGGTCGTGCTGAGCATTGGTCCGGAGCGGTTCGCCCAGCTCGCCGTCAAGGCCATGCAGCCCAAGCCCAAGCCGCAGGTCTACGTCGACCACATCCACGCGCCGCTGGTCAGCGTCCGGGAGCAGGCCGAGCGCGTGATCGCCATACTGCGCGCGGTGGGCGCGGCCAGCTTCCGCGAACTGACCGCGGACGCCGCCGACACCCTGACCGTCGTGGCCCGCTTCCTGGCCCTGCTGGAGCTGTACCGCGAGCGCGCGGTCGCCCTGGACCAGGAGGAGGCGCTGGGCGCGCTCCAGGTCCGCTGGACCGGTGACGAGCAGGACGCGGGCCGGCCGCTGGTGACCGACGAGTTCGACCAGGAGGCCGCGAAGAAAGGAGAGCAGCCATGACGGACCGTGCCGAGGCGCCGACGCTGCCGGACTCGGGCTCAGCGGGAGCGGGCTCGGCGGGCTCGGACCCGGGCTCGGCGGGTTCGGACGCGAGCGTCGTCGCCGGCGTCGTCGCCGAACTCGACCTGAAGCCCGCCCTCGAAGCCGTGCTGATGGTCGTCGACGAGCCGGCCACCGAGGAGCACCTGGCGAAGATGCTGGACCGGCCGCGCCGCGCGGTCGGCAAGGCGCTGCGCGAGCTGTCCGACGACTACACCCGCGAGGGCCGTGGCTTCGACCTGCGGCTGGTGGCCGGCGGCTGGCGTTTCTACACCCGGCCTGCCTACGCCCCCGCGGTCGAGCGGTTCGTGCTGGACGGCCAGCACGCCCGGCTCACCCAGGCCGCGCTGGAGACGCTCGCGGTGGTCGCGTACCGCCAGCCGGTCAGCCGCTCACGGGTCTCCGCGGTGCGCGGCGTCAACTGCGACGGCGTGATGCGGACGCTGCTCCAGCGGGGACTGGTCGAGGAGGGTGGGACGGAACCCGAGACAGGTGCGATCCTGTACAGGACGACGAACTACTTCCTGGAACGCATGGGCCTGCGCAGCCTCGACGAGCTGCCCGAGCTCGCCCCGTTCCTGCCGGAGGCGGACGCGGTCGAGGCGGAGTCCCAGGAGGGCCTGCCGTCCTTCGACCCGGACGCCCCGGACGACGAACCGTCGACCGGTCCGGCGACCACGCCGTGACCGTCCCGACCAGCTCGTGCACCACGTACACCTCGTACTTTCGACACCTCGATTACGGAACCTTGATGCGAAGCAGCGACAGGAACAGCGGCGGCGACCGGAACGCCCGGGGCGGCAGCGGCGGCGACCGCCGCGGCGGCTCCGAGCGGCGGGGCGCGGGCTCCGCGCGGCCGACCGGCGGCCCGGAGCGGCGCGGCGGCGGGGCGGGCGACCGCCGTGGCGGCGGTGAGCGCCGCGGGGAGGCCGGCCGCGGGGCCGAGCGCCGCGGTGAGGCCGGCCGTGGCGGCGAGCGCCGCGGTGACGCCGGCCGCGCGGGCGAGGCGCCGAGGCGGCCCGCCAAGCCGCGCCCGGAGGAGCGCCGCTACGACGTCGGCGGCACCGGCCAGTCCGGCGCCAACAAGCCCGGCGGCATGCCCCGCACCAAGTCCGCCGGCGGCCCCAAGCCCGGCAGCCGGCCCACCGGCGCAGGCAAGGGCGGCCGCGGCCGCCCCTCGACCCCGGCCAGGCCGCGCGAGCTGGACGCCAAGATCGAGGAGCGCAACCGCGAGCGCCACGCCCGCCGGGCGGACACCGGCGCCGACCAGGAGGGCGAGCGGCTGCAGAAGGTGCTGGCCAGGGCGGGCATGGGCTCGCGCCGCGCCTGCGAGGAGCTGATCGAGCAGCGCCGCGTGGAGGTCAACGGCCGGATCGTCACCGAGCAGGGCCTGCGGGTCGACCCCGACCACGACGAGGTCAAGGTCGACGGGCTGACCGTGGCCACGCAGTCCTACCTCTTCTTCGCGCTCAACAAGCCGGCCGGCGTGGTCTCCACGATGGAGGACCCGGACGGGCGGCAGTGCCTCGGCGACTACGTCACCAACCGCGAGACCCGGCTCTTCCACGTCGGGCGGCTGGACACCGAGACCGAGGGCCTGATCCTGCTCACCAACCACGGCGAGCTGGCCCACCGCCTCACCCACCCGCGGTACGGCGTGCAGAAGACCTACCTCGCCGCCATCCAGGGCCCGCTGCCGCGCGACATCGGCAAGCGGCTGAAGGACGGCATCGAGCTGGAGGACGGCTGGGCCCGCGCCGACCACTTCCGGATCGTGCAGAACACCGGCAAGAACTACCTGGTCGAGGTGACCCTGCACGAGGGGCGCAAGCACATCGTGCGGCGGATGCTCGCCGAGGCGGGCTTCCCGGTCGACAAGCTGGTCCGCACCAGCTTCGGCCCGATCCCGCTGGGCGACCAGAAGTCCGGCTGGCTGCGCCGGCTCACCAACACCGAGGTGGGCATGCTGATGCGCGAGGTCGAGCTGTAGCCGGTGCGCACGGCGGCGGCCGTCCCGGCGCGCGGGCGTCGCCGCGCGCGGGCGTCGGGCGGGCCGTGCCGTCAGGACTGGCGCGAGCCCGCAAGGACTGGCGCGAGCCCGGTCCGGCGCGGGCCCGTCAGGCCGGCCGCGGGGCCGCCGCGGTCAGACCGCGGACCCGGATCAGGAAGTCCTCGACCCGGGCCCCGTCCGGCTCCTCGGGCAGCGGGCTGCGGGGGAGGGCCGCGTCGATCTCCTCGTGCAGCGTCCGCATCCACCCGCGCACCCCGTCCCAGCCGCGCTCGCCGCGCCGGACCGCGAGCAGCGCCTCGCGGTGCTCGCCCACGCCGATCTCCAGCCGCCCGGTGCGCAGCAGGTCACGGCAGCTGATCAGCAGCCTGACCAGGTGCATCGCATGCTTCCAGCGCGGCTGGCCGTGCGCCCTGACGCCCGCTTCCAGTCGGCTGAGCTGCTGCGCCGCGTAGCCGCGGAAGCTCGCCTCGGCCCGGCGGGACAGGAACGCCCCGCGCAGTGCCAGCAGCTCGCGCCCGACCGCGTCGGCGTACTCCACCAGCGGCGAGTGCAGGCACTCCAGCAGATTGGGGTTGGCCCGCAGCGCCAGCGTGCAGAACCTCTCGATCTCCCACGAGAACTGCTCGTCGAGCGGGCCGGTGACGTGAGTGGGCGGCTTGTCGAACCGCCAGTACAGCGGGGTGGGCGCGACGAACACCCCGCGGCGGTCGGTGTCGCTGCCCTCCGTGTCCAGCCCGAAGGCGCGCGAGCCCATCACGCAGGCGTACACGGTGTGGTCCCTGACCAGTGCGTGCCCGCGTTCCTCGGTCGCCGGAGATTCGCGCATGGGGGCGATTATCGCGAGCGCGTACGCCCCGCGCCGGGAATTCCGCGCTTCGGACGGTGAGCGGGGGGTCTCCGGGAGTGACGAAGGTCACTGCGGCGGGCCGGGCGTGCTGTCCTCGGGGCAGGTGAGCCCCGCCCGTGGCCCGCGTACGTCCCACCCCCGCGGCGGCTGCCCCTCCCGGCCTCTCCCGCCCCGCGGCGGCCGCTCCTCCCGCGCCGCCGCGGCTGCCCGTCTCGCCCTGCGGGCGGCCGGCGCGCCGCCCGCGCCGCTGACTACGCTGGTCGCCATGAGGACCGCCCTCGTCATCGGAACCGGCCTGATGGGCACGTCCGCCGCGCTCGCGCTCACCGCCCGCGGCGTCGACGTCCGGCTCACCGACCACGACGCCACCGCCGCCCGTACCGCCGCCGCGCTCGGCGCGGGCACCGCAGGGGAGCCGGAGGAGCAGGTCGACCTGGTCATCGTGGCGGTGCCGCCCGCCCACGTCGCGGGCAGCCTCGCCGACGCCGTCTCCCGCGGCCTCGGCCGCGGCTATCTGGACGTCGCCAGCGTCAAGGGCGGGCCGCGCCGCGAGCTGGAGGCGCTCGGCTGCGACCTCAGCCGCTACATCGGCACGCACCCGATGGCCGGCCGGGAGCGCTCGGGGCCGCTGGCCGCCTCGGCCGAGCTGTTCGAGGGCCGCCCCTGGGTGCTCACGCCGACCCCCGCCACCGACACCGAGGTGCTCAACCTCGCGCTCGAACTGGTCGCGCTGTGCCGCGCCGTGCCGGTGGTGATGGACGCCGACGCGCACGACCGCGCGGTCGCCCTGGTCTCGCACACCCCGCAGCTGGTCTCCAGCATGGTCGCCGCGCGCCTGGAACACGCCGACGACAGCGCGGTACGGCTGTGCGGGCAGGGCATCCTCGACGTCACCAGGATCGCCGGGTCCGAGCCGGGCATGTGGATGGACATCCTCGCCGCCAACCCGGGGCCGGTCGCCGACGTGCTGGCCGACCTCGCCGCCGACCTCGCCGGGACGGTCGCCTCGCTGCGCGCCCTGCAGTCCGCCGACGACGCCAAGCGCCGCGACGGCGCCGCCGGCATCGAGGACATCCTGCGCCGCGGCAACGCCGGGCGCTCCAAGGTCCCCGGCAAGCACGGCACCGCCCCCAAGCCGTACGAGATCGTCGCCGTGCTCCTCGGGGACCAGCCGGGCGAGCTGGCCCGGCTCTTCGGGGACGCGGGCGCCGCGGGCGTCAACATCGAGGACGTGCGGATCGAGCACTCCACCGGGCAGCAGGCCGGCCGGGTCAACCTCTTCGTCGAGCCGGGCTCGGCCCCCACGCTGTCGGCGGCCCTGCGGGAGAGGGGCTGGGCGCTGCGGCAGTAGCGCGCCGGCGGCCGGCGACGCGCCCGCGTGCCGCTGAGGACGGCCGTACCGCGCGGCGGTCCGGCCGGCGGCCGGCAGGTTGTCCACAGGGCGGGCGTACGGGGTCCGGCGGGCCGGTAACCTTGTGGGTGGCGTCCGGGTGACCACGGGGGACGCCCACGCCCCCGGCGCCCGCCGCGCATCGACAACGCTCCCGTGCACGAGGAAGGCCTTCCGCTGTGGAAAATCCGGTCGAACCGGTGATCGTCGCGATCGACGGCCCCTCCGGCACGGGCAAGTCCAGCACCTCCCGGGCGGTCGCCGCCCGGCTGGGCCTGAGCTACCTCGACACGGGCGCGATGTACCGCGCGATCACCTGGTGGATGCTCGGGAACGGCGTGGCCGTCGACGACCCGGCGGCCGTCGCCGACCAGGCCGGCAAGCCGGTCATCGTCTCCGGCACCGACCCCGCCGCGCCCACCATCACGGTCGACGGAGTGGACGTCTCCGGGCCGATCCGCTCCCAGGAGGTCACCGCCGCGGTCAGCGCCGTCAGCGCGGTCCCCGAGGTGCGGGCCAGGCTGGTGGAGATGCAGCGCGCCGCCGCTGCCGCGCCGTCCGCCGCGGCCGGGATAGTGGTCGAGGGCCGCGACATCGGCACCACCGTGCTGCCCGACGCCACCGTCAAGGTCTTCCTCACCGCCTCCGCGGAGGCCCGCGCGTCCCGCCGCAGCGTCGAGCTGAAGGGCGCGGTCACCGTCGCCGACACCCAGGCCGCGCTGATCAGGCGCGACGCCGCGGACTCCGGCCGCAAGACCTCCCCGCTGGCCAAGGCCGCCGACGCGATCGAGGTCGACACCACCGAGCTGAATCTGGAGCAGGTCGTCGAGCGCGTGGTGGACCTGGTCCGCGACAGGCGGCCGGCGGCCGCGCCGGCGGCCGCGGTGGTCGAGGAGACGACGCCCCGGTGACCACATCCACCCGGCCCGAGCCGCGGCCCGCACCGCCCCGGCCGGCGCCCGGCCCGCGCGGCGCCGCCGTGGCCCGTGGCATCGGCATCGGCCTGATGTACGGCATGTGGCGGCCCCGCGTGCTCGGCGCCTGGCGCTTCCCCTCCCGGGGCCCGGTCATCCTGGCCGGCAATCACAGCCACAACATCGACGGCCCGATGCTCATCGGCACCTCGCCGCGCCCGATCCACTTCCTGGTGAAGAAGCAGGCGTTCGTCGGCCCGCTCGACCCGTTCCTGCGCTCGATCGGCCAGATCGAGATCGACCGGGAGAGCGCCGACCGCACCGCGATGGGCGCGGCCCTCGGCGTGCTGGAACGGGGCGGCGTCCTCGGCATCTTCCCCGAGGGCACCCGCGGCGCCGGCGACTTCGCCGAGCTGCGCGGCGGCCTCGCCTACTTCGCGCTGCGCTCGGGCGCCCCGGTGCTGCCGGTGGCCGTGCTGGGCAGCGCCCGCCCGGGCCGGGTGGTGCGCGACCTGCCGCCGCTGCGCGCCCGGATCGACGTCGTCTTCGGCGAGCCCTTCGAGGCCGGCGACGGCAGCGGGCGCCGCACCCGCAGCGCCCTGGACGCCGCCACCCTGCGCATCCAGGAGCGGCTGACCGCGCACCTGGCCGAGGCCAGGCGGACCACCGGCCGCTGACCCGCACCGCCCGGCGCCCGTACCCCGAGCGCCCGCACCGCCCGGCGCCCGGCCCGCCGTGGCACCCGCCCGCGGACGCCACGGCGGACCGCCCGACCGCGGACGCCACGACAGATCGACAGATCGACGGAGAGACTTCATGGACCAGCAATTCGACCACGGCGACACCGGCGCGCTCGGCGACGCCGAATACGCCGAGTTCATGGAGCTCGCCGCCGAGGAGGGCTTCGACCCGGAGGAGGTGGCCGGCGACCTCGCACAGGCCGGCCACGGCCCGCTGCCGGTGCTCGCCGTCGTCGGCCGGCCCAACGTCGGCAAGTCGACCCTGGTGAACCGCATCATCGGCCGCCGCGAGGCCGTCGTGGAGGACCGGCCGGGCGTCACCCGCGACCGGGTCACCTACGAGGCCGACTGGAACGGCCGCCGCTTCAAGATCGTCGACACCGGCGGCTGGGAGCAGGACGTGCTCGGGATCGACGCGTCGGTCGCCGCGCAGGCCGAGTTC
Organism: Streptomyces sp. IBSBF 3018; assembly: GCA_050613715.1. GTDB lineage: Bacteria > Actinomycetota > Actinomycetes > Streptomycetales > Streptomycetaceae > Actinacidiphila. The sequence continues at coordinate 12,534 of JAJSZB010000104.1, forward strand.
GCGATCGAGGCCGCCGACGCGGTGGTCTTCGTGGTGGACTCCACGGTCGGCGCCACGGACACCGACGAGGCGGTGGTGAAGCTGCTGCGCCGGGCCGGCAAGCCCGTGGTGCTGGCGGCGAACAAGGTCGACGGGCCGTCCGGCGAGGCGGACGCCGCCGCGCTGTGGAACCTCGGCCTCGGCGAGCCCTACCCGGTCTCCTCGCTGCACGGCCGCGGCACCGGCGACCTGCTGGACGCCATCATGGAGGCGCTGCCCGAGGCGCCCGCGCTGACCTTCGGCGACGCCGTCGGCGGCCCCCGCCGCATCGCGCTGATCGGCCGCCCCAACGTCGGCAAGTCGTCCCTGCTGAACAAGGTGGCCGGCAGCGACCGCGTGGTGGTCAACGAGATGGCCGGCACCACCCGCGACCCCGTCGACGAGCTGATCGAACTCGGCGGCGTGACCTGGAAGTTCATCGACACCGCGGGCATCCGCCGCCGCGTCCACCTCACCGAGGGCGCCGACTACTACGCCTCGCTGCGCACCGCCGCCGCCCTGGAGAAGGCCGAGGTCGCGGTCATCCTCATCGACGCCAGCGAGATGCTCGCCGAGCAGGACACCCGCATCATCTCGATGGCCGTCGAGGCGGGCCGCGCGGTGGTCATCGCCTACAACAAGTGGGACCTGCTGGACGAGGAGCGCCGGTACTACCTGGAGCGCGAGATCGAGCGCGACCTGGTCCAGGTGCAGTGGGCGCCGCGGGTGAACGTCTCGGCGCGCACCGGCCGGCACATGGAGAAGCTCGTCCCGGCGATCGAGACCGCGCTGGCGGGCTGGGAGACCCGCGTCCCCACCGGCAGGCTCAACGCCTTCCTCGGCGAGCTGGTCGCGGCCCACCCGCACCCCATCCGGGGCGGCAAGCAGCCGCGCATCCTCTTCGGCACCCAGGCCGGCAGCAGGCCGCCGCGCTTCGTGCTCTTCGCCTCCGGCTTCCTGGAGGCGGGCTACCGCCGCTTCATCGAGCGGCGGCTGCGCGAGGAGTTCGGCTTCGAGGGCACGCCGATCCAGGTGTCCGTGCGGGTCAGGGAGAAGCGCGGCCGCAAGAAGTAGCCCCCGGGCCGGGCCGGTCCGACCCGGCCCGGGGGCCCGCCTCGGCTCAGCCGGCTCCGCGCCGGACCCGGGGCTCAGCCGGCTCCGCGCCGGACCGGGCGCTCAGCCCGGCCGGTTGTCGGAGCGGCCCGGCGGCAGCGCCGCCGGACCGCCGCCGCGGTGCCTGCCGCCCGGCGTGAACGGCGGGTACTGCGCGTGCCACGCGGCGAACCCCTTGAACTCCAACTGCTCCTCGCCGCTGCGGTCCCCCGGCAGCGTCCTGAAGAGCCTGCGGTACTCCGAGTACAGCGCGTCGTAGATCGGCGTGCCGCTTCCCGACGCGTGCTCCTGCGCGCTGCGCATCCCGGGAATGGCGCGCTGATACGGGGACCTGGGGGCGGAGGCGTCAAAGGTGTGCACGTTAGTGCCAACGACCCGGATTGCCCCTGGATGCGGGCCACTCGGTTGAATTGCAGATCTTTGACCTGCTTCCGGACCCATGCCGCGCCCGCCGCTCCGGCTCAGGTCCCGGCGAGCGGCATCGTCGCCGCGACCAGCTGCCCACGCGCGCACGCCTTCGCCAGCGCGTCCCGCATCAGGTCCTCACGCGGCTGCCGGCCGATCGAGCCGTGCGGACCGGCGTACACGTACACCTCGTTGCTCCGGCTGACCGCGGCCCGCCAGCCGTCGCTGACCTGGAGCGGCTGGTGCGCCTGCCACCAGGCCGTCGCGGGGGCGCCGGCGGTGCCCGGCTGCAGCACCGCGTGCAGCTGTCCCATCGCCAGCAGCACCGACCAGCCGGCCAGCGGCGACGGCCGCGCCTCCAGGTCCAGCTGCGGCACGAAGCCCTGCTCGATCAGCAGCGGCAGGAAGTCGTCGCCACCGCCGGTCGCGCCGACCCGGGCGACCGGCCCGGTCGGCTCCACGACGAGCGCCGGGCACAGCTGCTCCTCGACGACGATCAGACCGCAGGTGATGCCCAGCACCGCCTGCCGGGGCGCGAGATCCGGCGCCTCCTGGGCGCCGCCGGCACCCGGGGCAGCCGCGCCGGCCCGCCCGGCGCCTCCGTGCCCCCTGGCCCCTCCGGCCCCTTCGCCCATTCCGTCCGGCCCGTCCTGTCCCGCCCCCGCGCCCTGCGGCGAGATGCTGCGCACCGCGCCCTGCAACTGCGCCTCCGGCACCGGCACCACCTGCGAGGGGATGCAGGCGGCGTGCGCGAACGCCAGCACCGCGGTCTCCTCGCCGACGAAGAGCACGGTGCTGGTCCGCTCCTGCGCGGTGTCGCCGGGCGTACGGCAGGACGTGCAGTCGTACGTGCCCGGCGCGTTGTCGCCGGCCAGGAGCCGTTCGGCCTCCTCGTCTCCGATCTCGGCTCGTACTTCGTCGCTCACGTCGAGCAGGGGCGCCACGGGAGTCTCCTTGGAGGTGCCGCGCCGTGCTGTGCGGCGCTGCGGGTCTTGGGCGGGCCGGGTGTGCTCCGGCGCACTGTGACAACGGACGGTCCGGCGTGCGGGTCACGGTTTGCGACCGTTCCGCTGCGCAGGGAACACGGCCGCTGTGGGCCAGTCGGGTGGGATGCGCGCCGCGTGGGGACGTGGTGTCCGGGAAACGCGAGGACCCTGTGCTTAGCGTGGCCCGATGATCGAACTGTCGAATTGTCGTCAAATCACTTCGGCGCGTCGCTCGTCGCGCGCCGGGTCCACCACCGGCCTGCGCGCCGCCACGGCCGCCGCCGTCCTCGGCGCGGCGTCCCTGCTCCCGCTGGTGACGCACCCGGCGACCGCCGCGGCCTCCGTGCGCCAAACCGCCGCCCCTCCCGCACGAGCCGGTCAGGCCGCGCCCGGGGGAACCGCGTTCGCCGGAACCCCGCAGGACGCGGCCGCCTCCGCCCCCTCGTCGGCCTCCGCCCCCGCGGCGGCCGCCGCCCCTTCCACGGCGCACACCGCCCACTGGCCGGCCTCCGCGGCGGCGCCGGCCTCGGCCGACACCCCGCCCGCCACCGCGCCGTCCGTCAGTTCGCCGCTCTGGAGCGACCTGGCGATGTGCGAGAGCAGCGGCGACTGGCACATCAACTCCGGCAACGGCTTCTACGGCGGCCTGCAGTTCTGGCAGCCCACCTGGGAGCGGTTCGGCGGCCGCGCGTACGCCCGGCGCGCCGACCTCGCCAGCCGCGACCACCAGATCAGCGTCGCCCGCAAGGTGCTGCGCGCCCAGGGCTGGCAGGCGTGGCCGGTGTGCTCCCGCAAGCTCGACCTGCCGGCCCGCACCGCCTCGGCCACCGCGCCCGCCGGGTCCGCCTCCGGGTCCGCCTCTGGATCCGCGGGCCCGGCCTCCTCCTCCGGCGCCGCGAAGGGCCAGGCGGCGAACGGCTCCGGCACCGGGACCCGCCACACGGTGGCCCGGGGCGAGACGCTGTCCGGCATCGCGGTGACCTACCACGTGCCCGGCGGCTGGAAGCGGCTGTACGAGATGAACAAGTCGGTGATCGGCCCGGACCCGAACCGGGTGACGGCCGGGACCGTGCTCACGCTTCCCCGAGGGTGAACTCCAGGTTACCGAGCGGTTGTTGCTAGGGTCGGCGGCAAGCCCGCCGGCCCGTGGTGACCGACGGCCGGGCGGGGAGGCGGCTGGGGGACCGGGACACGTATGCGCATCGCCTTTCTCATCAACAACGCCTACGGTCTCGGTGGCACCATCCGCACCACCTGCACCCTCGCGGGGCAGCTCGCGGCCGAGCACGACGTCCAGGTCGTCTCCGTCTTCCGCGACCGCGACGAGCCCTGCTTCGCATACGATCCGCGGGTCCGCCTGCACCACCTGGCGGACCTGCGGAAAGACAGCCCCGACAACGTCAGGGACGACCCGCGACGGCGCACGCCCTCGCGGGTCTTCCCGTCCTCCGACCGCCGGCACGCCGAGTACAGCGCGCTCACCGACGAGCTGATCGGCCGCTGGCTCGCCGATCCCGGCGCCGACGTGCTGGTCGGCACCCGCCCCGGCCTCAACGTGCACCTCGCCCGGCAGGCGCCCCGGCGCCTGGTCAGGGTCGCCCAGGAGCACCTGACCCTCGACACGCACTCCACCAAGCTGGTGCTGGCGCTGCGCCGCGCCTACCCCGGCCTCGACGCGGTGACCACGACCACCGAGGCGGACGCGGCGTCCTACCGCCGCAGGCTGCCCGGCGTACGCGTCGCCGCCGTCCCCAACGGCGTGCCGGCCCCCGAGGTCCCGCCGTCGGACTGCACCGCGCCGGTCGTCGTCGCGGCCGGCCGGCTCACCGAGGCCAAGCGGTACGACGATCTGATCCGCGCCTTCCGTACCGTCAGCGCGGCCCGCCCCGACTGGACGCTGCGGCTGTACGGCAGCGGCCCCAAGAAGGCCGAGCTGGCGTCGCTGGTCGCCGAACTCGGCCTGGACGAGCGGGTGCGGCTCATGGGCGCGGTCACGCCGCTGGAGCCGGAGTTCGCCAAGGCGTCGGTGCTCGCGGTCACCTCGACCCTGGAGTCCTTCGGCATGACGCTGGTCGAGGCGATGCGGGTGGGGCTTCCCGTGGTCTCCACCGACTGCCCGCACGGACCCGGCGAGATCGTCGACCAGGGGGTCAACGGCCTGCTCGTGCCGCCGCGCGACACCGGGGCCGTCGCCGCCGCGCTGCTGGAGCTGATCGAGGACGACGAGCGCCGCAGGGCCATGGGCCGCGCCGCCCTGCGCTCCTCGGCCGCCTACGACCCGCAGCGGATCGCCGAGCGGCACGTCCGGCTCTTCCAGTCCCTGCTGGACGACCGCGCGCGGCCCGGCCACCGCGTCCGCGCGGCGCTGCGGGCCGGCCGGGGCCGGGTGCTCGGCGCATTCCTGTCGGCCGCGGACACGGCGGGCGCGGCGCTGCGAAAGGCCGCGCGGATGCGCACCGCCGCCCGGGGTTCCCGCGGGTAAGGCGAGCGATTCCGTACGGAGACTGTGCGGAAGTTGTGAAGAGAACGTCCCGGAAGTGGATGCAGGCCGAATTCGCATGTGCGCAGAGTGACCACGGCGGGCGGCGAACGGGAGGAGCGGTTCCCCCGCCGGCCCGGTGGCGGTCCGGTGGCGGTCCCGTGGCCGTCCCGCAGGGGTCCCGTGGCGCGATGTCGCCTACCGTGGCCGTATGGCTGCGCAAGCGAACTTCCCCGGCGAGAACCCCCGTGACGACCTGGACGCCTATGTGGGCCTCACCCAGGAAGAGGCGGAGCGGCGCGCCCGCGAGCACGGCTGGACGACGGTCCGCAGCCTCCCGCTGGACGCGGTGGTGACGCTGGAGTACGTCGTCGGCCGGCTCAACCTGGGCGTGGACGGCGGAAAGGTGCGCCGCTGCTGGCTGGGCTAGGCGCCCTTGCGGCAGTGACGCACCTTTCGTGGCGGCGGCGCGGGCCGTGGCCGTTGCGCGTGGACCTCGCCGGGGACGCGGGTCTCGCGAGGGAGGCCGGGGCCCACGCGCGGGGAGGGCGGAGTGTCAGCCCGCCAGGCCGCGGCCGCGAACCTGCTGGTGCACCAGCGGCGGCGCGGACCGCGCCGAGCGCTCGACGGGCGGCCTGCGGCTGCCGACGGGCGCGAACGGGGCCGTGTGTTCGCCGCGCACGGCGCCGGCGGGCGGGCGCGCGGCCGGGTGCGGGGAGGGGTGCGGGGGAGCGGAGCCGGCCGATGCCGAGGCCGTCGCTGATGCCGTCGCCGATGCCGTTGCCGTCTCGCGGTCCTGGCCGTCCTCCTCGGCGACCCTCGGGGTGACCAGCGCGGGCGCGGAAACCGGCGCCACGACCGCGGCCCGGCGCCAGGAGCGTGCCCGCAGCCTCGCCCAGGCGGCGCCGATCCACGTCTCCGCGCGGGCCATCCACGGCTCGAACCAGGGCAGCGCGAGCAGGATCAGCAGGCCCGCGGCCCAGCCGAGCAGAACGTCGCTGACCCAGTGCGTGCCCAGGTAGACGGTCGTCGCGCCGACACCGAGCGCCAGCAGCGCGCTGATCACCGAGCCCAGCCTGCGGGCCCGCTGCGTAGTGGCCAGATACGCGAGCACACCCCAGGTGACCACGGCGTTCGCGGTGTGCCCGGACGGAAATATATCGCCGCCAGCGAACATCTCCGCCGATCCGACGGTCGTCGCGTAGTGCGGTCCGAGCCGTCCCAGGCCGTACTTCACGGCCCCCACGGTGATGTTCAGCAACAGGAGCGAGGTGCCGAGCACGAGCAGCGGGTGCAGTGTCCGGTGCCGCCAGGAACGCCAGCCGAGCCACGCGAGGACCATCACGGCGGTGGGCCCGCGCTGCCCGAGAACCACGAAATAATCCAGAAATGCGTGGATTTGCGGCCATTGCTTGTACGGACGCCAGAGCATGACCTGCCAGTCAAGCGTCACCAGTTTGGAGGTGGTCAGAACGCCCACGACGATGGCCACGTAGACCGCGAGGGTCAGTACGAACAGCCATACGCGTGTTCGACTCATGCGCGGCAGGGCGCGCGTGGTCGGGCGCTCCGCCGTGCGGTGGAGCCTCTCATCGGTACGCACTCAGTCGACGTTACAGCGTGTGACGGCGCAGATCGCCTGAACGGGCCGCTTTGTAATGACGATGTGATGTGGAGTGCGTCTCACCAACCCATTGGCACCTGCGGTTTGGCGTGAATACGAACCCTCCATGGAGTTTATGTTCGGGTGTTGATACTCACATCGTCGTCTTCTTATTTATCGCTTATTTCCCTCGACTTTCTTCGCGGTTTCCCGGCCCGCAGGGAGCAGGCCGGGACGGGCGCGGGCCGGGCGGGCGCCGGACGGGGCTGGGC
>JAJSZB010000105.1:0-1333 GCA_050613715.1 Streptomyces sp. IBSBF 3018
CCGATGGGCGCGACTCGGGCGGCGTTCCCCTGGCCCCCGCCCCTGGTCCCCGCCCGTCTCCATGCCTGTCAGTAACGGGCGAGCGGCGCCCACTGCTTGACCGCGAAGCCGGTGCCGCGGGACTCGACCTCGAACGCGCTGTGTCCGCTGATGTGGGCGGGCAGCACGAGCGCGTGCCGGTCGGCCGCCCAGCCGAGCAGGTCGCGCCGCGTCGTACGGGCCAGGCCGGGGTCCTGGCAGAAGCAGCTGGCGTGGTCGGGGTGCGCGAGCTGGAGCGGGGTGTGGAGGAGGTCGCCCGCGAACAGCGCCCGGTCGCCGCCGGAGTGCAGCTTGACGACGCTGGAGCCGGGGGTGTGGCCGGGCGCCGCCTCCAGGCGCAGGTTGCCGTCGATGACGTGGCTGTCCTCCCACAGCCGCACCTGGCCGGCCGCGTGGACCGGGGCGATGCTGTCCTCGAAGGCGTTCTCGTTGGTACCGCCCTTGATGTCGGGGTTGGCTGCGGGGTTCCAGAACTCGAAGTCGGCCTTCGGCATCAGGTACGTGGCGTTCGGGAACGTGGGCACCCACGCGCCGTCGACCAGCCGGGTGTTCCAGCCGACGTGGTCGACGTGCAGGTGGGTGTTGACCACCAGGTCGACGTCCTCCGGGCGCACTCCGGCGCGGGCGAGGTTGCCCAGGTAGTCCAGCCGGAGGTGGTCCCAGGCGGCGACGGCCGGCCGGTCCTTGTCGTTGCCGATCCCGGTGTCGATCAGGATGGTGGCGCCGCCGCTGCGCAGCAGCCAGGTCTGGAAGGCGACGTGCACCATCGCGTCGTCCGCGCCGAGGTGGTCGGGCACCAGCAGTTCGCGGTGGTCCTGCCATGCCTGCGCGGGAAGGCTGGGGAAGAACTGGTCCGCGGGCATGATCGGTCCGTGGATCTCCTCGACCCGGGTGACGGTGACGTCGCCGAGCGTGAGCTCGCTGGTGGGCTGCATGGTCGTTCTCCGTGGGTCGTCGCTGCGGTACCCGCCCCCAGGGCATGCGGCAGCCAGGTGCCGGGTGCGTGAGGTGGGCCGGGGGACGGCCGGCCGGTCGGCCGGGGTCCCGCTCGTGCCTCCGAGTATCGACCGCAGCGGCGGGCCCAGCCTCACCCTGCCGGGGTGCGGAAACCCGGCGGGCGCGCGCGGCTTGGACGCGGCTTGGACGCGGTCCAGGCACGGCCCAGGCACGGGCCCGCGCGTCGGCACGCCCTGGACGCCGGCGCGCCCCGGACGCGGGCCCTACCCCCACGCGCCGGGGGGGGGGGCGGCGCGGCCCCCGCGCCCCCCCCGGCCCGGGGGCGGTGACACGGGGG
>JAJSZB010000105.1:1343-19313 GCA_050613715.1 Streptomyces sp. IBSBF 3018
CCCCGGGGGCGGGGGCCCACCCCCCGGGGGGGGGGGGGGCGCGGGGGGGGCGGGGGGGCCCCCCCCCGGCAGGTGCGAGGTCACAGGGCTCAGCGCGCGGCGGGCCGGGGAACCGCGACCGGGGCCGCCGCCGACGTGTCGGTCACGGCCGCGGGCCGGACCGGGCGGCGGACGCCGACGAGGAGGAAGACCAGCACGGCCGCGGCCAGCAGGGCCGTACCGCACAGCGCGAGGCACACGTGCAGCGCGTCGGTGAAGGCCAGGGCGAGCGCGTGCCGGGCGTCGGCGGTGCGGTCCGGCCGCAGGCCGAGGCGGGCGACGACGGCCGCGCCGTGGCGGGAGACCTGCTCGTGCACGAGCGTCTGCTCGCGCGGCGACAGGCCGGAGGAGGCCAGGTGCCCGGGCAGCGCGCCGGACTGACGGCTGGTGAGCACCGCGCCGAGGACCGCGGGCCCGAGCGCGCCGCCGGCCTGGCGGAGGGTGTTGCTGCCCGCGCCCGCCATGCCGGCCAGGTGGTGCGGGACGCTGCCGACGGCGATCGCGGTGATCGGGGTCATCACGAAGGCGAACCCGACCCCGACCGCGACCAGCGGCAGCGCTTCGGCGACGAAGCCGCTGCCGGCTTCGACGGAGAGCAGCGCGAGGCAGCCGCCCGCGGTGACCACCAGGCCGAGCACCAGCAGCAGGCCGGGAGCCGCCCGGTTCATGAGGCGGCCGACCACGGGTCCGGCGAGGACCATGAGTCCGAACGGCACCAGGAACCGCCAGGCGATCTGCAGCGCGGAGAGCCCCTGCACCTGGCCGAAGAAGAGGCTGAGCAGGAATATCAGCCCGACCAGCGCGAACATCGCGAGGGCGATCGCCACGCCCGCCCCGGAGTAGGCGCGCGAGGCGAACAGGCTCATCCGCAGCATCGGCGCGTCGGACCGCTGCTCGACCAGCACGAACGCGGTCAGCGACACGGCCGCCACGGCGAACGCCGCGACCACCCTGCCGATCCCCCAGCCGGACGAGCCGCCCTCGATGACCGCGTAGACCAGCGCCGCTATGCCCACGAGCGCGGTCACCTGGCCGGGGATGTCGAGCCTGGGGGCCTGCGGCGCGCGGGAGTCCTCCAGCAGGAACGTCGCCGTGGCCAGGCCGGCCGCCGCGACGACGAGCGCGGGCAGGAAGATCCACCGCCAGCTCGTGTGCTGCAGGATGACGCCGGTCAGCAGCGGCCCGAGGGCCATGCCGAGCCCGAGGCAGGTGGCCCACGCGGCGATCGCCTTCGCCCGCGTGCGGAAGTCGGGGTGGGCGTGGCTGATCAGCGCCAGGGTCGAGGTCAGCAGCGCGGCCGCGCCCGCCCCGGAGATCGCCTGGCCCACCCACAGCTGCGCCGCGCCGTGCGCGGTCAGGTTGACGGTGCAGCCGACGGCGAAAAGGGCCATGCCGCCGAGGTACGCCTTCTTCCGTCCGTACTTGTCGCCGATCAGCCCGGAGGTGAGGATCAGCGCCGCCATCGCCAGGACGAAGGAGTCGCTGATCCACTGCAGATCGGACGTGGACGCGTGCAGTCCCCGCTGGATGGTCGGCAGCGCCACCGACACCCCGCCCACGGGGACGTACGCCACGAAGACCCCCAGGCAGGCCAGGAGGGTCGTCAGCGTGGCGCCCCTCCCGTCCTGACCGGCCACCGGCCGGTCAGGGCCTGCTGTCGTCGTCTCGGTCATTGCCTTCCCCGCATTCACAGATGTTGGATAAGTTATCAGGCACCTGCGATCATCGCACACGTCTGCCATCGATGGTGATTCCCTAGACTGGAGGCGCCGCCCGGACCCGGAGGGAACGCGGACGTACGCCGGAGCAGAGAGGTGCTGACATGCCGACCGACATGCCGACGGACACGCACGCCGAGCCGGGCCCCTGGTGCGAGGGAATGCCGCATCTGCTGTGGCGGGCGCAGCAGGCGGCGCAGCGGCGGCTCCAGGAATCACTGGAGGAGCTGGGGGTGACCACCACACAGCTGGCCCTCGCGGCCAACATCCAGGACTACGGCCCGCTGTCCGCCGCCGACCTGGCCCGTGCGCTGCGCCTGAGCCCGCAGAGCGTGACCACCGCGATGAACCAGCTCGTCGAGCACGGCTGGCTCACCCGCCGCCCCCACCCGGTGCACAAGCGCGTCGTGCTCTTCGACCTGGCGCCGGAGAGCGCCGAGAGCCTCAGGGAAGGCCGGCTGCGGGCGGCGGAGCTGGGCGACCGGATGAGCCGCGCCCTGGCGGGCGACGACACCGACGCCTTCCTCGGCCAGCTGCGCCGCATCAGGGACGAGCTGGAGGGCGACGACCCCCCGGTCGCACCCCTGTGGCCCGAGCGCCTGGACGCGCTGAACCGTAGGACCTGACGCGCGCGGCCGGTCGGGCGTCCGGCGCAAGGTCGCGCCGCGGGGCTCGGCCGGGCCAGCCGGGCTCAACGGGGCTCAGCCGGGCTCAACAAGGCTCAGCGGGGGCCGGGGCCCGCCTGCGGCCGGCCGGTGGTGCCGTGCGTGGCGATCACCGCCGCCTGCACACGCCGCTCCACCCCCAGCTTCGCCAGCAGCCGCGACACGTTGTTCTTCACCGTCTTCTCCGACAGATACAGCCGCTCACCGATCTGCCGGTTGGTCAGCCCCTCACCGACCAGCTCCAGGATCTCCCGCTCACGCGGCGACAACCCCGACAGCCCCTCGTCCCGCGGCTCCACCGCCGGACCCCCGCGCAGACTGCTCATCAGCCGCGCCGTCGTCGCCGGGTCCAGCATCGACTGCCCCGAAGCGACCGTCCGCACCGCCGACACCAGGTCCGAGCCCTTGATCTGCTTCAGCACGTAACCCGACGCCCCCGCCATGATCGCGTCCAGCAGCGCATCGTCGTCGTCGAACGACGTCAGCATCAGACAGGCCAGCTCCGGCATCGCCGACCGCAGCTCGCGGCAGACCGAGATCCCGTCACCGTCCGGGAGCCGCACATCCAGCACCGCCACGTCCGGCCGCAACGCCGGCCCCCGGTCCACCGCCTGCCGCGCCGTCGACGCCTCCCCCACCACCGCCACGTCCGGCTCCGCGTCCAGCAGATCCCGCACCCCGCGACGCACCACCTCGTGATCGTCCACCAGGAACACCCGGACCGGCTCCTGCCCGGAGAACCGCCGTGCCTCAGCCATGCCGCACTCCGTCCGCCGCGCGACGCCCCCACGGAGCCGCCGCCTGGTTCCTGCCCCTCCACGATCATCGGCCGCCGACGGCGCCTCCGCCAGGGCCGAACGGCCCCACCGCGTCGACGCTGCTGGTGCCGGACGGTCCCCGCGGCCGGGCGGGCCGGCCCATGCGGCCCGCGGCGCCGCGGGTGACGCTGGGAAGGAGGCGACGGCGCGGACGCGGCGCCGACGTCGCCGACAACCCGAGCGAGAAGAGGATCTCTCATGAAAGCGCTCGTGTACCACGGTCCCGGCAGCTCGTCGTGGGACGACGTGCCGGACCCGGTCGTCGAGGACGCCTCCGACGCGATCGTCAGGGTCGAGGCCGTCACCATCTGCGGCACCGACCTGCACATCCTCAAGGGCGACGTGCCCGAGGTGCGGCCGGGCACGGTGCTCGGGCACGAGGCGGTCGGCGAGGTGGTCGAGACCGGCAGCTCGGTGTCCGGCGTGCGTCCCGGCGACCGGGTGCTGATCTCGTGCATCGCCGGCTGCGGCCGCTGCCGGTTCTGCCGGGAGGGTGCGTACGGCCAGTGCCTCGACGGCGGCGGCTGGGTGCTCGGCCACCTCGTGGACGGTACGCAGGCCGAGTACGTCCGGGTGCCCTACGCCGACCTGTCGCTGCACCGGCTGCCCGAGGCGGTGGACGCCAAGGAGGCCGTGCTGCTCGCGGACATCTTCCCGACCGCCTACGAGGTGGGAGTTCTCAACGGCGGGGTGCGCCCCGGGGACACCGTCGCCGTCGTCGGGGCCGGTCCCATCGGACTGGCCGCCGTCGCGACGGCCCGGCTGTTCTCACCGGGCCGGATCGTCGCCGTCGACCCCGCCGCCTCCCGCCTGGAGGCCGCCAAGGCACTGGGGGCCGACGCGACGGCCTCCCCTGCGGAGGCGGAGCAGCTCGTCGCAGACCTGACCGGAGGCCTCGGCGCGGACGTGGTGATGGAGGCGGTGGGAGTGCCGGAGACCTTCGAGGCGGCCACGCGCATGGTGCGCCCCGGCGGCCGGGTGGCCAACATCGGCGTCCACGGCAAACCGGCCACGCTGCACCTGGAAGACCTGTGGAGCAAGGACCTCACCATCCGCACCGGTCTGGTCGACACCTACTCGACACCTCTGCTGCTGCGCATGCTCGCCGAGGGGAAACTGCCTGCGGCGTCCCTGGTCACCCACGTCTTCGGACTGGACCGGATGGAGGAGGCGTACGACGTGTTCGGCCGGGCCGCGGACACCGGCGCGCTGAAGGTCGTCCTGGGCGAGCCTCCCGCCGAGATCGCGACGCGGACCGGCGCGGGGTTCGCCGCCGGCACCGTGGAAGGAGCGTGACCGCGATGTCCCGGACGACCGCCGAGGGCGACATCGGGCGGCGCCTGACGCTGCGGCGCGAGGAACTGGGCCTCACCCGCGAGCAGGTGGCCGAGCGGGCCGGCGTCATGCCGAGCTACCTGGCCTACGTGGAGGAGTCGGCGTTCGCCGCGCCCGGCGCCACCTTCCTGCTGAGGATCGCCGACGCTCTGCGGACCACCGTGCGGCAGCTGCGCGGCGGCGACTCCGGACTCCCGCCGGGACTCGGCGAGGCCGCGGCCGACCCCGAGCTGTCGGAACTGGCCGCCGAGGTCTGCTGGACGCTGCTGTCCGACCACGGTGTGGGCCGTGTCCTGGTCACCACCGGGACGGGCCCGGCGATCCTGCCCGTCAACTACACCGTGGCGGACGGCTCGATCGCCTTCAGGACCGCGGAGGGCGCGGCGCCCGCCCTGGCGGCGGGCCGCGAGACGGTGTTCGAGGTCGACCGGGTCGACGAGGCGCTCAGCGAGGGCTGGAGCGTGCTCGTCACGGGCCCGGCGACACGGGTCACCGACCCGGACGCCCTCCGTGACCTGGCCCAGCGGGCCACGACGCGCCCCTGGGCCGGGGGCGACCGCGACCTGTGGGTGCGCATCGACCCCGCGCACATCACCGGCCGGCGGATCACCGCGGCGTGATCCGCCGGCCCGGCGACGAGGTCCCCTGGCCGGCCGCCGTCCCATGACAAGCGGGGACATGACGACGGACGGGCGGGGCCGGACCGGTCACGCCCCCCCGTCGGGGGCGCCCACGTCCGGGACCCCGGCGTCCGGGACCGGGAGCGGGCGTCCGACGCCGCCGCGCCCACCGCGCCACGCCGCCGGCCCTTCGGTGTCCGCCGCGGACAGCGCGTCCAGGCGACGGCGTACTCCGTCCACCAGCAGCTCGGCCTCCGCGTGCCGCGCCGCGCCGGACCCCGCGCCAGGCCCTGCCGCCGCGCCGCCCACCGCGAACACGTCCGGATGCTCCGCGCACCGGCGCGTCCGCGGGTCGACGGCGAGCAGGCCCCGCTCGTCCCCCAGCCCCGGTGAGCGCCGCACGCAGGAGGCGCCCAGGGGGGACGGGGAGCCCGGCGCCGGGACGCCCGGACGCCTGCCGCTCGCGACGACCAGGACGTCGTACGGCACGGTGGTGCCGTCCACCAGGCACACCTCGCGGCGGGCGGTGTCCACCGTCCCCGCCTCGGCGTGCCGGAACTCGATCCCGGCGCGCAGCCCGCGGTCCTCCGGCGGGCGCACGCTCTGCGGGCCGTACAACCCCAGCTCCTCCAGCAGGAGCAGCTCGTGGTCCCGGCGTTCGCGCCTGTCGACGGCGACCACCCGGACCCGCGCCGGGTCGAGCCGTCCGCGCAGCCGGTTCGCCGCGAACGCACCCGCCGCGCCGCAGCCGAGGACCACGACGGTGCGCGTCACCGGTCCGTGCGCCGCGGGCGCGTCGAACGCGACCTCTCCGGCCGTGCGCGTGGTCGCCTCGGAGCGCTGCACGCGAGCGCGCCGTTCCTGACGCGCCACCCGCCCCTGCCTCCTGGCGACGCCGTGCCTGAACCCGCTCATGTCTTCCACCTCTCTTCCGTGACCGGCACGGCCTGTCGGCCCCTGCCGGGGCTGCCGGGGCTGCCGGGATCAGGCCGCGTGCCGATCCCAACGGGGTCCCACGTCGGCCCACTCGGCGGCCAGGCGATCGGCGCGACGCCGGTCGAAGAGCCGCGAGGAGACCGCGAGGAGGACGACACCGAGACCGGCGACTCCCGCCGCCGCGGCGACCCCGGTCATGACGCCCTCGACGCGGGCCGCGGCCACCGGGAGCGGCTCCGCGACGAGCGCGCCACGGCGGTCGGCCCAGACCGTGATCCGGTCGCCGTCGTGCACCCCGCTTCCGACGTGCGTCTCGCCGGTGTGTCGCCGCCCGTCCGGCGCCGTCCAGACGATGTCGACACTGCGCTGCGCGGGGAACCCGGACGTGGCAGCGGGATCGTCGGTCAGGACGGCGACCACGTGGTGCCGTTCCGCACGCCGGTGGTCGGTCCCCGTGACGGTTCCCAGGCCGGCCGCGACACCGGCGGCCACGCCACCGGCCACGGCGAGGACGATGACCGCGAGGCCCAGCCACGCCTGCGCGGCGTACGACCGGTCGCGCAGCGGATTGCGTCTCCACCGCCACAGCCACGCGCCGTGCCGCACGCCGGGCTTCCGCCCCGGACGCTTCGTGTGTCCCATCGCCCCTCACTCCCCTTCACCGACGCGCCGGCTGCCGTTCCCTTGGTGACGAGCCTTCGGACGGGCCTTCGCACGGGCCTCCGCACGGGCCTCCGCACGGGCCTCCGGCTCGCCACCGGCGGCTCCGGAAGGCGTCGTCCGCCGGGTGTTTTCACTGTGCCGCCGGCGGCGCGGTGGTCCGAGTGCCGAACGGCCCCTGTGGACGGGGCACTTCGTCACCGGGCCGGGGACGCCGCGGCCGCCCGGGCCGGTCGGTCCTCCATGACGGCCGCGGGCAGGGCCGTTCGGACCAGAGGGGTGGGACCTCGGTCTCCAGCGCGGTGAGCGGGACCGGCGGGACAGTGACGGCACGGACGAACGGTCCGTCACCACCGAGACCCAGGAGTCGTCATGGCCATCCAGCACGCAGGGCAGCGCACCGGTTTCCACCTCCCGTCCTTGAAGAAGGCGTTCGCCGGACACGGCGCCGGCGCGGAGGCCGCCACCGCCGTCGTGCGGTCCGCGGCGGCCGCCCGCATCCTGGCCGTCGTCAGGATCGCCACCGGGTTCGTCTTCCTGTGGGCGTTCCTCGACAAGACCTTCGGCTGGCACTACGCCACCGCCTCCGGCAAGGGCTGGATCGACGGCGGCTCGCCCACCAAGGGCTTCCTGTCCGGCGTGTCGGCCGGCCCGCTGCAGTCGTTCTTCCACGACATCGCCGGCAAGGGATGGACCGACACCCTCTTCATGCTCGGCCTGCTCGGCATCGGGCTGGCACTCGTCAGCGGCGTCGCCCTGCGGATCACCGCCGTCGCCGGCACCGTCCTCATGGCCATGATGTGGGCCGCGGAGTGGCCGCCCGCCCAGCACCTGTCCAACGGGCAGCCCAGCATGTCCTCCAACCCGTTCGTCGACTACCACGTCCTCTACGCCCTGGCGATGATCCTGTTCGCCTTCACCGCCGCCGGCGCCACCTGGGGACTCGGCCGCCTCTGGAACACCCTCCCCCTCGTCAAGCACCACCCCTGGCTCCGCTAGCCGCACCGCGTGGACGCCGCGCACGGGGACGCAGCCGGACGGCCGCGCCCCCGTGCGCGGCCGGTGTTCCGCACGGCCTCGTGTGCCGCACGGGTGCGTGTGCCGCACGGGGCGAGCCGGTCCGGGCCGGCCGGTGACCGACAGCGCGGACGGTGCGAGCCGAAAGGACGGTTCAGATGCCCCGGCAGCGGGTGTGCGTGTGTGTGGACGGGTCGGCCGCGTCCTTTCGGGCGCTGGAAGCAGCGGCCGCGGCGGCGGAGCGACGGGACGCGGCGCTGGAAGTGGTCTGCTGTGAGAACGCCCGGGACGACGGGGGCTGGGCCGTTCCTGTACTGCACGCCGCCGCCGACCACCTGGCGCGCCGTCATCCCGGACTGACGGTGGCGACGTCGGCCGTCTCCGGAGACCCGCTGGACGTCCTCACCGGGCGCACCGAGACCGCCGCGCTCACCGTGATCGGTTCCCGCGGCCTCGGTGGCTTCGCCGGTCTTCTGGCGCACTCGCTCGGTCGGCGCCTGGTCGCCAGGACGCACGGGCCGCTCCTGGTCGTCCGGGATCCCGGCCCGCACGTGCCGGCTCCGCCTGCTGCCGAAGCCGGGGCCCGCACCGCCCCCGGCGCGCGCCGCTGCATCCTGCTGGCAGTGGAGAACGACCAGGACGCGGAGGCCGCGCTGTTCGCGTTCGCGGAAGCCGAGGCGCTGAAGGTGCCGGTGCACGTCCTGCACACCCGGACGTACCGGCCGCAGCGCCCGCGCGACGGCGAGGGCGGGCCGCGGCAGGCGGAGCGCGCCCTGCTCGCCGGCGCTGCCTCTGCGGACCTGGTGGTGCTCGCCGCACACCCCCGCCGCGCCGCCGGGATCGGCTCGGTCGCCACGGCGCTGCTCCAGCACGCGCGGTGCCCGGTCGCGATCGTCCCCTGCGCGTCTCGCCCCGCGCGTCGGGAGTGATGACCCGTGCCCTGGGCCGACCGGCCCGGGAAGAGGCCCGTCCGGCCCTGCTGCGCGCAGGTGGCGCGGCGGAAGCATGGAGGTGTCCCCGAGACACCGAGGTGGTCCAGCCATGACCGAACAGATCGTCGTCGGAATCGACGGCTCACCGGAGAGCTTCGCCGCGGCGCAGTGGGCCGGACGGGAGGCGCAGTTGCGCGCCGCGCCGGTCCGGTTGCTCAACGTCTGGCAGAACCCGGCGAGCAACGTGCAGTTCTCCCCCGACCCCGAGGGCCTGCGGCTGTGGTACGACGCGCGGCTGAACGAGGCCGCGAAGGAAGTGACCGAGCGGTTCCCGCAGGTCGCGGTGGCCCACGCGCAGGTGGCCGGAACGCCGGCCAGGACGCTGCTGGACGCCTCCGCCGACGCGCTGATGACCGTCGTGGGCACACACGGCCTCGGCGGCCTCGGCGGCCTCGGAGGTTTCGGCGGCTTCGTCTACGGCTCGGTGGCGCTGCGGGTGCTGGCACGCTCCGACCGCCCGGTGGTGGCGGTGCGCGCGCCCCGCGAGGACGGAGCACCGGGGGAGACGGACGGCGGGGTGGTGCTCGGCATCGACCTCACCCACCCGAGCGAGGACCTGATCGCCTTCGCGTTCGAGGAGGCCACAGTCCGGCACGTGCCGCTGCGCGTCGCGCACGTCTGGAACGAGCAGTGGCTCTACGGGTACGCCGGGCCGCCGGTGGACCCCCGACTGGCCCGGGAGCTGCGCGCCGAGACGGCCGGCGAACTTGCCACGCTGCTCACGCCCTGGCACACGCGGTTCCCCGCCGTGGACCTGTCGACGGACGTCCTCAGCGGCCCGGTGTCCGAGCAGCTGGTGCAGGCCGCGCAGGACGCGGCGCTCCTCGTGGTCGGGCGGCGCAGGCGGCGCTCGTCGGTCGGCGCCCATCTCGGCGCGGTCGCCCACGGCACGCTGCACCACGCCCGCTGCCCGGTCGCCGTCGTCCCCCACGACTGACCGTCCGCGGTCTTCGCCTCTCGGTCTCCGTGCACGCGCCTGTTCCCCCGACCGGCGCGTGCACGGTCGTCTCGGTCGCCGGTCGGGCCGACCCGCGTCGCGCAGGGCCGAAGGTCCCTGCACGGACGCCCGGTCGGCCCCTGACCGGGGAGGGAGGTGCGGCGCGACAGTGGGGGCAAGGAACCCGCGGGGTCCGGCCGTGCGGCGCACGGCCGGACCGGCAGAACCGGCGGGCACAGGGCGCGAGACACCGCGCACCGACATGCGCGGACCGGCGAGCGCGAACGACAAGCGCGACCGGAGCGCGACCGACGAGAGGCAGCACCATGAGGCACCGCAAAGTCAGCGACCTGATGACGACCCGGGTCGCCCGCGTCCACCCCGACGCGTCGTTCAAGCAGATCGTCGCAACGCTGACCGACAACGACGTGACCGGCCTGCCGGTCGTCGACGAGGACGACCGGCCGGTCGGCGTGGTCTCCGAGGCCGACCTGCTGCGCAGGGAGTCCGCGCAGCCGGACCCGACCGCCCTCCTCGACGGCCCGCCGGCGCCCGGCGCCGGCAGCGCCCGCGACGGGGAGGCGGTGCACGCGACGACCGCCGCCACGCTGATGAC
Source organism: Streptomyces sp. IBSBF 3018 (assembly GCA_050613715.1). Taxonomy (GTDB): domain Bacteria; phylum Actinomycetota; class Actinomycetes; order Streptomycetales; family Streptomycetaceae; genus Actinacidiphila. Next base: position 11,697 of record JAJSZB010000105.1, read on the forward strand.
CTCCCCCGCGGTCGTGGCCCGGCAGGACTGGACGGTCGTGCAGGCCGCCCGTGCCATGGACGCCGAGCGGATCAAGCGGCTGCCCGTGGTGGACGACTCGGGCCGGCTGGTCGGCATCGTCAGCCGCTCGGACCTGCTGCGCGTCTTCCTCCGCAAGGACCACGCCATCCGCGAGGAGATCAGCGGCGACGTGCTGGAGCGCACCCTGCGGCTCGCGCCCGGCGAGGTCGTCGTGAGCGTGGCCGACGGCTGCGTCACCCTCCGCGGGACGGTCGCCCACCGCGCGATGATCCCCCTCGTCGTACGGCTCTGCCAGGGCGTGGACGGCGTGGTCGACGTGACCGAGGAACTGGACCACCGCGGCGACGAGCCCGGCGCGGGTCCCGTCGACCCCGTCGACCCCGTCGACTCCGCCGACGCCCGGCACCGGCGGCAGGACCGGCGGGTCGGGCTCGCCCCGTGAGGAGGTGACCTGCATGCCCCCGCCCCGCGTCCTCGTCGCCTACGGGTCGGGGAACGGCTCCACGCGGCCGGATGCCGACATCGCCGACGGGATCCGTCCGGACGCCCTCGTCCCGCTCTTCCCCCGTGAGCGGTCCGTGGACGTCGAGGTGCGCGAGGGCGGAGTGAGCACGCCCGGCCGATGCATATGCCTTTCGCGTCCGCTCCCACTAGCGTGGGCACCTGGTGCACGGTCCGCACGGGTGAAGCGCTGGAGGAGTCGTGGGCGAGGCCGCGGACGGCGGCGCGCGGGTACCGCGCGTGGCGGGCACGCAGGTGCCGAGGCTGCGGCTGGACGAACTGCTGGACGAACTGCAGTCGCGGATCGACGCCGTGCGCGGCACCCAGGACCGGGTGCACAGCCTCCTTGAGGCCGTGATGTCGGTGGGCCAGGACATGGACCTGCCGCAGGTGCTGCGCCGGATCGTGGACGCCGCGGTCGTGCTGGTCGACGCCGAGTACGGCGCGCTGGGAGTGGTCGAGGGCAACGGCCTCTCGCAGTTCCTGACCAGCGGGCTCACGCGGGAGCAGGTCGCGGCCATCGGCCCGTATCCGTCCGGGCACGGCATCCTCGGCGAGCTGATCCGCCACCCCGAGCCGCTGCGGCTGTCCGAGATCTCCGAGCACCCCGCCTCGTACGGCTTCCCCGCCCACCACCCGCCGATGCACTCCTTCCTCGGCGTGCCCATCCGGGTGCGCGAGGAGGTCTTCGGCAACCTCTACCTCACCCAGAAACGCGGCGGCGCCGACTTCGACGGCGAGGACGAGACGGTCCTGCGCACCCTCGCCGTCGCGGCGGGCGTCGCCATCGAGAACGCCCGCCTCTACAAGGCCGCCACCGACCGGCAGCGCTGGCTGGAGGCCAACGCCCGCGTCGTGCGCGACCTGCTGTCCGGCGCGGCCGAGACCGACGTGCTGCACCAGATCGTCCACCACGGACAGGAGATCCTCGGCGCCGACCTCGGCGTCCTGGCGCTGCCCGCCGGCTCCGGGAGGGAACTGCGGGTCACCATCGCATCCGGTCTGGACGCCCAGGCCCACCACGACCTGGTCCTCCCCCGCCAGGGCTCCTTCATGGGCGCGGCCCTGGCCGCCGGGCACCCGCTGACCTCGGCGGAGATCCAGAAGGACCCCCGCGTGACCACAGGGCCGCCGCGCTGGCAGGGCATCGGGCCGGTGGTGGCCGTGCCCATGTCCAGCGGCGGCCAGGCCCGCGGCGTGCTGCTCTTCGGCCGGCGCGAGCAGTCGCTGCCGTTCGACGACACCGAGGTCGAACCCCTGATGGCGTTCGCCGGGCAGGCCGCGCTCGCCATGGAACTGGCCGAACGCCGCCGCGCCGCCGAGCAGGTCGCGCTGCTGGAGGACCGCGACCGCATCGCACGCGACCTCCACGACCTGGCCATCCAGCGCCTGTTCGCCACCGGCATGACGCTGCAGAGCTCCCTGCGCTTCGTCCAGCACCCCCAGGCCACCGAACGCGTCATGCGGGCCGTCGACGACCTCGACGAGACCATCAAGATCATCCGTTCCACCATCTTCGGCCTGCGCTCACGCGACGCACAGCACGCGCCGCAGGGCCTGCGCGCCCGCGTCGCCGCCACCGTCGAACGGGCCGCAGGCCCCCTCGGCTTCGCGCCCTCCCTCCAGCTCTCCGGCCTCATCGACACCGACGTGCCCCCCGCCGTCGGCGACGACATCCTCGCCGTGCTCGCCGAAGCCCTCTCCAACACCGCCCGCCACGCCCACGCCACCGGCGTCCAGGTCGAACTCACCGTCACCGCGGGCAAGGTGACCCTCACCGTCACCGACGACGGCATCGGCCTGCCGCCCGACGGCCGCCGCAGCGGCCTGGCCAACCTCGCCGAACGCGCCGCCCACCACGCCGGCCACTTCACCGCGGCACCGGCCCCCGCCGGCGGCACCCGCCTCACCTGGACCGCACCCCTCCAGCCGGCCGATCACGGGAACCAGGAGTAGCCCCGAGGCGTACGGAAGGGGTGGCGCTCACCCGGGCGGTGCGGCAGACCCCAGCAGACGCATGCGGGTGCTCTGCAGCCGGTGGGCGATGATCTCGGCGACCCGGCGCGCGAGCACCTCGCCGAAGACGGGGTCGGCGGCGCAGAGGGCCCGCACGATCGTCGCGTCGAACTCCTGGGCGCGTACGTCGCTCTGCGCCTCCGCGCCGAACTGCCAGGCGTAGGGCGGGAACAGCCAGGAGCAGCCGAGCAGATCGCCGTGACCGAGCGTCGCCACCGGCGTCCGCGCGCGCCCGGGCGCCGACGCGTCGAGAACGACCGAGCCGGTGTGGATCGCCCAGAACCGGTCGGCGCGCTCGCCTTCCTCGAAGACGCGCGAGCCGACCGGGAAGGACACGTCCCTCGCCAGCTCCCGCAGCCGTTCCCTCGCGACGACGGGCAGAGCGGCGAACAGGCTGCCAGGGCCGGGGGTCCTCATCACGGTGCCTCTCCTCGGGAAAAGACTCCCGCCGTCCACCGCGGGCGGTCGCCCACGGCCGCGGGAAGCTCGGCGGTCACAGCCTGCGGAGCCAGTCGTCGGCGACTCCGTGCACGGTCGATCCGGCGGGGCGCAGCTCGGAGTCGTCGAAACGTGCGGTGAGCCGGTTGACGACGCCCACCACGCCGTCGACCTGCGCGGTCATGCTGCCGGCGATGTCGACCTCGCTCTGCCGCTCCACGCGCCCCTCCAGCGTCACCACCCCCTCGGCGACCCGCACACCGACCGCGAGCGGCGTCAGCCACAGCGTGCGGACGAGGATCTCCTGGATGACCTCCTGCCGGATGTCCTCGTCCTCGCGCAGGAACAGCCTCAGGAGGTCGCGCCGGGTGACGATGCCGACCAGGCGGTCCTCCTCGTCCAGCACCGGCAGCCGTTCCACCCTGTGCCCGGCCATGGTGCGGGCGGACAACGCGATCGAGTCCACGGCCCGTACCGTCACCGGCGGCTCGGACATCAGCTGCCCCGCGGTGAACGCGGCGGCCTTGTCCGCCCGCCGGCGCGAGGCCGGGCTCCACCACCGGCGACGGGGCCGCTCACCCGGACCGAACGCCTGGCGGGCCATCAGGTCGGTCGCCGACACGACCCCGACCACCTTCTCGTCGTCGTCGACCACCGGCACGCCGCTGATGCCGTGCCGTGCCAGCAGCGCGGCGACCTCCTTGAACGGCACGTCCGCGGTGACGCGGACCACGTCCGCGGTCATCACCTGGCCGACCTTGCGGTGCTTCATGGTGTCCTCCCGTCGCTCGTGCGGCTCAGGCCGCCTCCGGCGCGGCCGCCGACCCGCGACGGGCTTCGCCGCGGCCGCCGACCCTGTCCGCCGGCTCCACGATCCGGCGCGCCGGGGTGCCCGTGCAGGGGCTGGCCGGAACACACTGACGGGGCCGTTCGGCCCTCCGCGACGAACGACCGCTCCCCTGCGGCCGGGGACGGAACGCAGCCGGTTCACGCGCGCATCGCGGGTCTCCTCCGTGTGGGCCGGCCCGGCCCTCGTCACGATCGCCGGCACCGCGGCGGCGTACCCGCCCGGCGACTGGTCGCCGAGGCGAACACCGGGGCGGGGGCGCCGGCCGGGCGAGGGCCCGCGAGGCGTCGGCGACCGCCGGGTTGTAGAAAAGACGTCATGGTCGCTTCCCCCTCTCCGGCGGAGAACGACGCCGAAGCCATGGTCACCGCCCTGCTGACGGCGTCACGGTTGCTGGTGGCCGTCTCGGCGCGCTCGCTGGCGGCCGTCGAGGAGGCGCTCACGCTTCCGCAGTTCCGCATGCTCGTCGTCCTGCACAGCCGGGGTCCGCTGAGCCTGTCGACGCTCGCGTCCGAGCTGGACGTCCAGCCCTCCACCGCGATGCGGATGATCGACCGCCTGGTCGCCGTCGACATGGTCGAGCGGGGCACGGTGGCAGGCGACCGCCGCACGTCGGTCATCTCCCTCACCGACAAGGGCCGACGCACCGTCGCGGACGCGACGCGGCGGCGCCGGCTGGAGATCGCCCGCATCGTCGAGGCGATGCCGGTCACCCATCGGCGCGGCCTGATCAGGGCCCTGCACGCCTTCACCGAGGCGGGGGCGGAACCGTCGGCGAGACCCACCACCCAGCTCGGCTGGTGACGTCCGCACCGGGTCCTGGTGCGACGAGCGGGCCTGCCCGTCGTTCGAGCGGGCGGGCGGGACCCGTGTGAGCGCGCTCTCGTTCTGTGCACAGCGCAAAGGTTTATGTTGCATAATGCAAAAATGCCGAAGCAGACTGCGCCATCCCCGGCGGGACCCGCCGACGCCGTCGTCATGCCCAGGGGCGTTCCGGCCGCCTTGACCGCGCTGCGGGAGGCCAGGAGCGGGCTGCTGGCGCTGGCCCTGCTGGTGGGGGTGGGCGCCGGACTGGGCGCGATCGCCTTCCGCTGGCTGGTGCGGACCTTCACCCGGCTGCTCTCGGGGCACGCCGACTACGCCGCGGCCGGGCACGCCGCCAACGCCCATGTGCCGTGGCTGGGGCGGTGGTTCGTGCTGCTCGCGCCGGTTCTGGCCGGGCTGGTCTACGGCCCGCTGGTGCAGCGCTTCGCCCGTGAGGCGCGCGGGCACGGCGTGCCCGAGGTGATGTACGCGGTCGCCCGGCGCGGCGGCCGGATCGCCCCGCAGGTCGCGGTAGTCAAGTCGCTGGCCTCCGCGCTGTGCATCGGCGGCGGCGGCTCGGTGGGACGCGAGGGCCCGATCGTGCAGATCGGCTCCGCCCTCGGCTCCACGCTCGGCGGCCTGGTCAGGGTCGCCGAGGACCGGATGCGGGTGCTGGTCGCCTGCGGCGCGGCCGGCGGCATCGCGGCGACCTTCAACGCGCCGCTGGCCGGGGTCTTCTTCGCGATGGAACTCATCCTGCGGGACTTCGCCGCCGAGTCGTTCGGCATGGTGGTCCTGGCCTCGGTCACCTCCAGCGTCATCGGCCGGGCGGCCTTCGGCGACCGGCCCTTCCTCACCCTGCCGGCCTTCACCGTCGCGCACCTCTGGGACTACCTGCTGTTCGCGCTGCTGGGCCTGCTCGCGGGCGCGGTGGGCGTGGCCTTCACCCGCATCCTCTACTGGGTGGAGGACGCCTGCGACTGGGCCTGGCGCGGCCCGGAATGGGCCCGCCCCGCGGTCGGCGGCCTGCTGCTGGGCGCGCTGTTGCTGGTGCTGCCGCAGATGTACGGGGTCGGCTACCCGGTGCTGGAACACGCGGTCGCCGGACGGTACGCCATCGGCTTCCTGCTCGTCCTGCTCGTCGCGAAGATCGTCGCCACCAGCCTGACCATCGGCGTCGGCGGCTCCGGCGGCGTCTTCGCACCCTCGCTGTTCATGGGCGCGGCGCTCGGCGCCGCCTACGGGGCCGCCGTCCACGACGTGGCTCCGGGCACCGCGGGCCCCGCGGGGGCGTACGCCCTGATCGGCATGGGCGCGGTGTTCGCCGGCGCGGCCCGGGCGCCCATCACCGCGGTGATCATCATGTTCGAACTAACCGGCGAGTACTCCATCATCCTCCCGCTGATGACGGCCATCGTGCTGGCCACCCTCGCCGGCCGGGCGCTGTCCCACGACACCGTCTACACGCTCAAACTCCGCCGCCGGGGCGTCGACCTCGACGAACACCCCGGCAACGCCCTGCTGTCCGGCGTCACCGTGCGGGCGGCGATGGAGGCGGTCCCGACGCCGCTGCCGGCGGCGCTCCCCCTCACCGAGGCCGCCGGCGCCCTCGCCCGCTCACCGCACGGCGTCCTGCCCGTCGTCGACGCCGACGGCGCCTACCTCGGCATCGCCACCGCCCGCACCGCCGCCGAGACCCTCGCGGACGGCGCCCACGACGCCACGGCCGTCGGCGCCGTCACGCACCTGCCCGCCACGGTCTCCGCCCAGTCCGACCTGTCCACGGCCCTCGATGCCCTGATCACCGCCCAGGGCGCCGGACTCCCCGTCCTCGACGGCCCCCACAACCGCCTGATCGGCTGGATCACCCACCAGTCGCTGCTCGCGGCGATGCACCGGACGACCGCGCGGATCTCCGCACCCCCGCGTCAGGGATCACACGTCGAGCAGGCCGCTCGTCGTCGCTGAACACCGGGTTGGGCCGATCCACCTCGCACGCACGGGGCACGGGGCCCTCACCCGATCGGCCGCCGGGCTGCCGCCGGGCGCGCCCGGACACTCTGCGCAGGAGACGCAAATACCAAGAAAAATGTCGTGAACGGGAGAAACTGGTCGCTCGTGGTCACCTGTGCTCGGATTCCGTCCGCGGTCGGGCGGTGTTCGTGCGACGAGAGGACAGCCCGATGCGCTCCAGCCGCCCGGCTCCCCCGTGGGTCCCGGTCCCGCCTGCCCGGGCCGGCGCATGATGGCGATCTGTCAGGAACCGCGTCGCTGCGGGCCTGACGAGGGTGCGGCGGCCGCGGGCGACCGTGACCCCACGGCGGCAGTCGTGGACACGTTGCGGGAGGTGCTGGACCGGCGGGTCGGCGAAGCGGCCGCACTCGACCGGGACTTCGCCGCGGACCTCGCCCGTAGGCTCGCCGACTTCGCGCTGTCCGGCGGTTCCCGGCGGCGGGCGGCCCTGGTGTGGTGGGGCTGGCGGGCCTGCGGCGGTGGCGCGGCCGAAGAGCCCGGGCAGGGCGCGCAGGAGCGATCGGGCAAGGCCGGGGAGGCGAGTGCGGCGGCCGGACCCGGCGGCAGCGCTCCGGAGGGCGGCGCACGACCCGGGCCGCGCGCAGTCCTCCGTGTCGCGGCCGCGCTGGAGCTCATCCAGTGCTGCGCGCTGATCCACGACGACGTGATGGACGGGTCCACGACCCGGCGCGGGCGCCCGGCCGTGCACGTCGAACTCGCCGGGCGGCACGGCGGCCACCCGCCGCCCGGGCCGCACGGCGCGGCCGCCTTCGGCTGGTCGGCGGCGGTGCTGGCCGGGGACCTCGCGCTGGCCTGGGCCGACGACCTGCTGGCCGAGACCCCGCTCCCCGAGCCCGTACGCGGCGAGGTGCGGTCCGTGTGGCGTGCCATGCGGACGGAGATGGTCGCGGGCCAGTACCTGGACCTCCTGGGCCAGGTCGCCGGCCCCGGGGGCCGCAACCCCGGCGCCCCGACCC
>JAJSZB010000106.1:0-11308 GCA_050613715.1 Streptomyces sp. IBSBF 3018
GATCAACGGCACCAACCCCACCCCCAAAGAACTCCTCCACGAACCCGAACTCGTCGTCCGCCACTCCACCGCACCCGCACCCGACCACCAGACCGCGCTGCCCGGCCCGGCCGGGCTGCGGGCGGTCGCGGCGGACTGAGACGGACCGCCCGGCGGCCGGGCGCCGCCGGGCGACAGGCGTCAGGCGTCCGCCTCGCCGCTGCCCGCCGACCGCGCCACCTCCAGCGCCCACAGCACCAGCGGCGCCTGCACCGGCAGCCGGGCGTAGGCCGCGGCCCTCATCGGGGTGGGCCGGTGCCGCCAGTCGCGGGCCATCTTGAGGTTCGCCGGGAAGACCGCCGCGAAGAAGCCGGCGGTGAGCACGCCGCCGGCCCGCCGGGTCGCGGGCAGCGCCACGGTCGCGGCCAGGGCGAGTTCGACCGCGCCGCTGGCCAGCGTCCAGCCGCGCGGGCTGCCGGGCAGTCCGCGCGGCACGATCGCGTCGTACGGTTCCGGGCGGACGAAGTGCGTGACACCCGCGGTGGCGAGCAGGCCGGCGAGCAGAGCGGCGGAGCGTGCGGACACCTGGGCCTCCTGGTCGGGCGGGCGCCTGTCGCCCACACGCGCCCCACCTTACTCATGAGTAACCCGGTGGCAAGACCCCCGGTGGCGTCCGCGTCACCTCCGGCGCGGGGCGGTCGGGCGCCGCGACACGGCCCGGCGGCGGCACGACGCTCGCTTCCCTCCGTGGCCGGTCGGTGTCAGGCTGTGGCCATGAAGGGCAACATCCCGCCGGAGACTACGAGTTTCGTCGGGCGCGACACGGAACTCGCATGGCTGGACCGGGCGTTGGCGCAACGCAGACTGATCACGCTGACCGGGCCCGGCGGCGTCGGCAAGACACGGCTCGCCCAACGCGCCGCCAATCGCGCCGCATCCGCGTCCGAGGGGCCCGAGCGGCCCGCCCCGCGGGGCGACGCATCCCCGGACGCTCCCGCGGACCGCGCGAACGGCGACGCGCACGGACGCACCGGCGGCCGCGCGTACACCCCGCCCGCCCGCTTTCCCGGCGGCGTGTGGTGGGCCGACCTCGCCACCGTCGACAGTCCCCACCTGCTGCTGCCCACCGTCAGCGACGCCGTCGACCTCGCCGACCACTCCCCGCGGATGCCCGTGGAGGCACTGTGCGAGTGGCTCGCCGACAAGCGGCTGCTGCTGGTGCTCGACTCCTGCGAGCACCTGGCCGACGACTGCGCCCAGCTCGTCGGCGAACTCCTCACCGCCGCGCCCGGGTTGACCGTGCTGGCGACCAGCCGCAGGCCGCTGGGCAACACCCGAGAGGCGGTCCGCGAGGTCGCGCCGCTGCCGGCCGACGGCGCGGACGCGGTCGCGCTGTTCCGTGACCGGGTGACCGCGCGCCTCGGCGCGGCGCCGCTGGCCGAGCCGGGCGCCGAGGCGGCCGCCGCGTCGGTCTGCCGCCGGCTCGAAGGCATTCCGCTGGCGATAGAGCTGGCCGCCGCGCAGGTCGGGGCCGCGAGCGTGGCGGAGGTCGCGGAGGGGCTCGGCTCGCGCTTCGCGCTGCCGGAGCGCCCGGGCTTCGTGTGGCCGCCCCGGCACCGCACGCTGCGCACCGCGATCGGCTGGAGCCACGAACTGTGCGCGCCGCTCGAACGGCTGCTGTGGGCTCGGCTGTCGGTGTTCCGCGGCGCCTTCGACGTGGCCGCGGCCGAGGCGGTGGCGGCCGGCGGCCCGCTGGCCTTCGCGGACGTGGCGACGACGCTGGAGCGGCTGGTGGAGCAGTCGGTGGTGCTCAGGGTCAGCACGGGCCTCGGCGACCGCTACCGCATGCTCGACACCATCCGCGAGTACGGCCAGGAGTGGCTGCGCGAGCTGGGCGAGACGGGCGCGGTCGCGGCGCGGCACGCCGAGTACTTCTCGGAGCTGGCGCGCTGGGCGAACGCGAGCTGGGCCGGCGCCGACCAGCTGCTCGCCTACCGGCTGATCGAGGACACCCACCCGGACCTGCGGGCGGCGCTGGACCACTGGCTCGCCCACGATCCGGCCGCCGCGGCCGAACTGGCCTCGCTGCTGGTCTACTTCTGGACCTGCTGCGGCCATCTGAAGGAGGCGCGCGCCACTCTGGAACAGGCGCTGGAGCGGTACACCGTGCCGGGGCCGACGCGGATCCGCGCGCTCACCGGGCTCGGCGTGACCGTCACCCTCCAGGGCGACCACGAGGCCGCCGCGGCGATCGACGCGGAGGTGCGGGCCGCGGCGGAGGCGGACGGCGGCCGGGACGTGCGGATCGCCGCGGCCTGCCTGACCGGGCTGCTCGGGATGCTCACCGGCCGGGCCGCGGAGGGGCTGGCCGCGGTGCGCGCGGCGGTCGCGGGCGCCCCCGGCGGCCCCTTCGACTCGCCCGACCGGTTGCGCTGCGCGCTGGCCGAGGTGCTGTCGCTGACGGCGCTCGGCGCCTTCGAGGAGGGCCGCGCGATGGCCCTGGAGCTGCGCGCGGGCTGCGTGCGCAGCGGCGAGCTGTGGGCCCGCTCGTACCTGGACTACCAGTTGTCGATCGTCGCGCTCTTCTCGGCGACGCCCGCGGAGGCCATCGGCTACGCGCGCACGATGCTGGAGAGCAAGCGGCTGCTCGGGGACGCGTTCGGGATCGCGCTCGGGCTGGACCTGCTGGCCGCGGCGCTGGCCGCGGACGGCCGGGCGGAGGAGGCGGCGTCGGCCTACGGCACCGGCGGCGCGTACTGGCGCAGCGTCGGCCACCCGCAGCGCGGCGCGCCGGAGCTGCAGCCGATCCGCGAGCGGTGCGAGCAGACCGCCCGCGCGGCGCTCGGCGACGACGCGTACGCCGCCGCGCTCGCCCGCGGCGCGGCCGCCCACGCCCCCGCGAGCCTGGCCGCGGCGCACCTGCCCGACCTGCCGGGCCCCGTCTGAGCTGGGCGGTCGCCCGCCGCCGCGGAGTCGGTCGGCACTGGACATCGTTTGGAAATGTCGAGTTCACCCGGAAATGGGTTTCCCAGGGTCTGATCCCGGCTAATCCGCAGACCACGGGGCTCCGTCGGGGCCCGCGGTCTTCCAGCTTCCGGACGCTCCGCGACCCGGGCGGTCCATAACCAGGCGATGAGGTGCGCGTGATGGGTGAAGTGCGTGTGCTGTCGGTCTACGAGGGCTTCTTCTCCGGGGGCGCCCGCATCCTGCACAGCGACGTGGTGCGCGGGCTGCACGGCGCCGCGCAGCGCCATGCCGTGCTCAGCATGCGCGGCGAGGTGCGCAGGGAGGCGACGCTGCAGCGGATGGAGGACGACGCCTGCTACCGGTCGCTGACCGCGGCAGGCGTCCCGGTCAGCGCCCTGCGCGGCGCCGAGCCGCCCGCGCCGCGCCCCGGCGGCGCCACGAGCACCGAGAGCGCTGAGAACGCTGAGAACGCTGAGAACATCGTGAGCGCTGTGAGCGCTGGCGGCGGTCTCGGCGTCTTCGACGCCGCCGACCTCGCCGCCACCGCGCGGGCGACGGCCGCGGCCGACGTCGTGCTGTCGCTGAAGGAGCAGCCGCTGGCGCTGCTCAACCACCCGGGGCTGCCGTACCGGCCGGTGGTGGTCTGTCTGCACCGCTCGGACCCGTACGGCCAGGGCCCGGCGCTGGACGCGCTGCTGGCCGGGATCGCGGCGGGCCGGGTGCGGGCCTGCGTGTGCTGCGCGGAGTCGACCCGGGAGGCGTACGCCGCCGCCGGGGTGCCGGCCGGGCTGCTGCACGTCATCCCCAACGGCGTGGACCTGCTGCGGTTCCGGCCCGACCCGGCCGCCCGGGCCCGGGTCAGGGAGCGCCACGGCATCGCGCCCGGCGCGCCGGTGGTGGTCTTCGCCGCCCGCTGGGCCGCCATGAAGGACGTGCCGCTGTTCCTGCGCGCGGCGGCGCGCTACCTGCGGCGCGAGCCGGGCGCGCGGGTGCTGATGTGCGGCGCCGGGATGACCCCCGCCAACGCGGAGCTGGCCGCCGCGATCGACGCGGCGTTCGGCGGCGGTCCCGGGGCCGCCGGCCGGCTCTCGCTGCTGGGCGTGCGCCCGGACATGGAGGCGGTGTACGCGGCGTCCGACGTGGTGGCGCTGACCTCGCACTCGGGCGAGGCGGCGCCGCTGTGCCTGATCGAGGGCATGATGTGCGGCGCGGTGCCGGTCACCACGGACGTCGGCGACAGCGCGTCGCTGGTGGCGGGCCGCGGGCTGGTCACGCCGGCCGACCCGGACGCGATCGCCGCTGCCTGGGCGGAGGCCGTCGCCATGGCGGGCGCGAGGCCGGGCGGCGGCTCTAGCGGATCGGACGGCCGGTCGGACGCCGGCTCGAGCGGACCGGGCGGCGCCGCGGACCCCGCCCGCGAGCGTTTCAGCCGCGAGCGGATGATCGCCGCGTACGCCGCGCTGATCGAGCAGGTGCACGGCGGCGTCGCCGCCGCGCCGGTGGCCAGCGCGTGACCGGGGACGGCCGCGCACCGCGCCGCACCGCCGCCGAAGGGAGCGGCGGCGCGGCGCGGCGGGTGACTCAGGCCCGGACGGTCGCGCCGTAGCCCTGGGTCGTGATGCGCTCCGCGGACTTGTCGTAGTAGGCGGGGTCGGCCGGCTCGTCGGTGTCGAGGCAGGTGACGTACCGGTTGAACAGGCAGAAGGACGCGGCGATCAGCACGGCGTCGTGGATCTCCTGGTCGTCGGCGCCCTCCGCGCGGGCCGCGGCGATCGCCTCCGGCGAGACCGCCTTGACCTCGCCGCGCACCTCGGCGGCGATCCGCAGCAGCGCCCGGATCTTCGGCGTGATCGGCGCGGCGTCCGGGTCGTGCAGCACCGCCTTGACCAGGTCGTGGCCGCCTTCCAGCTGCGCGGCCGCGAACGCGCTGTGCGAACCCTCGCAGAACGGCGTCCGGTTGAGGCTGGAGGTGTACGCGGCGATGAGTTCGCGCTCACCCCTGGACAGCGACGACGGACCGCGCAACAGGGTCTCGGCGAGCAGGTTGAGCGGTTCCGCGGTGTCGGGCCGCTGCCGCATCAGGCCGGAGATGCCCGGCAGGTCGTTCGTGATCGTGATGTGAGGCACGTGGTCTTCCTTCCCGAAAGGGAGCCGGTGTGACCGGTGGGTGGAGGGTCGCCACGTGCGCCGGGGCGCACGTGGGTGCGCGCGGACGCGCGCGGGTTCGCCAGTGCGCGGCCGCGCCAGCTTTTCCCGTACCGCCCGCGCCCGCCTACTCCGACGTTGCTCACCGGCGGGCGCACCTCGCGCACCGGCAGGCGTGCCCACCGGCGGGCGTGCAGCAGGGCTGTCGGAGGACTTAAGAAATCCGCGATGGACGGCGGTGCGGGCCGCGGCGCAGATTTGGGGGTGCCGCCGCCCGCGGACCTCGCGGATCGCGCCGGCGTTCCGTCGTCGTGCCCCGCCGTCGCTGCCAGGGAGACCCGTGAAAGCCCTCGTGAAGAAGGAGGCCGCGGCCGGCCTGTGGCTGACCGACGTGCCCGAGCCGGCGACCGGTCCCGGGGACGTGCTGATCAAGGTGCTGCGCACCGGCATCTGCGGCACCGACCTGCACATCCGCGACTGGGACGGCTGGGCCCGCCAGGCGGTGAGCGCGCCGCTGGTGCTCGGCCACGAGTTCGTCGGCGAGGTGGTCGGCACCGGGCGCGACGTGGCGGGCATCGCGATCGGCGACCTGGTCAGCGGCGAGGGCCACCTGGTGTGCGGCACGTGCCGCAACTGTCTGGCCGGGCGCCGCCACCTGTGCCGCAGCACCGTCGGCCTGGGCGTCGGCCGCGACGGCGCGTTCGCCGAGTACGTGGCGCTGCCGGCGTCCAACGTGTGGGTGCACCGCACCGAGGTGGACTTGGACGTCGCGGCGATCTTCGACCCGTTCGGCAACGCGGTGCACACCGCGCTGACCTTCCCGCTGGTCGGCGAGGACGTGCTGATCACCGGCGCCGGCCCGATCGGCGTGATGGCGTGCGCGGTCGCCCGGCACGCCGGCGCGCGCAACGTGGTGGTCACCGACGTCAGCGAGCCGCGCCTGGAGCTGGCCCGCAGGGCGGGCGCCGACCTGGCCGTGGACGTCTCGCGGCGGACCATCGCCGACGCCCAGGCGGGCCTGGGCCTGAAGGAGGGCTTCGACGTCGGCCTGGAGATGTCCGGCCGCCCCGAGGCGCTGCGCGACATGATCGGCAACATGACGCACGGCGGCCGGATCGCGATGCTCGGTCTGCCCTCGGGCGAGTTCGCGGTCGACTGGTCGAAGATCGTCACCTCGATGCTGACGGTCAAGGGCGTGTACGGCCGCGAGATGTACGAGACCTGGTACGCGATGAGCGTGCTGCTGGAGCGCGGTCTCGACCTGAGCCCGGTGATCACCGGACGCTACGGCTACCGCGACTTCGACCGGGCCTTCGACGAGGCGTCGACCGCCCGCGGCGGCAAGATCATCCTCGACTGGACGGCCTGACCCCCGCCCCCTCTCCCCCGCAAGGAGCCTTCCGTGTACGACTCCGTCCGCGACGACCTGCGCGCCACCCTGGCCGAGATCCGCGACAACGGCCTGTTCAAACCGGAGCGCGTGATGACCGGCGCGCAGCGCGCCTCGGTCGCGGTGGCCGGCGACGGCGGCGGCCGGGAGGTGCTGAACTTCTGCGCCAACAACTACCTGGGCCTGGCCGACCACCCGGCCGTACGGGACGCGGCGAAGCAGGCGCTGGACCGCTGGGGCTACGGCATGGCCAGCGTGCGGTTCATCTGCGGCACGCAGGAGGTGCACAAGGAGCTGGAGGCGCGGCTGTCGGCGTTCCTCGGCCAGGAGGACACGATCCTGTACTCCTCCTGCTTCGACGCCAACGGCGGCGTGTTCGAGACGCTGCTCGACGAGCAGGACGCGGTGATCTCCGACGCGCTCAACCACGCCAGCATCATCGACGGCATCCGGCTGTCCAAGGCCCGCAGGCTGCGCTACGCCAACCGCGACATGGCGGAGCTGGAGCGCTGTCTGAAGGAGTCCCGGGACGCGCGCCGCCGGCTGATCGTGACCGACGGCGTCTTCTCGATGGACGGCTACGTGGCGCCCCTGGACGCGATCTGCGACCTCGCCGAGCGCTACGACGCGATGGTGATGGTCGACGACTCGCACGCGGTCGGCTTCGTCGGCCCGACCGGCCGGGGCACCCCGGAGCTGCACGGCGTCACGGACCGGGTGGACATCGTCACCGGCACCCTCGGAAAGGCGCTCGGCGGGGCGTCCGGGGGTTATGTCGCGGCCCGCGCCGAGATCGTCGCGCTGCTGCGGCAGCGCTCGCGGCCGTACCTGTTCTCCAACTCGCTCGCGCCGGTGATCGCCGCCGCCTCGCTGACCGTGCTCGACCTGCTGGACGCCGCGGACGACCTGCGCACGCGGCTGTACGACAACACCCGGCAGTTCCGCGCCGGGATGGCGGCGGCCGGGTTCGACGTGCTGCCGGGCGACCACCCGATCGCGCCGGTGATGATCGGCGACGCCGCGCGGGCGGGCCGGATGGCGGAGCTGCTGCTGGAGCGCGGGGTGTACGTGATCGGGTTCTCGTATCCGGTGGTGCCGCTGGGCAAGGCCCGTATCCGGGTGCAGCTGTCGGCCGCGCACAGCGCCGCGGACGTGGACCGCGCGGTGACCGCGTTCACCGACGCCCGCAGGGTGCTGCGAAGCTGAGTACGGGCCCGCGCGCGCCGCGCCGGCCCCTAAGGCGCAGGAACCGGTCCCGCGCCGGTTCCTGTCCAGGTGCGAGCAGGTGTGAGGACGGCCGATGATCGACCCCCGGAGGCTGCGGGTGCTGCGGGCGGTCGCCCAGCACCGCACGGTGACCGCGGCGGCAGCCGCCCTGTACCTGTCGCCGTCGGCGGTCTCGCAGCAGCTGGCGGCGCTGGAGAGCGAGTCGGGGCACGCCCTGCTGACCCGCAGCAGCCGGGGCGTGCAGCTCACAGCGGCCGGGCAGATCCTGCTGGAGCACGCCCACGCGGTGGTGGCGCAGCTGGAGGAGGCCGAGGCGGAGCTGGCCGCGTACGCCGGCGGGCAGGCCGGCGAGGTCACCATCGCGGCCTTCGCGACCGGCATCGCCGAGGTCGTCGCGCCGGCCATGAGCCGGCTCGCGGTGCTGCACCCGAGGATCGGCGCGCGGGTGCTGGACGCGGAGGGCGACGAGAGCCTGCCGATGCTGCTGGACGGCGCGGCGGACGTGGCGGTCGCGGTCGCCTACCGCGGGGCGCCGCGCGAGGACGACCGCAGGATCGCGCGGGTGCCGCTGTACGCCGAGCCGTTCGACGCGGTGCTCGCCGCGACCGACCCGCTGGCCGGGCTGCCGAGCGTCCCGCTCGACCTGCTGGCGGACCGCGACTGGATCGGCCCCTACCCGGGCAACCCGTGCCACGACGTGGTGCTGCTGGCCTGCGAGGCGGCCGGGTTCGAGCCGCGCCTGGTGCACTCCTCCGACGACTTCCGCGCGGTGGTGGCGCTGGCCGCTGCGGGCGCGGGGGTCGCGCTGGTGCCGCGGTCCGCGCTCGGCGGCATGGACCGTCCGCGCGCGGCGGTCCGCCCGGTCACGGGACCGGCCGCGGCCACCCGGCGGGTCTTCGCGGCGGTGCGCCGCGGCGCGGAGAACCACCCGCTGATCCGCCCGGTGCTGGACGCCCTGGCGCAGGCCGCGCCGCAGAGGTGAGCGGGGTGTGACGCGGCGGGGTGCGCCGCGGGAGGCGGGGGCGGGACTTGACGGGACATCCAAGTAAGGTGAGGCTTACCTAAGTTTCATTGTGGCGTGCGGGCTTCGCGCGCGCCGCTCCCGCATGCCCTCGCCCCACCTCCTGGAGGACACGTCATGCCCGTGGACCACTCGGAAGCGTTCGCCCGGATCGTCTCCGCGGACCCCAACGACATCGTGAAGGCGTTCGCCGCCAACCCGGCGTTCCGGGCCGCCGAGTGGGAGGAGCTGACCACCGAGGCGGACCCGTACCGCAGGCCGGTGCGCCCGGACGACCTGGCCTGGCTGGACTACGCCGAGCCGATGCCGGTCGCCGAGTCGCTGAAGCTCAGCGCCCTGCTGGGCCACCGCATGCTGCGCAACGTCTACGACACCGGCCTGCTGTACCTGCCGCCGGCCGCCGACGACGCAGCGGCCGCCGACGCCGCCGACTTCTACGCCGAGCCCAACCGCAGGCTGGGCGCGCTCGCCGCGCCGATACTCCAGCGCCACCTGTTCTCCTTCCTCCAGGGCGAGCGCAAGCCGCTGGGCGCGCCCACCGTCGAGGAGCTGACCGGAGCCGTCACGCAGGCGTACGAGCAGCGGGCCGCGGAGCCGGGCCGGGCGTTCACCGCGGCGCTGTCCACCCGTGACCGCAGGGCGTCCGCGACCTTCACCCTGCTCCAGCTCAGCGCGTACCTGCCGGCCTTTAGGACCGCGGTGGGCCGCGCCGCGCTCGGCGAGTACGAGGCGGCGCACCCAGGCGCGCGCGTCGCCTTCCTCGACGACTACCGCACCTGGGCCGGCCTGCACGGCGAGTACCGCGCCCTGATGGGCAGCGCCGGTCTCACCACCGCGACGGGCGCCTACTGGCAGCTCTACCTCGGCACCTCGCTGGCCCGCGGCAACCACCTGCACCACCTGTCGCGGGACCGGGAGAAGTACCCGGAGTTCCTGGGCGCGCTGCTGCACCACCGGATCGACCAGGCGCTGACCGCGCCGCGCTTCGCCGACGTCTTCGAGGACGCGTTCGGCGCCCGCTGCGGGCTGTTCGACCTGCTGGGCCCGGCGCCGCGCGACGCGGCCGCGGCGGCCGAGCAGGCCGCCGCGTGGGTGCGCCCGCTGACCGCGCTGTACGGCCCGGCGGCCGTGGAGCGGTTCCACCACGGCTTCGGCGACGCGGCCTGGCTGGCCCGGCTGTGGGACGAGGACCTGGCCGAGCAGCTCGCCTGGGCCGACGACATCCCGCTGTACCAGGAGAAGGCGGCGCGGATCGACCGGCACATCCAGGACAACGGGATCACCGTGGACCTGGACACGTTCGTCGAGAGCAACGAGGAGACGTCGACCACGCACGTCCACGACGAGCACCGGCTGGTGATGATCGAGCACGGCCAGATGCACTTCTGGAACAACGTCACCCACAAGATAGAGCTGAACGAGGGCGAGAAGGTGCTCATCCCGGTGTCGCGGCTGCACGGTTCCACCGTGCTGTCCGGGGAGTGCACCTATCACCAGCCGATCATCCCCGAGGACATGTACGCGCGCTTCTGAGCGGGACGGAGACCACACGCATGTCCGCAGCACGTGATCACGGCCTCGTCGCGTCCCTCGCGCTCGGTGCGGTGCCCTCCTGGGGTCCGGCCGCCGCGCGGGACCTGCTGGACACCCTGCTCGACGCCGAACGGCCGTTCCCCTGCACGTTCGCGGTGGCGGCGGCCAAGAAGGGCACCCTGCGGTTCGGGTTCTGCGACAGCCCCCAGGACCCGGCGGGCTGGGGGCCGTTGGGCGACATCCTCGACCGGTACCTGGACGTCTACCGGGAGTTGGGGAAGGACACCTCGCTGGTGGTGCTCTTCCGGCCGGAGGAGCGGGTGCACTCCCTGGAGGACTACTTCCACCGGTTCTGGGCGGTGCTCCAGCACCTCCACGACGGCGATCCGCAACCCTGGCCCGAGTCGACGCCGCTCGAACCCGAGGAGCTGTGGTGGGAGTTCAGCTACGGCGGCACCGAGATCTTCGTCGTCTGCAACACCCCCGCGCACACCACCCGGCACAGCCGGCACAGCCCCGGCTTCATGATCACCTTCCAGCCGCGCTGGGTGTTCGAGGGGCTTGAGGCCCACACACCGCGCGGCGCCAGGGCGCGCCGGGTGATCCGCAACCGCGTCCGCCGGTTCGACGGCATGGAGCCGGCGGCGGAGCTGGGCAACCACGGCGAGGACGGCAACCGGGAGTGGCGGCAGTACTTCCTGCCCGACACCGCTGACGGCGCGGTCCCGGCCTGCCCGTTCCTGGCCAGGGCCGACGCACGGCGGCCGCGCGCCGCGGTGCGGCCGCCCTCCGCCGCGAGCGCGCCGGCGTACGAACTGCTCGTCAACGACGACCGGCAGTTCTCGCTGTGGCCGGCCGGGCTGCCGCTGCCGGGCCCGGCCTGGCGGCCCACCGGCGTGCGCGACGACCGCGACGCCTGCCTGGCCCATGTGGCCCGGGTCTGGACGGATATGCGCCCGGCCCGGGCCGCCCACCGCCGTCCGGCCCCGGTGGGATGACCACCGGACCGGCGGGCCGATCCGACAGTCGGCCCGCCGGTCCGGTTC
>JAJSZB010000106.1:11318-19176 GCA_050613715.1 Streptomyces sp. IBSBF 3018
CCGTGTGATTACCCCCCGGCCCGGCCGGCCGAACCGCCCCGGCGCCCCGCGGGCCCGGTTCCGCTCCCGCCGGCGGTCCCGCCGCCCGGCGGGTCCCGCGCTTACCCGGCCGCCGCGGACTGCCCCAGCCCACCCTGGCCTGCCCCGGCCTCCCAGCCTCGGTGATGCCGCCGACCGCACCGACCTGCCCGCCCGACACGAGGAGTCCCGATGCCCACCGTCCAGGAGGAGCTGCGCCGCCGCACCCGCCTCAGCCGCCCGCACGTGCGGGTCCGCAGCGCCGAGGTGGTGCGGTCGGCGCAGGTGTCGCCGCACGTGCGCCGAGTCGTGGTGGGCGGCCCCGACCTGGCCGGCCTGGAGGGCGGACTGCCCGCGGACGCCTGGAAGTTCCTGCTGCCGCCGCCGGGCCGCCGCCGCGTCGACCTGCCCGTGACGGGCGCCGACGGGATGCCCGGATACGCGGCCGGCGCGGTGCCGCCGGTCATGCGCGCGCTGACGGTGCGCGCCTACGACCCGGTCGCGACCGAGCTGACCGTGGACGTCGTGCAGCACGGCGACTCGCCCGCCGGGACCTGGGCACGTGAGGCCGCGCCCGGCGACACGGTCGGACTGGCCGGGCCCCGGCACGAGTTCTACGCCTCCCCCGAGGCCGAGTGGCACCTGCTGGCCGGCGACACCGCCGCGCTGCCGGCGATCGCGGCGATCCTGGAGTCGCTGCCCGCCCGTACCCAGGTGGTGGCGCTGATCGAGGCGGACGGTCCGGAGGACCGGACCGAGCTGGCCGCCCCGGCCGGCGCGCAGGTGCGCTGGGTCTACCGCGACGGCGCGCCCCCCGCGGGCAACGGGCTGCTGGAGAAGGCGGTACGCGCCGTGGACCGGCCGTTCGCCGGCGCGCAGGCGTGGCTCGGCGCCGAGGCCGGCACGGTCCGGGCGCTGCGCCGCCATCTGCTGGACGAACGCGGCCTGCCGCGGCCGCAGTTGCAGGCCGCGGCGTACTGGAAGAGCACGCTCACCAGCGACGAGCGGGACGCGCAGGTGTTCGCCGCCCACCGGGCCGCGGTCGCGGCCGGCGGCGACCCGGACGACCCCGCGCTGACCACCGACGCCGACCTGGCGTAGGGCCCCGCGCCGGCTCCCGTCACCCGGCGTCGGCCGCCGGTGCGCGCAGCAGCGCCTTGCGGTCCACTTTGCCGATCGCCGTGAGCGGTAGGGAGCCGACGGGTCGGAGCCGGTCGGGGACCTTGTACGCCGCCAGGCCGCGGCCGCGCAGGAACACGCCGGCCTCGGCGGCGGTGGGGCACACCGCGCCGCTCTCGACCACGACGAACGCGGCGACGCGCTCCCCCAGCAGCGGATCGGGCTCGGCGACCACCGCGGCCTGGCGGATCGCCGGGTGCGCGGCCAGCTGGTCCTCCACCTCCTTCGCGGACACCTTGTCCCCGGCCCGGTTGATCAGCTCCTTGACCCGGCCCTCGACCACCAGATTGCCGCCGGGCAGCGCCCGTACGAGGTCCCCGGTGCGGTACCAACCGCCGGTGAAGGCGAGGGCGTTCTGCTCGGGCATCCGGTAGTAGCCGCGCAGGGTGTACGGCCCGCGGGCGAGCAGCGCGCCGACCTCGCCGGGCGGCACGTCACGGTCCTCCGCGTCGACCACGCGCACCTCGTCCGCGGGGCTGACCGGCCGCCCCTGGCAGCTCAGCACCAGGTCCCGCGGGTCGTCCGGGCGGGTCATGCACAGCAGCCCCTCCGCCATGCCGAACACCTGCTGGAGCGTGCCGCCGAGCACCGGCCCGACCCGGGCCGCGGTGGCGGCGTCCGGCCTGGCGCCGCCCACCTGCACCAGGCGCAGGCTGGACAGGTCCTCGGGCAGCGCGCTCTGCGCCTCCAGCCAGAGCGCCAGCAGGGACGGCACGAGCGCGGTGGCGGTGACGCGCTCCTCGGCCACCAGCCGCAGCGCCTCCCCCGGGCTCGGGTCGGCCGGCAGCACGACGGTCCCGCCGACGGCGAGCGTACCGAGGACACCGGGGCAGGCGAGCGCGAAGTTGTGCGCGGCGGGCAGCGCGGCGAGGTAGACCGTCGTGCTGTCGAAGCCGCAGATCTCCGCCGCCGCGCGGGCGTTGTACGCGTAGTCGGCGTGGGTGCGCGGGATGAGCTTGGGCAGGCCGGTGGTGCCGCCGGACAGCAGGAACAGCGCGACGTCGTCGGCGGCAGGGGCGGCGGGCAGGGCGCCCGGCGGGTCGGCGCGCCGGGCGGTGGACTTGGCGGTGGACCTGGTGGCGGGTCTGGTGGCGGGCGGTCCGTCCGCGCGCAGGGCCCGCCCGGCCCGCTCGACCTCGTCCAGCGCCGTGAACTCCTGTGCGTCGCCCGAGACCAGCACGTGCCGGGGCGCCGATCCGCCCTGCGCGGCGAGGCGTTCTGCGACCGTGCGGGCGAGCGCGCGGTGGTCGTGGCCGAGGTGGCGGTCCGGGATCAGGTACGCGGTCGCGTCGCTGAACGCGCACAGGTGGACGATCTCCTGCTCGCGGTGCGCGGGCAGCGCGTAGACCGGCAGGGCGCCGATCCGCAGCAGGGCGAAGGTCGCGAGCACGAACTCCGGCCGGTTGGGCAGGTGGACCACGGCGCGGTCGCCCGGCCCGAGGCCGAGGGCGAGCAGTCCGCGGGCCAGGTCGTCGGCGCGCGCGTCGAGTTCGGCGTAGCGCAGCCGGACTCCCGGCGCGACCACGGCGGTTCGCTCGGGGTGTGCGCGGGCGGCGTGGCGCAGCAGCGCGTCCAGCGGTTCGTTGCGCCAGTAGCCCTCGCGGCGGTAGCGGTCGGCGTCGTCCCGCGGCCATGGCGTGCATCCGGTCAGCATGCGGATCGTCCTCTCCCGGTGGGCGGTTCAGCGCTGTCGGGGCGCCGGGGCCACGGGCGGCTCAGGCGACTGGGTGGGCTGTGCGGGCGGCCCGGGTGGCGCGGGCGACTGCGGCGGTGCGGGCGACTCGACCGGTCCGCGCGGCTCGGACTGTGCGGGCGCCGCCGACGGCGTCAGATAGGGCGCGACGCTCGCCAGCTTCTCGCACGTCTCGCGGTACTCGCGCGCCGCGCCGGACACGCCGACGATGCCGGCGCCCGCCCGCACCCAGGTGCGGTCCTCGTGGGTGTAGACGGTGCGCAGCGCGAGCGCGGCGTCGAGGTCGCCCTCGGCCGTGGCCCGCAGCACCGCGCCCGCATAGAGGCCGCGGGTGGCGGGCTCGGCGTCCGAGATCACCTCGTACGCCGCGGACTTGGGGATGCCGGAGGCGGTGACCGCGGGGAACAGCGCGGCCAGCGCGTCCCACCGGGTGCGGTCGGCGCGCAGCCGGCCGCTGACCCGCGAGCCCAGGTGCCGTACGCTGCCGCGCTCCTTGACGGCCATGAACTCGTCGACCGCCACCGACCCGGGCGCGCACAGCGTGCGCATCTCGTCGTCGGCGAGCAGCACGGACACCGCGTGCTCGTAGACCTCCTTGACGTCGGTCCGCAGTTCCGCACGGGCGCGCGCGTCGCGCTCGGGGTCCTCGGCGTGCCGGGCGCGGGTGCCCGCCAGCGGCTGCGAGGTGACCCGGCCGTCGGCGGCGACCTCGGCCACCGTCTCCGGGCTGAACCCGGCGGCCTTCAGCCCGGGAAGGTCCAACAGGTACGAGCGCGCGGGGGTGTTGGCGCGCCG
The DNA here is from genome assembly GCA_050613715.1 of Streptomyces sp. IBSBF 3018. Classification (GTDB taxonomy): domain Bacteria; phylum Actinomycetota; class Actinomycetes; order Streptomycetales; family Streptomycetaceae; genus Actinacidiphila. The sequence continues at coordinate 15,004 of JAJSZB010000106.1, forward strand.
GCCGGCCGCGTAGGTGGCGGGGAAGTCCAGCGCGTAGGGCACCTCGACGCGGCGGGAGAGGATCACCTTCTCCAGCTCGCCGCGCCCGATCCGGGCGACCGCGTCCTCGACCGCCCGGTGGTAGGGGCCGGGGTCGTCCGCCTCGACGTCGAGCGGGCGGGCCGGGACCGGGTCGGGTGCGCCGGAGTCCTCCCGCGCGGCGGCGAGCACGTCCCGCAGCAGCGCGGGGTCGGCGCAGCGCAGGTCCAGCGCGTCGGGCCCGATCTCGACCTCGGCGCGCGGCACGAAGGCGTACGCGAGGGTCTGCCGCGGGTCGCGCGGCGGCAGTCCCGCGGCGGCGGGCGCCGATTCGAAGGCGACCCAGCCGTAGCAGTGCCAGTCCGCGACGGGCGCGCCGGCCAGTGCGGCGCCGAGTTCGCGCACCGCGTGTGCGGTGGTGCGCGGGCCGCGCAGCAGGTCGCCGTCCCATGCGACCGCGACTTCGTCGTGGCCGACCGTCACCGACCAGAGCGCGCCGCCGGCGAACCACCAGCGGCCGTCCTGCTCGTAGACCGCGTACTGGTCGAACAGTCCGCTGCGGGCGAGCCGTACGGCCACGGCGAGCGGGTCGCACCGGCCGGCGACGCGGGTGCGGACCGGGCCGGGCACGGGCGGCGGGGCGTTGCGCGGGCCGGGCGCGGGGAGGGCGTGCGTGGTCACAGGGGAACCGTCCTGGGGTCGTCGGCGGGTGCCCGCCGGAGGGCTGACGGATGGTCGGCGCGTGGCCGGGGGCGCGGCCGGCCGACCGCCGGCGGATCACCGGCCGACTACCGGGCGACCGCCGGCGGATGGGGTCGGCGTGACAGGTGCGGCGGACGAGCCGACCAGGTGAAACTTAGGATAGCCTTGCCTTACTTAGGTGAGCCTAGCTAGCATCCGCCGGAGTGTCCACGGGTGGTCCCGAGCCGGCCCGCACCACGGACCGCCGCGGTCTTCCCGTCCGCGGTGCCGCGCGCCCCCGTCCCACGAGGAGAGATGTGACGCCGCGTCCAGACGAACCGCACGCCTCCGGCGAGCCCGTCCCGCCACCCGGTCCCGCGGTTGTGCCGGAGGGACGTCCCGCCGGCGCCGCAGGGAGTTCCGGCCGTCCCGCGGCGAACTCCGGCCGCGCCGCGGCGAGTTCCGCCCACGACCACGACCAGGCGTCCGCCGCCGGCCGCGCGGCAGGCCCTGCGGGGAGCCCCGAGGGGCCCGCCGCGGACCTCGACCTCGAAGAACTGCGCCGTACGGTCGCCGAGGTGCTCGGCGTCGGACCGGAGCGGATCGGCGACACCGACAACCTGGTCGACCTCGGCGTGGACTCGGTGAAGGTGATGGCGATCTCCGCCCGACTGCGCAGGCACCGCGTCAGGGTCGGCTACGCGGGGCTGGTCGAGGAGCCCTCGCTGGACGCCTGGTGGCGGATGATCAGCGAGGCCGCCCGGGCCGCCGAGACCACCGGGCGGTCCCGATGAGCCCCGCGCGCGACGCCGCGGCACGCCACGCGGACGGCGTCGCGGACCTCGTCCGCACCCCCTGGCTGCGCGACTTCGGCGCCGCGCCCCGGCCGTCCGCGCTCACCCTCGTCGTCTTCCCGCACGCCGGCGGCGGCGCGGGCTTCTACCGGCCGCTCGCCGAGGCGTTCCCGCCGTGGATCGACGTGCGCGTGGTCCAGTACCCGGGCCGCGAGACACGCGTCGGCGAGCCGCTCGTCGGTGACATGCGGGTCCTGGCCGACCGCGCCGCCGACGCGCTCGCCCCACTCCTCGGCCCTTCGCTGGACCGCCCGGTCGCGGTCTTCGGCCACAGCATGGGCGCGATCGTCGGCTACGAGGTGACGCGCCGTCTGGAAAGCCTCGGCGCCGCTCCGGTGCGGCTGTTCGCCTCCGCGCGGCACCCTCCCGTGGCGCACGTGGGCGACCGGATGGTCCACCTGCTGGACGAGGACGCGTTCGTGCGCGTGCTGCGCGAGACCGGGGGCACCCCGGCCGCGCTGCTCGACGACGCGGAGATGCGCGCGTACCTGCTGCCGATCGTCCGCAACGACTACCGGCTCATCGAGACCTACGTCCCGTCCCCCGGGCCGCCGTTGCGCACGGGGATCGTCTCGATCGCCGCGGACGACGACCTCACGGTGTCCGCGGGACAGGTCGAGGGCTGGCGCCGCGCGACCTCCGGACCGTTCGAGCACCTGGCCTTCCCCGGCGGCCACTTCTACCTGTTCCAGGAGCGCGCGGCGCTGGTCCGCGCGGTCCTCGACCGGCTCGGCCGCCACGGCGCGGACCCCGGTGCCGAGCGCACCACCGAGCACACCGCTGAACCCGTCGCACGCGGCACACAAGGGAGTTGACTCTCGTGGGCGCTGGCACATCCTTGCCGCCCGGTTCCACCGGTCCCGTACCATCCGCAGCCCGGCCGGGCGAGGCCGTCGCCGTCGTCGGCATGGGCGTCCGGCTGCCCGGCGCCGACACGCCCGAGGCGTTCTGGCGGAACCTCCGCGACGGCGTGGAGTCCCTGACGACGTCGACCGACGAGGACCTGGCGGCGGCCGGACTGCCGCCCGAGGCCCTGCGCGACCCGGCTCGGGTCAGGACCCGGCCGGTGGTCGACGGCGCCGAGCTGTTCGACGCGGCGTTCTTCGGCTACAGCCCCGCGGAGGCGGCGGCCACCGACCCGCAGCACCGGCTGCTGCTTGAATGCGCCTGGGAGGCGCTGGAGTCGGCGGGGCACGATCCGCGCGGGCTCGGCGAGCAGTCGGTGAGCGTGTTCGCCGGAACCGGTCCCGACAGCTACTACCTGCACCACCTGCATCCGCGCGCCGCCGCGGCCGGACCCGGTGCGGGGCAGTTCCAGCATCTGCTGGGCAACAGCGGCGACTTCCTCGCCTCGCGCGTGTCGTTCAAGCTCGACCTGACCGGGCCGAGCGTCACCGTGCAGGCCGGCTGCTCCACGTCGCTGGTCGCGGTCCACCTCGCCGCGCAGAGCCTGCTCGGCGGCGAGTGCGACCTCGCGCTGGCCGGCGGCGCGACGGTCTACTTCCCGCAGCGCGCCGGGTACGTCCACCGCGAGGGGAGCGTCAACTCCCCCGACGGGCACTGCCGTCCGTTCGACGCCGCCGCGGACGGGACCACGCCGGGCGACGGTGTGGCGGTGCTCGCGCTGCGCCGGCTGTCCGACGCGCTGGCCGCCGGCGATCCCGTGCTCGGCGTGATCCGCGGCACGGCGGTCAACAACGACGGCGCGGGCAAGGCGGGTTTCACCGCGCCCGCGGTCGCGCCGCAGGCCGACGTCGCCGCCGAGGCCCTGGCCGTCGCGAGCCTGTCTCCCGCCGACATCGACTACGTCGAGGCGCACGGCACGGGCACGCCGATGGGCGACGCGCTGGAGATCGCCGCGCTCTCCGACGCGTACGCCGGTGCGCCGCCCGGCAGTTGCCGTCTCGGGTCGGTCAAGCCGAACGTCGGCGACACCTGGGCGGCGGCCGGCGCGGTGGGGCTCGTGAAGGTCCTTCTCGCGCTGGAGCACGAGGAGTTGCCACCGCTGGCCAACTTCACCCGGGCGCACCCGGAGATCGACTTCGCGTCCTCGCCCTTCCGGCCCGCCGCCGAGCCGACCCCCTGGAAGCCCGGCGCCCGCCCGCGCCGCGCGGCCGTCCACACCTTCGGCATGGGCGGCACGAACGCGCACGTGATCGTGGAGGAGCCGCCGCGTGCGCCGCGGGACGCGCCGGGTACGGGCGATGGCCCGGCGTTTGCGGGTGACGGTCCGGCGGGTGGGATCGGGGGCACGGTGGGCACGGACGAGGGTCCGGCGCGCGCGACCGACTGGCCGGCGGGTACGGCCGGGGCGTTTGCCGCTGACGGCCCGGTGGGCCCGACCGAGGGCGCGGCGGCTGCCGGCGGCCGCCCGTCGGGCGCGGTGAGTACGGCCGGCGGACCGGCGCCTGCGGGTGACAGTCCGCGCGCTGGGGCCGAGGGCCCGGTGCTCGCGGGCGAGCGGCCGGCGGATGGGGCCGACAGGCCGGCGGGTACGGCCGGGGGCGCGGCGATTGCCGCTGACGGCTCGGCGGGCGCGGGTGCCGGCCCTGGGGGCGACGGTTCGGCGTTTGCGGGCGGCCCGCCGGTCGCCGCGGGGGGCGCATCAGCGGGCCGGGGC
>JAJSZB010000107.1:0-19165 GCA_050613715.1 Streptomyces sp. IBSBF 3018
GGAGGGAGCCGCGGACCGGCAGGGGGCGGGTGTGCGGAGGTCTCGGGGACCTGCGGGCCTCGTGCGCCGCGACGCCCGCGAGGGGCGCGCGGGGCCCGGCCCCGGGCGGCGCCGGTCGGGGTCCGGCACCGCCCGGGTGGGTTCCGGCGCCCTGGAACGCCGTACGGGGACGGCGGGGCGGCACCGGAGCCGGTGGCCCCGTCCCCGCTCCGGGCCGAAGCGGGAACGGGGTGCCATGGGGGCCGTCAGCCGGCCTTGGCGCCCTGCAGTTCGGGCGAGGCGTCCTCGGCCTGCTGGGCGCCGCGCGGCTTGCCCGGGGCGAAGAACGCCGCGGCCATGCCGACGAGGGAGGCCGCCGCACCCAGCCCGAGCGCGGCCCGGAAGCCGTCGACCGCGGCGGACGCCGAGGAGTAGTCGCCGTTGGCGGCGAAGACCGCGCCCATGAAGGACACGCCGAAGACGCCGCCGAGTTCGCGCATGGAGCTGTTGGCGCCCGAGGCGATGCCCATGTCCTCCGGCTGCATCGAGGCGAAGACCAGGTTGATGCCGGTGGGCAGGGCCATCGCGATGCCGGCGCCGCCGAGGATCAGCGGCGCCACCAGCGCGCCGTAGCCGGTCCCATCGCCGACCGCCAGGGCCAGCCAGCCCAGCGAGACCGTCAGCAGGAACAGGCCGGCGATCATGAAGGGCTTGTTGCCGTACTTGTCGGCCTTGCTGCCGGCCAGCGGCGCGACGACCATCGGCATCGCGGTCCAGGCCAGCAGCCGCAGGCCGGTGGCGAGCGGTCCGTCGCCGAAGCCCACCTGGAACAGCTGGGACAGGATGAACAGCGCGCCGATGAGGGCGAAGTGCTGGAAGAAGGCGGCGACGTTGGCGACGCTGAAGCCGCGCACCTGGAAGTAGCGCAGCGGCAGCATCGGCTGCGGGGCCCGGCGCTCCCACATCAGGAAGGCCACCAGCAGCACCGCGCCGACCGCGAAGGCGGTGAGCGGCTCGGGGTCGCCCCAGCCGACGGCCGGCGCCCTGACCGCGCCCCAGACCAGGCCGAGCAGGCCGAGCGAGGCGAGCAGCAGGCCGATGACGTCGAGCTTGGGCCGCGGGCCGCGGCTCTCCTGGAGCAGCACGGCGGACAGCACGGTCGCGGCGCCGCCGATGGGGACGTTGATCCAGAAGATCCAGTGCCAGGACAGGCCCTGGGTGATCAGGCCGCCGAGCAGCGGTCCCGCGGCGATGGCCAGGCCGGAGACGCTGCCCCACACGCCCATCGCCTTGCCGCGGGTCTCGGGCGGGAAGGCGTTGCTGAGCAGGGTCAGGCTGACCGGGATGGCGATGCCGGCCGCGACGCCCTGCAGCACGCGGGCGACCACCAGCACCTCCACGGAGGTGGACAGGGCCGCCATGGCGGAGGCGAGGGTGAAGACGCCGAGACCGGTGGCGTAGACGCGCAGCCGGCCGAAGCGGTCGCCGAGGGCCGCGCCGGTGAGCATCAGGCAGCCGAACGCCAGGTTGTAGGCGTTGATCGTCCATTCCAGGTCGGACAGGCTCGCGTGCAGATCGGTGCGCATCGTGGGCAGGGCGGTGACGACCACCATCACGTCGAGGGACGTGAGGAAGGCGCACACGGCGACGAGTGCGAGCGTCCACCCTGGACGTACAGGGCGGGTCGTGGCGTGGGACGCGCTCATGGCTGAACCCCGGTCTGGTCGTGGATGTGGGGACGGTTCACGGTGCTCAGTGCTCGCAGTGCTCGCAGGACCCGCCGGACCCGGCGCGCTCGGCGGCGGTGGCCGGCTCGCCGTTCTCGCCGTGCGGGAGGTACTGGTCGTGCAGCCGCCACCACTGGTAGGCGGGGCCCTGGGGCCAGCCCTCGGGCGAGTCCTCCCACGTCTCCTGGCGGCCGAAGGGCGTCATGTCCAGCAGGTTGAGGTCCATCCGCAGCCGGTCGACGCCGCGGGCCTCGGTGAAGTAGGTGCGGAAGACGCGCTCGCCGTCGCGCAGGAAGACGCTGAGGCCGAAGCCGCCGTCCAGGCCGCAGGCGGCGGAGAACTCCTCGCCGATGCTGGAGTACCACGGCACCGTCCACTCCATGCGGGTGCGGTACTCCTCCAGCTGGGCCAGCGGCGCGGGCGAGGTCAGCACCAGGTTGGTGTCGCGGGCGCGCAGGTGGGCGAGGTTGCCGATGTTGTCGGTGAAGCCCGAGCAGCCGGGGCAGCGGTGGTCGGAGCCCGGGGTCATCATGAAGTGGTAGACGATCAACTGCCGCCTGCTGTCGAACAGGTCGAGCAGGCCGGCCTTGCCCTCCGGGCCCTCGAAGGCGTAGTCGGTGGCGAATTCGACCATGGGCAGCCGGCGCCGCTGGGCGGCCAGCGCGTCCATCGCCTTCGTGGCTTCCTTCTCCTTGACCAGCAGTGCCGCGCGTGCCTGCGCCCACTCCTCGGCGGACACCAGCGGCGGCATGTTCACGCTCATGACTCTCCTCGCGCATTTCCGGGTGCGGTGACACCGGGCGTTCGCGGCGTCACACAGCGCCTGACCAACGATACGGTAGCAGCAACTCCTAATTTCTAAGAGCCCATCACCAAAAGAGTAACCCCGGGCTATGATGAACGCATGACGGGAAAGCGCACATACGGGCAGGCGTGCGGCGTCGCCCACGCGATGGACCTGCTGGGCGAGCGCTGGGCGGTGCTGATCGTGCGGGATCTGATGCTGGGCCCCAAGCGCTTCAGCGACGTGCAGGCCGGACTCCCCGCCGCGGGGCCGAACGTGCTGACCCAGCGGCTGCGGGACCTGGAGGCCGCGGGCATCGTGCGGCGCAGGACACTGCCGCCGCCGGCCGGGTCGAAGGTCTACGAGCTGACCGAGTGGGGCGCCGAGCTGGAGCCGGTGATCTCCCGGCTGGGCCTGTGGGGTTCGCGCTCCCCCGTGGTGCCGGTCAGCGGCGACTACCCGCCGGACTCGCTGATGCTGTCGCTGCGCTACTGCTTCGAGGCCGACGACGACCCGGAGTGGAACGCTGTCTACGACATCCGGCTGGGCCGCGAGCAGTTCACCGCGACGGTGGCGGCCGGGCGGCTCCGGCAGGTGGTCAGGGACCATCCCAGGACCGGCCCCGACACCGTCATCGAGACCGATCCGCTGACCCTCAGCGAGGTGATGGCGGGCCGCCGCGACGTCCGCGAGGCGGTGGACGAGGCCCGGATAACGCTGGACGGGGACGCCGAGGCGGGCTTCAGGCTGCTGGCCGCCGCGCGCATGTGACCCGAGCGCCCTCCGCCCGTCCGCGCGCATGAACCGGTGCGGGCTCCGTCCGCGTGCGCCCATGTGACCTGCGGGGACTTCCCCGGCCCGCGCACTCGGCACGATCGGAGAGGCTCCGGCGGACAAGCACGATCCGAGGTGCACGGGCCCCGCGGCGCGGAGCAGGCTGACGGACAGCGGCCGCCCGGCCGCCGGACCCGCCCCGCGACGACGCCACGGGAGGCCACGCATGGTGCAGACGAGGGTTCCGACCCGTGAGGAACTGGTGCGACGCGCAGCGGACCTGGTGCCGCTGCTGCGGGAACGCTCGCTGGAGATCGACGCGGCGCGGCGGCTGCCGCCGGACGTGCTGCGGGCCGTGGTGGACTCCGGACTGCTGCGGATGCGGGCGCCGCGGCAGTACGGCGGGTACGAGAGCGACGCCCGCACGCTGGTGGACGTGCACGCCGAACTGGCCCGCGGCAACAGCTCCGCGGCCTTCTGCGTGTCCGTCTGGTCGCTGCTGATATGGATGGCCGGGCTGTGGCCCGACGAGGTGCAGGACGAGGTGTTCGCCACCCCGGACGTGCGGGTCAGCGGCACCCTCGCGGTCGGCGGCAGCGCCCGCCGCGTCGACGGCGGCTGGCTGTTCAACGGCACCTGGAAGTTCAACAGCGGTGTGCTGCACAGCCAGTGGAAGGTCACCGCGGCCATGCCGGAGGGGCCCGAGGCGGCGGCCGGCCCGGTCACCGCGCTGGTGCCGGTGGACGCGCTGCGCATCGTGGACGACTGGGACACCCTGGGCCTGCCCGGCTCGGGCAGCGTCACCACGGTCGCCGAGGACGTCTTCGTGGCCGACCGCTATGTGGTGCCCACCGGCGACCTGCTGCGCGACCAGTGCAAGTCCAAGGCCAACTACGGCAAGGCCGACTACCAGGTGCCGATGCTGGTCACCTCCACCGCGGCCACCGGCGGCCAGTTGATCGGCGCGGCCAAGTACGCGATGGAGGTGTTCCTCGACCGGCTGGAGGGGCGCCCGCTGACGTACACCGACTACGCCGCCAAGCGCGAGGCGCCGGTGACCCATCTCCAGGTGGGCGAGGCGCAGTTGCTGATCGAGGAGGCTGAGGCGCGGATGCACCGGTTCGCCGACCTGATCGCGGACAAGGCGGCGCGCGCCGAGGAGTGGACGCAGGACGAGCGGGTGCTGTCCCGGGTGCAACTCGGCCGCACCGCCCAGCTCGCCAAGCGGGCGGTGGACATCCTCGCCGGGGCCGGCGGCGGGTCGTCGATCTTCCGTGACGTGCCGCTGCCGCGCATCCAGCGCGACGTCCACGCGGTGACCATCCACGCGCTGACGCACCCCGACACCAACATCGAGCTGTACGGCCGGATGCTCTGCGGCCTGGAGCCCAACTCCGCCTATCTGTAAGCCAGCCGGGGGCCGCAGACCGGCCCGGCAGGCAGTCCCCTCCCCCGGTCCGGCAGGCCCGGGCGGGCCGGGCGCGTCCCGTCGGCCCCGACCGCCCGGCCTGCCTCCGCATGCCCGCGGGCACGCCCCGGCACGCCTCGCCGTGTCGAGGCATGCCCTCGTGGCGCCGGCTCCTCGTGTTCCGAGCTTTCTGGCCGCTTCCCACCGATTGGAGACGACATGCAACCGTTCCGCGTGAACATCCCCCAGGAGGCGCTGGACGACCTCAGGCAGCGGCTGGGCAACACCCGCTGGCCGATCGGCCTCCCGGAGGACGGCTGGTCCCGCGGCGTCCCGCAGGACTACCTGCGGGAGCTGGCCGCGTACTGGCGCGACTCCTACGACTGGCGGAAGCTGGAGGACCGGCTGAACGCGCTCCCCCAGTTCACCACCGAGATCGACGGCGCCAACGTGTACTACCTGCACGTGCGGTCGCCCGAGCCGGACGCGGTGCCGATGATCATCACGCACGGCTGGCCCGGTTCCGTGGTGGAGTTCCTCGACGTCATCGGGCCGCTCACCGACCCGCGTTCGCACGGCGGCGACCCCTCGACCGCCTTCCACCTGGTCATCCCGTCTATGCCCGGCTACGGCTTCTCCGGGCCGCCGGCCAGTCCCGGCTGGACGGTGAAGCGGGTCTCGGAGGCGTGGAAGGAGCTGATGAGCCGGCTCGGCTACGACCGGTACATCGCCCAGGGCGCCGACTTCGGCTCCGCGGTGGCGCTGGTGCAGGGCCTGGTCGACGCCGAGAGCGTGCTGGGCGTGCACGTCAACACCCTGGTGACCGGACCGGGCGACGACCCGGCCGAGCTGGAGGGCCTGACCGACCGCGACCGGGCCGGCATGGCCCGCACCGACCGCTTCCTGACCGTGCTGGCCGGCTCGATGAAGCTGTACTCGACCCGCCCGCACACCGTCAGCTACGGGCTGCACGACTCCCCCGTCGGCCAGCTCGCCTGGGTGATCGAGAAGTACAAGGACTGGGCGGACGCGCCCGGGGTGCCGGAGGACGCGGTGGACCGCGACCGGCTGCTCGACATCGTCTCGCTGTACTGGCTGACCCAGACCGCGGGTTCCTCCGGCCAGTTCTACTACGACAACGTCGACTTCCTGCCGATCTCCGGCAACGCCGGCCACTACTTCCCGCTGCCGATGCCGGTGGGCGTGGCGACGTACCCCGAGGGGCCGTTCAAGCCGGTGCGCCGGTTCGCCGACCGGGAGTTCGCCAACATCGTGCAGTGGCGCGAGTACGACCGCGGCGGCAACTTCGCCGCGCTGGAGGAGCCCGACCTGTACGTGGACGACGTGCGTGCCTTCGCCCGACTGCTGCGCGAGCAGTCCTGACCCACGAGGAGAGACATGTCCACCACGAGCGCGCCCTGGGGCGACGCCACCGCGATCCTGGCCGCCGCCGGGGTGCCGGAGGACCCGGGGTACTACCACGAGTTCACCGCGGCCGAGGAGAAGGCCGTGCTGACCGTGCCGATGCGCATCCAGCAGGCGTGGGAGCTCAACGACCCCGACCTGTTCGCGGAGACCTTCGCGGAGGACGGCAGCCTGCTGATGCAGGACACCCAGCTGACCAGCCGCGAGCAGATCAGGACCTTCATGCGGGACGGCTTCGGCGGCGCGTACCGGGGCGCGAAGGTCCGCGGCTGGCCGCTGTCGGTGCGCTTCCTCGCCCCGGACGTCGCGGTCGTCGTCAGCCAGGGGGGCATCATCCTGGCCGGCGAGGAGGAGGTGTCCGAGGCCCGCCGGGTGCGGGTCACCTGGGTCGTGGTCAACAAGGACGGCGTGCCGCGGCTGTTCTCCCACCAGAGCAGCCCGCTGGCCGGCTAGCCGGCCACCCGAAGGAGGACCCGAGATGACGATCCAGCCGGGGGCGGCCGCCCCTGACTTCACCCTGACCGACCACCACCGCCGTGAGGTGTCGGCCGGCGCGCTGTGGCGGGACCGCAGCGTGCTGCTGGTGTTCTACCCGTTCGCCTTCAGCCCGGTGTGCGACGGCGAACTGTGCCAGGTGCGCGACGAGTTGGAGCAGTACCAGGCGGCCGGCACGCAGGTCGTCGGGGTGTCCGTGGACACGCCGTTCGCCCTGCACGCGTGGGCGGAGCAGCGCGGCTTCGGCTTCCCGCTGCTGTCGGACTTCTGGCCGCACGGCGAGGTCGCCCGCTCCTACGGCGTCTTCGACGAGCGCCTCGGCGTCGCGCTGCGCGGCACCTTCCTGATCGACCGCGGCGGCGCGGTGCGCTTCAGCGAGGTGCAGGGGCCGCGCGAGGCCCGCGACCAGGAGGGCTGGAAGAAAGCGGTGGCCGCGCTCGACGGCTGAGCCGGCTCCCGTCCCGCCAGGGCCCGCGGCGCGCACGACGCGCCGCGGGCCCTGCGTCGTGTTCTGCGTGGCCGCCGTGTCCGCCGTGTTGTGCGTAGCCGCCGTGTTCGCCGCCTGCGCCGTCTCCTCGCGCGTCCGCCCCGCCGCCTCCGCCGCCTCCGTTGGTTCCGCTGTGTCCGGGCAGCGAGAAGCGCCGGGGCGCTCACGCAACGCCCCGGCGCCTTGACGCGGCCCCGGACCGGACCGCCGTCCCGGTCGGCCCGCCGATGGCCGACCGGGAGTCCTCGTGCCGCCCGCGGCTCAGGCCGCGGCGGCCTCCGGCGCCGCCGCCGGCAGCGGGGCGATCCCGCGCACCAGGTCGGCGGCCTTCTCCGCGAGCGCGACGACCAGCGCGTTGGGCTGGCCGCGGCCGGCCGCCGGCAGCACCGACGCGTCGACCACCCGCAGCCCCTGCGCGCCGCGCACCCGCAGCTCCTCGTCGACGACCGTGCCGATCGCGCAGCTGCCGGCCGCGTGGAAGATGGAGTGCGCGTAGCGCCGCACGTACGCCTTCAGATCGGCGTCGGAGTGCGAGGCCGGCGCCCGGTGCACGTCCTGGACCCAGGCGGCCAGCGGCTTGCGCGCGGCGATGTCGAGCGCCAGCCGCAGCGCGGCGACCGCGGTGTCGAGGTCCTCGGGCTCGGAGAAGTAGCGGTGCTCGATCCGCGGCTTGGCGGTGGGGTCCGCCGAGGCCAGGCTCACCCGGCCGCGGCTGCGCGGGGTGAGCAGCGCCGGGCCGCAGGACAGCGCGTGCGCGGTGGGCAGGCCAAGGCCGCTGTCCACGAACATCACCGGCGCGGCGAAGAACTCCACGTCGGGCGCGGGCAGTTCGGGCCGGGTGCGGACGAAGCCGCCGGCCTCCGGGCCGTTGGAGGTGAGCGGGCCGCGGCCCTCCTCGGCGAACCGCCTGATGTCCTCCGGGGTGCCGGCGGCCAGCAGGCTGACCGGCTCGGTCCCGGTGACGTTGAGCGGGATCAGCGGGTGGTCGTGCAGGTTCGCGCCGACCCCGGGGTGGTCCAGGGCCACGTCGATGCCGAACATCCCCAGCTGGTCGGCCGGGCCGATGCCCGAGAGCATCAGCAGCTGCGGGGAGTTGTAGGCGCCGGCGGACAGGATCACCTCGCGCTCGGCGCGCACCGTCACCTCCTCGCCCAGCCGCCGGCCGGTCACGCCGACCGCGCGGTCGCCGTCCAGCAGCACCCGGTGGACCCGCACGTCGGTGCGCACGGTCAGGTTGGGCCGGTCCGCCGCGGGTCGCAGGTACGCCGCCGCGGTGCTGTGCCTGCGGCCGTCGCGCTGGGTGACCTGGAAGAAGCCGAAGCCGTCCTGCCGGGCGCCGTTGAAGTCGTCGTTGGCCGCGTGTCCCGCGGCCAGCGCGGCCTCCACGAAGGCGGCGGCGAGCACGTTGCCCGAGCGTCCGTCGGCGACGCCCAGCGGGCCGCCTGCGCCGTGGTAGTACGACGCGCCGCGCTCGTTGTCCTCCGAGCGCCGGAAGTACGGCAGCAGCTCGTCGTAACTCCAGCCGGCCAGGCCCCACTCGTCGAAGTCGCGGCGGTTGTTGCGGGCGTAGACCATGGCGTTGACGGAGCTGGTGCCGCCCAGCACCCGGCCGCGCGGCAGGTAGACGCTGCGGCCGTGCAGGGCCGGCTCCTCGGCGGTCGCGTAGTCCCAGTCGACCTCGGTGCGGAACAGCCGGGAGAAGGCGGAGGGCACGTGGATGTTCTCGGCGCTGTCGGCGGGCCCGGCCTCGATCAGACAGACCCGCAGCGAGGGGTCCTGCGACAGCCGCGCCGCGAGCACGCAGCCGGCCGAGCCCGCGCCCACGATCACGTAGTCGTACGTCGCATCGTCGTACGTCGTGCCGTCGTTGTCGGCGGTCATGGCGTCGTCCTCACACGTAGAGCGTGTTGGCGTCCAGGCCGCTGAGCACGCGGCCGTAGAGCTCGAACGCGGTGGTCGGGTAGATCAGCGCGTGCAGGTTGGTGGCCTGCACGTTGCGGTTGATCCGCTGCATCGCGGCGCCGTCGTACAGCGAGGAGCCGCCGCTGGCGGAGGCCAGCACGTCGACGGCGTCCTTGGCGAGCGCCGAGACCATGCCGACGTCGGCGCGGCTGCGGGCCCGCTCGCGCAGCGTCCACGCCTCGCCCGCGCGGGTCTTGGCGTCCAGCACGTCGGCGATCCGGAAGCTGTGGAACTCCGCCTGGTCGGTCTTCAGCGCGGCCTCGGCGAGCTGCAGGTGGGTCACCGGCGCGTCCCGCTGGGTGGGGTAGTCGGTGTAGGTGATGGCGCGTTCGGGCATCCGCCGCACGAAGACGTCCATCGCGCCCTGCGCCATGCCGAGCAGGGTGCCGACGGTGGCCGCCGCGGTCACCGGCATCAGCGGGGTGCGGTACATCGCGGAGTCGGCGTTGGCCTGCGAGCGGTACTGCTGGGTCAGCACGTCCACCAGCGGCATCGTGCGCTCGGCGGGCACGAAGACCTCACTGGCCGCGGTGCTGACGCTGCCGGAGCCGCGCAGGCCCGCCACGTGCCAGTCGTCCACGATCTCCAGGTCGGCCAGCGGCACCAGCGCCATCAGCGGCTGCATGCCGCCGTCCGGCGTGGGCGTCATGGCGATGATCTCCTGCCACTGGGCGTGCAGGGCGCCGCTGATGAAGCCCCACTGACCGGTGAGCCGGAAGCCGCCGTCGACCGGCTCGGCGCGGCCGCTGGGGCTCAGCGTGCCGCAGATCCGCACGTCGGGGTCGGCGAAGACTTCGTCCTGGACGTGGTCGGGGAAGACCCCGGCCATCCAGGCGGGGATGGTGTAGATCGAGGTGACCCAGCCGGTCGCGGCGTCGCCGCGGCCGAGCGCCGCGCCGATCGCGACCAGGGTGCGCGCGGAGATCTCCCGGCCGCCGTAGCGGGCGGGCTTGCGCAGCCGGAAGAAGCCGCCGTCGGCGAGCGCGGCCACCACGTCGTCGTGCAGCCGGCGGTTCTCGTCGGACCACCGGGCGTGCCGGTCCAGCAGCGGCGCCAGGCCGGCGGCGCGGCCGACCAGTTCGTCGTGTTCGCGCTGCTCGTCGTGCTGGGTGTGCGCGTCGCGCTCGTGGTGCTCGTCGCGCGCGGGCGCGTCGGTGACGGTCACGGGGCCTCCTCGCAGATGGACGCACACCGGTGGCGACCGGGGCGTGGCGGATCGATCCGGGTGGGTGGTGGGGACGGCACGGCGCGGGCCCGTCCGGGCGGGACGGGGCAGGTCGCTGCGGTCCCTCCATCGTTTCGGCGGCGCGTTCGCGGTGCACCTCCGGTCGTGCTGGCCGGCTCCGCGCACGGGCCCGCCGCACATCCGAAGGTGCCCGCGCGCAGGGCGCGTTGCGACGATTCGAGCGGTTCCCCCGCGTCTTGGATCGAGGAGAGGACTGTCCATTGAGCGAGAAAAGGGGCCGAGCACTCGTGCTCGGGGGAAGCATGGCCGGGATGCTCGCCGCCCGGGTCCTGGCCGAGGTCCACGACGAGGTCGTGGTGGTCGACCGGGACGAGCTGAGCGGTGTGGACGCGGCCCGCCGCGGCGTGCCGCAGGGGCGGCACGCGCACGGTCTGCTGGCCCGCGGGCAGCAGATCCTGGAGGACCTCTTCCCGGGGTTCACCGCGGAGCTGGAGGCCGCCGGGATACCCGTCGGGGACCTCGGCGGCCAGGTCCGCTGGTACTTCGACGGGCACCGGCTGAGCCCGGGCCCGACCGACCTGCGGCTGGTCGGGGTGGCCCGGCCGGTGCTGGAGGGCCATGTCCGGCGCCGGGTGGCCGCGCTGCCCGGCGTGCGGTTCGTGGAGGGCGCGGACATCGCCGGGCTCACCGTCTCCGGCGACGGCGGCCGGGTCACCGGGGCCCGGGTGCACCACGAGGGGCGCGAACAGGCGCTGGAGGCCGACCTGGTGGTGGACGCCACCGGGCGCGGTTCGCGGGCGCCGGTGTGGCTGGAGGAGCTGGGGTACGGCCGGGTGCCGGAGGAGCGCATCCGGATCGATCTGACGTACACCAGCGTGATGTACCGCTGGCGGACCGATCCGTTCCGCGGCGACATGTCGATCAACCCGGTGGCCACTCCGGCCAATCCGCGCGGCGCGTTCCTGCACACGCTGGGCGGCGACCGCTGCATGCTGTCGCTGACCGGGGTGCTGGGCGACCGGCCGCCGACCGACCCCGAGGGGCTGATGGCGTACGCCAAGTCGCTGCCGGTGCCGGACGTCGCCGAGGCGCTGCAGGACGCGGAGATGCTGGGCACGCCGGTCTCCTTCCGGTTCCCGGCCAGTCAGCGGCGGCGGTTCGAGCAGCTGCCGCGGCTGCCGCGCGGCTTCCTGGTGGCCGGCGACGCGGTGTGCTCGTTCAACCCCGTCTACGGCCAGGGGATGGCGGTGGCCGCGCTCCAGGCGGTGACGCTGCGCAGGCACCTGCTGCGCGGCGGCGACCCGGACCCCCGGGCGTACTTCGCGGACGTCGCCGGGGTGGTGGACGTGCCGTGGGAGATCGCGGCGGGCGGCGACTTCGCCTTCCCGCAGGTGGAGGGCCGGCGGACGCTGAGGGTGCGGATGGGCAACGCGTACCTGGCCCGGCTGCACGTCGCGGCGCGCTCGGACGCGGTGCTGACCGAGCGGTTCCTGCGGGTGGCGGGGCTGGTCGACCCGCCGCAGGCGCTGATGGCGCCGGCGACCGCGCTGCGGGTGCTGCGCGGCTCGCGCGCGCGGGCCGCCTGACCGCCCTTCCCCGGCCGACCGGACGAGCCCGCGGCGTGCGCGCCGCGGGCTCGTCCGTGTGCCGTCCCGGTACGTGCCGGGCGCGGCGGTTCAGGCCAGGGTGCCGTCCGGGCGGAGCCGGCCGACGACCTCCAGGACGGCGTCGACCGCGCGGGCGGCCTGCTTGTCGTCGATGACCAGCGGGGGCGCCAGCACCAGCATGCTGCCGTACGGGCGGGCGATGACGCCGTGCCGCCTGCGGATCTCGAAGGCGACCTGCTCCACCGGGCCCCAGGCCATGGGCGCGCGGGTGGCGGGGTCGGAGAGCAGCTCCAGCGCGGCCAGCGAGCCGGCGACCCGCAGGTCTCCGACGACCGGCAGCTCGGTGGCCGGGGCCAGTCCGGCGCCCAGCCAGTCGGCGATCACGCCGGCCTTGGCGATGAGCCCCTCGCGCTCGATGATGTCCACCGTCGCCAGGCCCAGCGCGCAGCTGACCGGGTGGCCCTGGAAGGTGTAGCCGTGGAAGAAGCCGCCGGTGTTCAGGATGGTGTCGGCGATCTCGTCGGTCATCAGCGTGGCGCCGAGCGGGACGTAGCCGCCGGCGATGCCCTTGGCCATGGTGATCATGTCGGGTTCCATGCCGCGCGCGCCGCTGTCGAACCAGTGGCCGGTGCGGCCGTACGCGGTGACCACCTCGTCGGCGATGAGCAGGATGCCGTTGCGGCGCAGCACCTCGCGCACCCGCGGCCAGTAGTCCCGCGGCGGTACGAGCACACCGCCGCCGGCCATCACCGGCTCGCCGATCATCGCCGCGATGTTGCCGGCGCCGATCCGGGCGATGGTGGCCTCCAGCTCCTCGATCAGGAAGTCGGTGGTGTCCCGGCCGCCGTACAGCTCGGCCGCCCGGTACGGGTAGGGCGGGCTGAGCTTCTCCACGTGCGGCAGGTTGGGGCCGACGCCCTCGTGCATGGGCGGCAGTCCGGTGGCGGTGCCGCTGCCGTAGGTCGCGCCGTGGAAGGAGTAGTGGCGGGCCAGGATCCAGGTGCGGTCGGGCTCGCCGCGGCGGTGGTGGTAGAGCCGGGCGGCGCGCATCGCGGTCTCCACGGACTCCGAGCCGCCGCTGGTGAAGAAGACCCGCTCGATGCCCTCGGGGGCCAGCCGGGCGATCCGCGCGGCGAGCCGGATCGCCTGGTCGTTGGAGAACTCCAGCAGGCTGGTGAAGTACTCCAGCGTGCCGATCTGCCGGGCGGCGACCTCGGCGAGCTCCTTGCGGCCGTGGCCGAGCGGCGAGTGCCAGACGCCGCCGCCGGCCGCGTCCAGCAGTTCGTTGCCGCGGGCGTCCCACACCGTGCAGCCCTCGCCGCGGACGATGACGGTGCGGTCGTGGATGTCGCCGCGCTGCATGGAGCGGAACAGGTGGCGCCGGTCGAGGTCCTCCAACTCCTGGGCGGTGGCGGTCTGATCGGGCGAGGTGATGGTCATGGGCGTCTCCTGGATGGCATCGGCGGGCGGGGTCGCGGGGTCAGCGGGCGGTGTCGGCGAGCAGGTGCGGGTCGGCCGCGTCCAGCGGCGGGCGGCCCGCGATGAGGTCGGCCGCCTTCTCGCCGATCGCGATGGCCGACGCGTTGGGCGCGCCGCGCCCGGTGGTGGGCATGACCGACACGTCGGCCACCCGCAGGCCCTCGATGCCCATGACGCGCAGCTCGGGGTCGACGACCTTGCCGATGGCGCAGGTGCTGGACCCGTGGAAGATCGAGTGGGTGTAGCCGCGGATGTACTCGGTCAGGTCGGCGTCGGACTCCGAGGCGGGCGCGTTCAGCCACGCCTGGTGGTAGGGACCCATCGCCTTCTGCCGGGCGATGTCCAGGCCGATCCGCACGCCGGCCAGCGCGGTCCGCAGGTCGTCCTCGTCCTGGTAGTAGTTGTGCTGGATCTTCGGCTTGGTGGTGGGGTTGTTGGAGTCCAGCGTGACCTCGCCGCGGCTGCGCGGGGTGAGCATCACCGGGCCGTAGGTGATGGCGTGCCCGGTGGGCAGGCCGAGGCCGCTGTC
This sequence comes from Streptomyces sp. IBSBF 3018, assembly GCA_050613715.1. Taxonomy (GTDB): domain Bacteria; phylum Actinomycetota; class Actinomycetes; order Streptomycetales; family Streptomycetaceae; genus Actinacidiphila. The sequence continues at coordinate 13,843 of JAJSZB010000107.1, forward strand.
GGCGAACATCAGCGGACCGGAGAAGTACACGACGTCGGGCGCGGACAATCCGTCGCGGGTGCGCACGAAGCCGCCGGCCTCGGGGCCGTTGGAGGTCAGCGGGCCGCGGCCCTCCTCGGCGAACTGCCGTACGTACTCCGGCTCCTCGGCGATCAGCAGGCTGACCGGCTGGTCGTGGGTGAAGATCAGCGGGACCAGCGGGTGGTCCTGGAGGTTGCGGCCGACCTCGGGGTGGTCGAGCACCACGTCGATGCCGAGCATCCGCAGGTGGTCGGCCGGGCCGATGCCGGAGAGCATCAGCAGCTGCGGGGAGTTGTAGGCGCCGGCGCACAGGATCACCTCGCGCTCGGCGCGCACCACCACCTCGTCGTCCAGCCGCGAGCCGACGACGCCCACCGCGCGGTTGCCCTGGGTGAGGACCTTCTGCACCTGGATGTTGGTCTCGACGGTGAGGTTGGGCCGGTCCATCGCCGGGTGCAGGTACGCCACCGCGGTGCTGCACCTGCGGCCGTCGCGCTGGGTGACCTGGAAGAAGCCGAAGCCCTCCTGGTCGCCCGCGTTGAAGTCGTCGTTGGCGGTCCAGCCGGCCTGTCCTGCGGCCTCGAGGAACGCCTGGGACTGGATGTTGCGCGAGCGGCCGTCGCTCACCGACATCGGGCCGCCGGCGCCGTGGTAGTACGACGCGCCGCGCTCGTTGTCCTCCGAGCGGCGGAAGTACGGCAGCAGCTCGTCGTAGCTCCAGCCGGGCTGGCCCCAGGAGTCGTAGTCCAGCTTGTTGCCGCGCAGGTAGAGCATGGCGTTGATGGAGCTGGTGCCGCCCAGCACCCGGCCGCGCGGCAGGAAGATGCGGCGGCGGCGCAGCGCGGGCTCCTCGTGGCTGTCGTAGTCCCAGTCCACCCGGGTGCGGAACAGCTCGCCGAACGCGGCGGGGATGTGGATGGTCTCCAGGTCGTCGGAGGGGCCCGCCTCGATCAGGCACACCCGCACCGAGGGGTCCTCGGACAGCCGCGCGGCCAGCACGCAGCCGGCCGAGCCCGCGCCGACGATCACGTAGTCGTACATCACAGCACTCCTGAAGTCGTAGCGGTCGAAGGTCAAGGCCGGCGGCGCGCGGCCGCCGGTTCGAAAAGGGACGGGCCGGTGGGTGGGGTGGTGTCGGCGGCGCGGGCGTCCGCGGCGATCCCCCGGTAGACGGCGGGCCGGCCGCGGCGCAGCCACAGCGCGTAGCCCAGTCCGCCGACGGCCGCGGCGGCCAGCAGCCACGGCAGGGCGTTGACCGCGGTCGCCGACGTGCCGGTCAGCAGCGGGAAGTTGTCGACCAGCAGCACGGTGGAGGCGATCAGCCCGGCCGCGCCGATCAGCGGGGCGAGCACGGTGCGCCACCAGTGCCCGTCGTCGCGGCGGCGGAAGAACCCCACCACGGCGACGGCCGCGGCCGCCTGGAGCGCCACGATGCCGAGCGTGCCCAGCCCCAGCAGGCTGGTGGCCAGGCTGGTGTACGGGTCGAGGCCGCCGGCCGCGAAGGCCGCGACCACCACGACGGTCAGCCCGCTCTGCACGGCGCTGGCGCGGTGCGGCGAGGAGTGCCGCGGGTGCGCCCTGCCGAGCCGGGCCGGCAGCAGCCGGTCCCGGCTGAGCACGAAGGTGTAGCGGTTGGCCGCGTTGTGCAGCGCCAGGGTGGCCGCCAGCATGCTGGTGCACAGCAGCGCCTGCATCACCGAGGACATGGTGGACGACACGTAGCGGGTGCTGAGCGAGAAGAAGAGGTTGCCCAGCTGCTCCCCGGCGCTGCCCCTGACCTTGTCAGGGCCCTCGGCGCCGACCGCGACCCACGTGGTGAGCGCGTAGAAGCCGGCGATCACCACGACCGAGGCGTAGGTGGCCCGGGGCACCGCGCGGGTGGGGTCGCGGGCCTCCTCCCCGTAGAGCGCCGCGGACTCGAAGCCGATGAAGGACATGAAGGCGAACATCACGCTGACGCCGAGCGCGCCGCTGAAGACCGTGTGCGGCTGGAACGACGCGCCCGGCAGCGCGTGCACGCCCCGGTCGGCGAGGATCGCCACGTCGAGCACCGCGAGGACGCCGATCTCGGCGGCCATCAGCACCGACAGCACCCGCGCCGACACGTCGATCTGGCGGTAGCCGAGGACCGCGACCACCGCGACGGCGAGCCCGGTCCACACCTCCCAGGGCAGCGTCAGCCCCCAATCGGCGACGGTCAGCCGCGCGAAGTACCCGAAGGCGCCGGTCAGTCCGATCGCCGCGGCGTTGTACGACACCACGGCGACCAGACCGGCCGCGACCGCGAGGGGCCGGCCGAGGCCGAGCCTGACGTAGGTGTAGAAGCCGCCGGCGTGCACGATGCGGCGGCTCATCGCGGCGTAGCCCGCCGAGAAGCACAGCAGGACGACGCCGGCGAAGACGAACACCGCGGGCAGCCCCGCGCCGTCGCCGAGCGCGAACGCCAGCGGGACGGTGCCGACGACGCAGGCCAGCGGCGCGGCCGCGGCGACCACGAGCAGCACGATCTTCGGGGTGGTGAGGGTTCCGCGCAGATGCGCCGACTCCGCCATGGGTCACTCCTGTCGTTCGGGGCGCGGTGGGGTGGTCAGCCGCCGAGCGGGCTGGTCTGGTGGGAGAACAGCTGCCAGTCGCCGCCGCGCTTGACGACGACCCACTGGCCGCGGAAGGAGTTCTGCGGCAGCGGCGTCTCCTCGCCCTTGCGCAGCACACCGCCCTCGGTCACCGCGACGGCGACCTCGTCGGTGAGCAGCCTGATCTCCACCGGGGTCTCGGAGATCCGCGAGCCCGCGTAGGCGCCCTCGAAGGCGTCGGCGAGGTACTGCTCGATCTCGGCGCGGCCGCGCAGCTGCACGTCGCCGATGAGTTCGCTGCCGTCGTCGGTGAACAGCGCGCTGTACGCGCCGGCGTCGCCGGCCTCCCAGGCGACGCGGGCCCGCAGCGGCACGGTGAGCACCGCGCCCTCGGGTCCGTTGGAGTACGGGCCGTACTGCGTCGCCCACTGCTTGGCCTGGTCCACCAGGGATTTGGCTCCTGCGGTCATGGGGTGACTCCCTTCGTCCTCGTGTCGTGCTCGTGCCGTACGGCGTGCGGTACGCGGGCACGGGCTGGTTGTCGGTCGGGGTGGTGCGGGCGGTGCGAAGCACGTACGCGTGCGGGGTGGGTGCGTGCGGACCGCCGGCGGGCCGGCGGGAACGCAGGGGAACAACAGGACAAGCAGGAACAGCGGGAAGAGCACGAAAAGCGGGAACAGCGGGAACAGCGGGAATCGCTGGGATCGACGGCGCCGGCGGGAACGGGGTGCGGCGGCCGGGCGCGGCGGGTCCGGGCGGACCGGACCCGCCGCGCCGATGGGCGACTACCAGCGCAGGGTCGCGCCGGCGCCCCGCGGGCTGTTCTGGTAGCTGGCGAGCTGCCACTGGCCGTCGGCCTGCTTGACGCACACCCAGGTCGAGCGCACGGCCAGCTCGTCGTCGATCTCGGTCTCACCGGCCGCGAGGATGCCGCCGTGCGTGCGCAGCACGGCCACGTTCTCGCTGGGGAAGCGCACGTCGACCGGGGCGCCGGTGACACCGGTGCCCTTGAACGGTCCGGCGTACGCCGCCGCCATGAACTGGCGGATCTCGTCGCGGCCACGCTTCAGGACGTCACCGGGGAGGATGAGGATCCCGTCCTCGGTGAAGACCTCGGCCACGCCTTCCGCGTCGTTGCGCGCCCACGCGGCCACCAGCCGCAGCGGAACGCTGAGCGCCTCCTTCTCCCGGTCGCTGGTGAACGCGCCGTAGTACGCGTCCAGATCACTCGCAGCCGTCAGGGTCTGCGTCATCTCATCCACTCCTTTAGGGACACGCGGCGGCCCGGGTACCGGCAGTTCCAGCACACCGCACGACCTACTGTGGAGAAGTGACGTAACCACTTCATCTTTAATAGTGCTATACCCCCGATGGTGAAGTCCGGACGGGCATCCCGGCTCGCCCGGGCGGGTACGCATCAGACACGGGAGGCGGCGCTCCGGCACTGGTCCAAACCTCGTCACGCCTTCCGCTTGCCTTCCGTATGCCTTGTGCCCACCTGCCGACCGTCTTCTGCTTGCCACCTGCAATCGTCCTCCGCTCCGCACTGTCGAAGAAATCCGCCGGGCGTTTCCCGATAGCCGCATTCCTCGTTCCGCACTTCTTCCGGGTTGCCCTTCCGGAGCACGTCAGGGGCACAGTGCGGGCGTTCTGCGCACCCACTTACGTGGGCGGTCCATGCTTGCCCGATGTGAAGCCCGCTGCTACGGTTGTGGACCGTTGTCAGCGTGACAATTCGTTCATCAATACCGCGAAGTGGCCAGAGCGCTTGGTGCAGCGCTTACCTTTTCGGTCACGTGAGGCACGTACGCGATACCGCATGCTCAGGCATGCATTCCAGGGGTGCACGACTTCGTCAGCTCTCTGCCGAGCCAGCTTGGAGAAGAGATGAACCCTGCCGCGAAAACGCCTGACCTCACGATGGAGCAAGCAATAAGTCGGGCCATCCAGATCATGAAGGTGAATTTGTCCGACCCGCTGACTATGGACGACATCGCGCGGGCGGCGATGTACAGCAAGTTTCACTTCTCACGGGAGTTCCAACGCGTCACAGGAGTATCACCGGGACGCTTCCTGGCGGCACTCCGCCTGGAAGCCGCGAAAGCACTTCTCGTCACCACGCCGCTGAGCGTCATCGAGATCAGCCACCGCGTCGGATACACCAGTGTCGGCACTTTCAGTTACCGATTCGCGCAAGCGGTCGGGCTCGCTCCCTCGGCCTACCGCAAGGCCGGCGGACGGCGGGCGGCCGTGCGCGCCCGGGACCGCGGCGACGAACGGCCGGAGGACCGCGGCGGCCGCGGGCCGGCCCGCGGCGCGGAGACGGTGACGCTGCGCGGTCAGATCAGCGCCCCGCCGGAGCAGCGGCACCGGCCGGTGGCCGTGGCGCTGTTCCCCACGCCGTACCCGCAGGGGCTGCCGGTGCGCTGCGCGCTGCTGCGCCGGCCCGGTCCTTTCGTCCTCGACGACGTGCCGCCGGGCCGCTGGCACCTGATGGGCTGCTCGGTCCCGGTGGGCTACGGCGGCCCGCTCGCCACGGTGGGCGTGCTCCCGGCCATCGCGGACCCGGTGGCGATCGACGCCTGCCCCGGGGTGCCGGTGCTCCCCGCCGACCTCGCACTACGCGCGCAGAACGAGCTGGACCCGCCGATCCTGCCAGCCCTGCCGGACATCGCCTCGGCGGCGTTCCAGGACGACGCGCGGCGCGCGGCGGGGTAAGGGGGCAGGGG
>JAJSZB010000108.1:0-19007 GCA_050613715.1 Streptomyces sp. IBSBF 3018
CGCCGCGTCCGCCAGCGCCAGCACCGTCTTCGCCGCCTGCCGGCGGCGCTCCAGCGCGACCGGGTCCAGCGGCAGCGGCCACGGCGGCTCGACCGCGCCCGCGAGCGAGGGGTTCTCGGCGTCGTCGGCGGGCTGCTCGGCCCACACCTCGACCTCGCCGTTGCCCGCCTCGCAGTGCGCGCGCAGCGCCTCCAGGTAGTCCGAGGGCCCGAACGGCGTCTTCTGGGACGGCCCCCACCAGTGCCCGGAGCCGAGCAGCAGCGAGCGCGGCCGGGTGAAGGTGACGTAGCCGAGCCGCAGTTCCTCGACCCGCTGGTGCTCCTTCATCGCGCCGCGGAAGCCCTCCAGGCCGCCGCGGGTCCACTCGGCGACGTCGGGCAGGGTGGCCGCGTCGCCGCGCAGGCCGTGCGGCAGCACCTTGGCGTTGAGCGGCCACAGCTCGCGCCCGCGGGTGCTCGGGAAGCCCCGCTCGACCAGGCCGGGCACGGCGACGACGTCCCACTCCAGGCCCTTGGACTTGTGCGCGGTCAGCACCTTCACGGTGTTCTCGCCGCCGGGCAGCGAGCTGTCGAGGCCCTTCTCGTACTCCACCGCCGTGCGCAGGAAGCCGAGGAAGGCCAGCAGCGTCGCCTCGCCGTCGAGGCCGGCGAACCCGGCGGCGACGTCGAGGAACGCGTGCAGGGTCTCGCGCCGCCGGGCGGCCAGCGCGTGCGGGGACGCGGACAGCTCGACCTCCAGGCCGGTGACGGCGAGCACGCGGTGCAGGACGTCCATCAGCGGATCGGCGAGCGCGCGCCGCAGCTCCCTTATCTCGGTGGCCAGCCGGGCGAAGCGGACCCGTGCCTCGGGGGAGAACGGCAGGTCGGCGCCCACCGCGCGGTCGCCGTCCGCGGCGGCCCCGGCGGCCTTGGTCTCGGCGTCCCCGGCGGCCCCGGCGGCCTTGGTCTCGGCGTCCCCGGCGGTCCCGGCGGCCTGGGTCTCGGCGGCCCCGGCACTCGCGGCGGCCTCCGCGGCCCTGGTCGCCGCGGCCCCCGCGGTCGCCGCGCCGGTGAGATCGCCGCCCGTCCCGTCGAGGAAGGTCTCCAGCGCGTCGGTGAGCGAGACGGTCTCCGCCGGGTCGACGCCCTCCACCGCCACGGCCAGCGGATCGGCGCCGCGCGCGGGCCGGCCGCCGCGTACCAGCTGCCGGGCCAGCCGGCCCAGCAGCGCCAGGTCGCGCGCGCCGATCCGCCAGCGCGGGCCGGTCAGCAGCCGGACCAGCGCGGCGTTCGCGGTCGGGTCGTGCAGCACCTCGCAGGTGGCGACGAGGTCGGCGACCTCGGGCAGGTGCAGCAGCCCGGACAGCCCGACCACCTCGACCGGCACGTCCCTGGCGACCAGCGCGGCGTGGATCTCCGGGAAGCGGCCGGCGGTACGGCACAGCACCGCGATCTCCCCCGGCGCGGTGCCGGTGCGCACCAGGTGCGCGATGGAGTCGGCCAGCCAGGCGGTCTCCTCCTGCTGGGTGGGCAGCAGCGCGCAGCGCACCAGGCCGTCGCGCTCGGCGCCGGGCGCGGGCCGCAGCGCCTCGACGCCCTCGTGGCGTTCGCGCAGCTCGGCGGCGAGGGTGTTGGCGAGGTCGAGGAGCCGGCCGCCGGACCGGCGGTTCTCGCTCAGCGCGTAGCGGTCGGCGGGGCGGCCGTCGGCGTGCGGGAAGTGGCGCGGGAAGTCGTCGAGGTTGGCCACGGAGGCGCCGCGCCAGCCGTAGATGGCCTGGCAGGGGTCGCCGACGGCGGTCACCGCGTGACCGGTGCCGCCGCCGAACAGGCCGGCGAGCAGCAGCCGCTGGGCGACGGAGGTGTCCTGGTACTCGTCCAGCAGCACCACGCGGTACTGCTCGCGCAGGATCGCGCCGACCTCGGGCCGGGTCTGCGCGAGCCGGGCGCTCAGCGCGATCTGGTCGCCGAAGTCGAAGAGTTCGCGGCGGCGCTTCTCGTCGCGGTACGCGGCGGCCAGGCCCGCGAGGTCGTACCGCGCCTCGGCGGCCCTGGTGACGTCCCGCACCCAGGCGTTGCCGCGGCGGTCGGGGTCGAGGCCGGCGAGGTGGGCGGTGAGCACGGAGTGGTACGCGCGCAGGCGCTCGGGGGTCACCAGGTGCTCGGACAGCTCGCCGCTGAGGGCGAGCAGGTCGGCGACGAGGGCGGGCAGGCCCTTGGTCAGCGCGGGGTACGGGCCCGGCGCGGCCCGCAGCACCTTGGCGGCGAGCTGGTAGCGCGTGGCGTCGGCGAGCAGCCGGGCGGTCGGCTCCAGCCCGATCCGGATGCCGTGGTCCTTCAGCAGGCGGCCGGCGAAGGCGTGGTACGTGGAGATGGTCGGCTCCGCGGCGGCGGCATCGGGGTCCGCTGCCGGGTCCGCTCCGGGCTCCGCCACGTCCTCGGGGGTCACGCCGGCTTTCGCGAGGGCGGTGCGGACGCGTTCGGCCAGCTCGCCGGCGGCCTTGTTGGTGAACGTCAGGCCGAGGACCTGGTCAGGCGTGACCTGGCCGGTGCCGGTCAGCCACACCACGCGGGCGGACATCACGGTGGTCTTGCCGGAGCCGGCACCGGCGACGATCACGCCGGGGGTGAGGGGGGCGGTGATGCACGCGAGCTGTTCGGGCGTGAACGGGACGCCGAGCAGCTCCTTCAGCTCCTCGGCGTGCTCGATGCGCGTTCCCACCCCCCCGAGGCTATCCGCCCCGCCCGACACTCCACGCGCGGCGCTGGACGCCGGCACACAGGGGCGCGGGGAACTGCTCCCCCGGACTCCGTCCGGGAGGTACCCCCACCAGCCCACCGCGGGCCGGCCGCAAAACAAGCGCAGCCTCGCGCCCCCGGGAGCGACGCACAGCGCGGAGCTGAGGAGGAGACAGGGAGGGTCGGCGTCAGTCGACGGTGGGGCGGCCCTCGGGGTGGGCGGAGCAGGCCGCGCGGAAGGCGCAGTGGGCGCAGTGCTGTCCCGCGGAAGGCGTGAAGCGTTCGTCGAGCACCCGCCCCGCCGCGGACGCGAGCAGCTCCCCGGCCCAGTCACCGTCGAGCGGCTCCTGCCGCTGGACGGCCGGCAGTGCGTCCCCGCCGTCGCGCCGCGCCGCGCCGATCCGCAGCTGCACCAGCTCCGCGCCGCCCGCCGCCGGCCGCTCCCCGCCGAACAGCGGGTCGACCGCGCCCTCGCGCACCGCGAGCTGGTAGACGGCCAGCTGCGGGTGCCGCGCGACCTCCGTGCCGGTCGGCTTGGCCCGCCCGGTCTTGAAGTCGACGACGTACGCGCGTCCCTCCGCGTCCGTCTCGACGCGGTCCATGCTGCCGCGGACCCGCACCTGGACGTCGCCCGCGTCGAGGGTCACCGCGAACTCGTGCTCGGTGCCGACCGGCGTGCGCCCGCGTTCCATGACGTGCCAGCGCAGGAAGCGTTCCAGCGCGGCCCGGGCGTTCTCCTTCTCCTGGCGGGACTTCCAGGGCGCGTCGAAGGCCAGCGCGTCCCACACCGAGTCCAGCCGGGCCATCAGCACGTCGAGGTCGGCGGGGGCGCGGCCCGAGGCGACCTCGTCGGCCAGGACGTGCACGACGTTGCCGAAGCCCTGCGCCGCGGTGGCCGGGGGTTCCGCGCGCACCTCGCGGCCGAGGAACCACTGCAGCGCGCAGGTGTTGGCGAGCTGGTCGAGCGCGGAGCCGGACAGCGCGACGGGCTGGTCGCGGTCGCGCAGGGGCACCGCGGAGCGCGTCGGCTCGTACAGCCCCCACCAGCGGTCCGGGTGCGCGGCCGGGATCAGCGGGTGGCCGTCGTCGGTCAGCGCGACCATGCGGGCCAGCCGGCGCGCGGCGGCCTCGCGCAGCTCCGGCGCGGCGTCCGGGTCGACGGTGGTGGCACGCAGCTCCGCGACGAGCGCGGCGACGGCCAGCGGGCGGCGCGGCCGGTGGGTGACGTGCTCGGGCTCGACGCCGAGTTCGGCGAGGAAACGGGAGGGCTGGTCGCCGTCGTCCGCGGCGGAGCGCACCGCGGTGACCAGGAGGCGGTCGCGGGCGCGGGTCGCGGCGACGTAGAACAGCCGGCGTTCCTCGGCGAGCAGCGCGCCCTGGCTCAGCGGGGGCGCGATGCCGTCGCGGCCGATCCGGTCCGCCTCCAGCAGCGAGCCGCGGCGGCGCAGGTCGGGCCAGACGCCCTCCTGGACGCCGGCCACGACCACCAGCGGCCACTCCAGGCCCTTGGCGCGGTGCGCGGTCATCAGGCGTACCGCCTCGGGGCGGACGGCGCGGGCGCCGAGGGTGTCGGCGGCGATGTCGTAGCCGGACAGCTCCTCGATGAGGTTGAGGGCGCCGCGGCCGCCGGTGCGCTCCTCCGCGCGGGCGGCGGTCTCGAACAGCGCGCACACCGCGTCGAGGTCGCGGTCGGCGTTGCGGCCGGCCGGGCCGCCGCGCAGCGCGGCCCGTTCGAGGCGTGAGGCCCAGCCGGAGCCGTCCCACAGCCGCCACAGCGCGTCCTCCGCGGTGCCGCCCGCGGCGAGGGTGTCGCGTGCCTGCCGCAGCAGCCGCGCCAGCCGCAGCGCGCCGCGGGCGTACGCGGGGTCGTGCGCGACGAGCGCTTCGGGTCGCGCGAGCGCCTCGGCGATCAGCACGTCGGAGGGCCGCGGCACCGCGACGCCGGCGGCCCGCTCCTCCTCCCGCAGCGCCCGTCCCAGCCGCCGCAGGTCCGCGGAGTCCATCCCGCCGAGCGGCGACACGAGCAGCTCGATCGCCTGCTCCACACTCCCCGGCCACGCGCCCGGCCCACCCCCCGGACCCTGGACGCCACCGGAGCCCTGCCCGTCCGCGGACGCGTCCGCGGCGCCGGACGCGTCCGCGGCGCCGGGCGCGTCCCCGGCGCCGGTCGTATCAGCGGCTCCCGGGCCGGGGGCCTCCGCCGGGTCGGGCGGCGTGTCGCCCTGGCCGGGCGGCGTGTCGTCCGGGCCTGGCGGCGTGTCGTCCGGGCCGGACGGCCAGCTCGCGGCGAGGCGGAGCGCGGTGAGGAGGGGGGTGACGGCCGGTTCGGCGTGGAGGGGGGCGGACTGGGTGTCGACGTCGGTGGGGACGCCGGCGCTGGTCAGAGCGCGGCGCAGCGCGGGGATCGCGGCGCCGGCGCGGACCAGGACGGCCATGTCGCCCCAGGGGACGCCGTCCTCCAGGTGGGCGCGGCGCAGCACGTCGGCGATGGAGTCGACCTCCGCGCCGGGCGTGGGGTAGGTGCGGACGGCGAGCCGGCCGCCGGGCCGGGCGGCGCGCAGCGCGCGGTGCTCGGGCGGGCGCCGCAGCGGAATGCGCGCGGCGATCCGGCGCGTGGCGTCGAGGAGCACGGCGCCGGAGCGGCGGGACCCGGTGAGGGCGACCACGGGCGCCGGGCGGCCGTCGCGGCGGGAGAAGTCGGCCGGGAAGTCGAGGATGCCGTTCACGTCGGCGCCGCGGAAGGCGTAGATCGACTGGTCCGGGTCGCCGAACGCGACCAGTGTGCGGCCCCGCCCGGCAAGCGCCCGCAGCAGCCGGACCTGCGCGGGGTCGGTGTCCTGGTACTCGTCGACGAACACCGCGTCGTAGCGCGCCAGCAGCCGCGCGTGCACCTCGGGCCGCTCGGCGAGCCGTACCGCGCGGTGCACCAGCTCGGTGTAGTCGATGACGCCCATCAGGTCGGCGACGTCGAGGTACTCGCCGAGGAACCCCGCTGCCGCCTCCCAGTCCCCGCGCCCGGCGCGCCGTGCGAAGGCGCCCAGTTCCGCGGGTGTGAGGCCCAGCTCGCGGGCACGGGCGAGCACCGCCCGCACCTCGTCGGCGAACCCCCGCGTGGTCAGCGCCGCGCGCAGGTCCTCGGGCCAGCGCACCTCGGCGCGGCCCGACCGGATCAGCTCGGCCTCGCCGGCCAGCAGCTCGCGCACCAGCAGGTCCTGCTCGGGGCCCGACAGCAGCCGGACCGGCTCCGCGTACGCCTCGGGCTCCTGCTCCGCGCGCAGCAGGGCGTAGCAGAAGGAGTGGAACGTCATCGCCCGCGGCGCCTCCACCGGCGCCCCGGGCCCGGTCGTCGTCGCGCGCGCGGCCATCCGGTCGCGCAGCTCCGCGGCGGCGCGGCGGCCGAAGGTCAGCACGAGGATCCGGTCCGGCGGGGTGCCGGCCCGCACCCGGGCCATGACCGCCTCGACCAGCGTGGTCGTCTTGCCGGTGCCCGGTCCGGCCAGGACCAGCAGCGGGCCGCCGGGGTGCTCAACCACCCGGCGCTGTGCCGCGTCCAGCACAGGGGGCGGTGCGGTACGGACCGGCGGCAGGACCAGCCGGTAGCCCGCGGCCGGCCCCGTCCGCGCCCGCGGCACCCCGGGGGCGCGGGCGTCGCCCGCGGCGGGCGCCGGGGACGGCGCGGACGCCCCGCCCGCGGGAGGGGTCCGCGGCGCGGAGGACGACGCCGGGGAGGCTGGGGAAGAGGAAGAGGGCTTCACGTGGTTGGCCGGTTTCGTGGTGGTCAGGGAATGTACTCCGTCCGGACGGACGTCGGCATGCCCACAGCCCCCATGGCGGAAGCTGGATGACATGACCTACCGGCCGTCACCCCTCGCCGGCGCCGTCCCGGCCGTCCCAGCGGGCGCGCCGCATGTCGACGCGGGGTACGTGGCCCTCGGCGGCGGGCCCTCCGAGGCGCAGCGGCGTGCCCTCGGCACGGTACTCGGCGAGCGCCGAGGGCTCGTGGCCGGGCAGCAGCCTGCCGTCCGCGCGGACCACGCGCCACCACGGGACGCCGCCGCCGTAGAGCGCCATGACCCGGCCGACCTGGCGCGGACCGCCCTCGCCGAGCCATTCGGCGACGTCGCCGTAGGTCATGACGCGCCCGGGCGGGATCAGCTCGACGGCGTCCAGCACGCGTTCGGCGTACGGGTCCGGCACGCCCGCGGCATCCGCGGCATCCGCGGCGTCCGGGCCGCCCGCCCCGCCCGCGCCGGCGCGCGCCGCGGTCCCCGAAGGGTCGTACTCCTCGCTCATCCGCACAATCCTGCCCCAGACCGCCGACACCAGGGGGTTCCGGTGCCATCCGGAGACCGAGCGTGCCACCATCGTCCGGGCGGTGACTGGTGATACGGGATCAAGAAGAGACCACGGGGGACGCGACGGGCGCGCAGGAGGCCGAGGAGGCCGCCGGCGCCTCCCGCGCGCTGCCCGGGGACGCCGCGCGCCCCGGCGGCTCCCCCGGTCCCGACGACTCCGCCGGCTCGCCCGGCTCACCCGGCTCCGATGACACCGCCGGTCCCGACGGCTCCGCCCACCCCGACGGCTCCACCGACTCCACCGGCTCCGCCGACTCCGGGCCCGGCGGCCCGGGGGGTCCTGACGACCCCGACGGCTGTCCCCCCGGCGGCGAGGGCGAGGGCGAGTCCGGTGCGACGCGGATGCCGGTCTCGGGCGACGAGCCGCTGCTCGCCGCCCGCGTGCACCGCCCGGCCGACCTGGTCCGCTTCTGCTTCGGCCTGCTCGGCCTCGCCGTCGTGCTGGCCGTCGCGGGCTTCGCGCACGCGACGACGAGCGGTCTTGAGACCGACATCACCAAGGGAGCGGACCACGCGCCCGACGCGCTGTCGTCGTTCGCCGGGCTGACCGCGAGCGTGGCCGTGCTGATCGTGCCGGTGGCGTTCGCCGTCGAGCGGCTGGTCAAACGGGACGGGCTGCGGATCGCCGACGGCGTGCTGGCCGCGGTGCTCGCGCACGGCACCGCGCTCGCCACCGACCTGTGGGTGAGCAACTCCGCGCCCGCCCCGATCCGCGAGGCGCTGTCCCACAACGCGCCGGGCGGCACCGGCATGACCGACCCGGTGCACGGCTACCTCGCGCCGGTGATCGCGTACGTCACGGCGGTCGGCATGGCGCAGCGCCCGCGCTGGCGGGTGGCGCTGTGGTTCGTGCTGCTGCTGGACGCCTTCGCGGTGCTGGTCGGCGGCTACACCACGCCGTTCTCCATCGCGCTGACCGTGCTGATCGGCTGGACCGTCGCGTACGGCACGATCTACGCGGTCGGGTCGCCGAACGTGCGGCCGACCGGACACCAGCTGCTGGCGGGGCTGCGCCGGGTCGGGTTCGCGCCGCTCACCGCGCGGCGGGTGGAGCACCGCGTGGCCACGAGCCCGGAGCACGCCGAGTCCGACCGCGGCCGGGAGTATCTGGTCACGCTGGAGGACGGCCCGCCGCTGGACGTGACGGTGGTGGACCGCGAGCAGCAGGCGCAGGGGTTCTTCTACCGGGCGTGGCGGCGGCTGTCGCTGGTGGGCGGCATCACCCAGCGGCGCAGCCTGCTGTCGCTGCGGCAGGCGCTGGAGCAGGAGGCGCTGCTCGCGTACGCGGCGATCGCGGCGGGCGCGAACGCGCCGAAGCTGATCGCGACCTCCGAGCTGGGCCCGGACGCGGTGATGCTGGTCTACGAGCACATCGGCGGCCGCAGGTTCGACGCGCTGGCCGACGAGGAGCTGACCGACGGCCTGCTGCGCGAGGTGTGGACGCAGGTGCGGGCGCTGCAGTCGCGACGGATCGCGCACCGGCGGCTGGAGGGCGAGTCGCTGCTGGTGGACCGGAACGGCCGGGTCTTCCTGACCGATCTGCGCGGCGGCGAGATCGCGGCGGGCGACATCGTGCTGCGGATGGACGTCGCGCAGTTGCTGACGACGCTGGCGCTGCGGGTGGGCCCGGAGCGCGCGGTGGCCTCGGGTGTCGCGGTGCTGGGCCCGGACGCGGTGGCGGACTCGCTGCCGCTGCTCCAGCCGATCGCGCTCAGCCGCTCGACCCGCGGCGAGCTGAAGGTGCTGGGCCGGGAGCGGGCGCAGCGCGAGCGCGAGGCGGTGCTCGCGGCGTCGGCGCGGGAGAAGGAGGCGCGGGAGCTGAAACGTACCGCCGAGGCCGCGGCGCACGCGGCCGGGGCGGGACGGGCGACGGCCCGCGTCGGCGAGGCGGACGCCGGCGCGCGGGGCGGTGCGGCGAGCGGGGCGGCGGGCGGTGTGACCGGCGCGGTCGGCGGTGTGACCGGCGCGAAGGCCGGCGCGGCCGGTGGCGCCACGGAGGCGGGCGCGGCGAGCGCGGCCCGAGCGGCCGGCGCGACTGGCGCGGTTGGTTCGACGAGCGCGGCCGGCGCGGCGAAGGCGCCGTCCAAGGCCGAGCGCAAGGCCGAGGACAAGGCGGAGAAGCGCGCCATAGAGGACGCGCTGGAGGAGGTCCGCGAGGAGGACCTGCTGTCCCGCATCCGCCAGCAGGTGCTGCTGATCCGCCCGCAGGCGCCGGTGGAGCCGGTGCGCCTGGAGCGGATCAAGCCGCGCACGCTGGTGACGGTGATCGCGGGCGCGTTCGCCGCGTACTTCCTGCTGTCCCAGCTCAGCTCGGTGCCGATCGGCGACGCGATCCTCAACGCGGACTGGCGCTGGGCGGTGGTCGCGGTGCTCGGCTCGGCGGCGAGCTACGTGGCGGCGGCGTGCGCGCTGTCGGGTTTCGTGCCGGAGCGGCTGTCGCTGGTACGAACGGTGCTGGCGCAGGTCGCGGGGTCGTTCGTGAAGCTGGTGGCGCCGGCCGCGGTCGGCGGCGTGGCGCTGAACACCCGTTACCTGCAGAAGGCGGGGGTGCGGCCGGGCCTGGCGGTGGCGAGCGTCGGCGCCTCGCAGCTGGTGGGACTGGGCTCGCACGTGGTGCTGCTGATGACGTTCGGCTACATCACCGGCACCGAGAAGACGCCGACGCTCTCGCCCTCGCGCACGGTGATGGCGGGGCTGCTGACCGCGGGCGTGCTGGTTCTGGTGGTCACGGCGGTGCCGGCGCTGCGGCGGTTCGTGTCCACCCGGGTGCGGGCGCTGTTCGCGGGTGTGGTGCCGCGCATGCTGGACGTGCTGCAGCGCCCGGCGAAGCTGGTGACGGGCATCGGCGGCACGCTGATGCTGACGGTGTGCTTCGTGATCTGCCTGGACGGCTGCGTACGGGCGTTCGGCGGGCACCTGAGCTACGCGGCGATCGCGGTGGTCTTCCTGGCGGGCAACGCGCTGGGCTCGGCGGCGCCCACCCCCGGCGGCGTCGGCGCGGTCGAACTCGCCCTGACCGGTGGCCTGATCGCGGCGGGGCTGCCCAAGGAGGTGGCGACGCCGGCGGTGCTGTTCTTCCGGCTGCTGACCTTCTGGCTGCCGGTGCTGCCGGGCTGGCTGTCCTTCACCCACCTGACCCGCAAGGGGCAGTTGTAGACGCGCCAGTCCGGCCAAACGTGGCAGGTCCTTGCCAAAATTTCCGTCAAATCTCCGATTTCGCCGGACAGTTGCTTCACGGCGCGTGATCCGCTTCGGTGCGAACGGCTCAATCCGTGTTCGCTCGGGGAGGTTTTCGTTGCACCTGCTCACCCGTGAAAGACGATGGCTCACCCGCAAGGGCCGGTGGATGACGGTCTCGGCCGTCACCGCGCTGGCCGCGCTGATCGCCGTGCCGGCCGGCGCGTCGCCCGGCCATCCGGCCACCCACCCCCGGTCCTTCGACGCCGCGGTCCACGCCGCGGTGACCGACGGGGACGGCGGGGGTGACGACGACGGCGGCGGCGAGGCCGAGGAGATCGCCGAGGGCGCCGACCAGTTCGCCGAGGCCCGTACCTCGCCGGGCACGCTGCGGCCCGGCGCCTACACCGCGGCCTGGAACCAGCTGAACGCCCTGCCCTCCACCGGCGGTTCGTGGACCCATGTGACCGGGCTGCCGTACAACTCCGACGACCCGCGGTACCGCGACATCGACTCCAACTCCAGCGGCGGCGCGGGCCTGGTCACCGGCCGGACCGCGGCGCTGGCCGCCGACGACCGGGGCTATGTCTACGAGGGCAGCGCCGGCGGCGGCGTGTGGCGCTCGGCCACCGGCGGCGGGCACTGGCAGCCGATCAGCGACGCACTGCCGGCGCAGGCCACCGGCTCGCTCGCGCTCGACGCCCGGGGCCGGCTGTGGCTGGGCACCGGCGAGGCGACGACGAACGCGGACGCGTACCTCGGCAGCGGCGTCTACGTGCTCGCCGACCCGCGGCACGGCGCCTTCACCGAGCGCGACCGGGTCGGCGGCAGCGAGCTGGACTCGACGTCGATCCACACGCTGCGGTTCGGCGGCGACACGGTGTGGGCGTCGACCACGCACGGCGTGTGGAGCCACTCCACCAAGGACCTGCGCGGGCCGTGGAAGCTGGAGTACGCGCCCAACCCGGCGTTCCTGCCCGGCGGTTCGCAGGCCACCGACCCGAGCGCGCCGTACAAGAACATCGCCAACGACGTGGCGATCGACCCGCGCGACCCGTCGAAGGTCCTGCTGGCCATCGGCTGGCGCAGCGGTGACGACTACAACGGCTACTACCGCAAGGTGAACGGCGCCTGGACCCGGGTGACCGGCCTCGGCGCGCTGCCCACCGGTGCGGGCGACGTCGGCAACGTCACCTTCGCGCGGGCCCGCGACGGCTCGCGTTACTACGCGGTCGTCCAGTCGCCCGAGCTGCTGAACACCGACCCGGACAGCAACCTGGACGGCATCTACGTCTCGCGCGACGGCGACCCGTTCGGCAACTGGACGAAGCTCGCGGACACCGAGAAGCTGGCGGACTCCGGCTCGGCGCTGGACGAGCCGGGCTTCATGCCGGGCGTGCAGGCCTGGTACAACGAGTTCCTCCAGGTCGACCCGGCGAACCCGGACCACGTCTACGCCGGTCTGGAAGAGGTCTTCGAGACCACCGACGGCGGCGCGAAATGGTCGGCGGTGGGCCCGTACTGGAACTTCGGCTTCCCGTGCTGGAGCATCGACCCCTCGCGGCAGAGCGGCGACTGCCACCAGACCACGCACGCCGACCAGCACGCGGTGGCCGTCGGCAGCTACCACGGCAGGTCGTACGTCTACGTCGGCGACGACGGCGGGGTGT
Source organism: Streptomyces sp. IBSBF 3018 (assembly GCA_050613715.1). Taxonomy (GTDB): domain Bacteria; phylum Actinomycetota; class Actinomycetes; order Streptomycetales; family Streptomycetaceae; genus Actinacidiphila. The sequence continues at coordinate 11,917 of JAJSZB010000108.1, forward strand.
ACAAGCGGCCGCTGAACGGCTCCGCGGACGCCGACGGGCACGCCACCGACTGGGTGTCCACCAACGACGGCACCATCGACACGCTGCAGTTCTACTCGGTGGGCGTCGGCGCCGACCCCTCCGGCCGCGGCGTGGCGGTGAACGGCGGCCTCCAGGACAACGGCCAGTCGATCCTGCGTCCCGGCGACCGCGTGATGGGCTCGAACTTCGGCGGCGACGGCGGCGACACGCTCACGAACCCGGCGAACGGCTGCGACATCGCGCAGGAGTACGTCTACCTGGCGATCAACGTCACGCAGAACTGCGCGGTCAACGACGGCTCGTGGGTCGACGACCCGTCCAAGGCGACGAGTTACGCCGTCGCGCCGCCGGACAACGCGACCGGCGAGGCGCGTTTCACCGCGCCGCTGACCGTCGACACGAAGGACGGCGACACGTGGATCGCCGGCGGACGGCACGTGTGGGTGCAGACGCAGGGCTACGCGATCCGCAGCGGCTCGCAGTGGACCGACGCGTTCGACCTCGGCCAGGGCCACACCGCGACGGCGGTCGCCGCGCAGGGCGGCAAGGTCTACGCGGCGTGGTGCGGCCCGTGCAACAACCAGGGCTTCACCCGCGGCATCGCGGTGGGGAACGCGGACGGAAGTGACTGGCACCAGGTGGCGCTGCCGGTGGACGGCACGGTGCCCAACCGCTACCTGGCGGGCTTCGCGATCGACCCGGCGAACTCCTCGCACGTCTACCTGGCCGTCAACGGTTTCTCGCGGCAGTGGACGGAGGGGCCCGGCGCGGGCATCGGCCACGTCTTCGAGTCCACCGACGCGGGCACCACGTGGAAGGACGTCTCGGCGAACCTGCCCGACGTGCCGACCAACGGCCTGCTGGCACTGCCGAACGGCGGCCTGCTGCTGGCCACCGACCTCGGCACGGTCTACCGCGCGCCGCACCGCGGCGCCTGGCAGCGGGTCGGCCGGCTGCCCGCGGTGGCGGTGCTCCAGCTCAAGTCCGGCCCGGACGGGCGGATCTACGCGGCCACGCACGGCCGCGGGATCTACTCGATCCCGGCGCGCGCACTGAAGTGAGCTGAGCCCGGCCGGCGTCGGCGGCACGCGTCCCGCGGGGAGCGCATCGGGCGTTCCCCGCGGGACGTGACATGCTCGTGACCAGATCCCCACGGACCGGACATCGCCGCGCCGGAGCCCCTTCGCTAGGCTGAGGGCTCTGGAATACGGGGACCAGAGCGGGTTCGGCCTGCGGCCGGCGCGTCGGGTTCCCTCGACGACCGACCGGGAGCCTTCGACGATGCGAGCCCGTACCGCTGTGACCACTGCCGCGCTCGCGGCGACGGCCGCGCTCACGCTCACCGCGTGCGGCGGAGGCGGCGGCTCCGACGACTCCGACACGATCGCGACGCCGACCCCGACCGCGACGGCCGCACCGGCGACCACGACGCCCACGCCGACCTCGGCGTCCGCGCCGCTGAAGATCGACCCGGCGCTGGCGCTCCCGGCGGACCTGAAGGTGACCTTCACCTGGTCGACGCCGGCCGACGCCACGCAGGCCGCGGCCCTGTCGGCCGCCGCCAACTACCTCCAGGCGATCGACCACGCGGTCACCGCGCAGAACAGGAACGACCCGCCGCTGCGGGCGTACGCGGCCGACGACGCGCTCGCCTACGCGCAGAACTTCGTGCAGGAGAACGTCAAGGAGAAGCTGACGGTCACCGGGACCGACGCCTACTACCAGCCGGTGCTCACCACGGTCTCCGGCGGCGGCTCAGTGGACGTCAAGCTGTGCGAGAACCAGTCGAAGGCGTACAGCAAGGAGGTCGCCACGGGGAAGGTCCACGTGACCCCTGCCGACGACCGCAGTTACGTCTCCTACGACATCGTGATGGTCAAACTCCCGACGGCGCACGCCATCTGGCAGGCGCACACGGTCACCGTGAAGGAGAAGTCCCTCCAATGCAAGCAGTGAGAGCGGCGGGCCTGGCCGGACGCGCGCTGGCACTCGCCACGGTGCTGGTCCTCGCCGCCGCAGCGCCGGGGTACGCCAACTTCAGCACGGGCAAGGACCACTCCCCCGGCTCCAGCCAGGGCACCGGCGACGGCAACGGCGACCTCGGCGCCCACGCGCAGGTCGTGACGAACACCTACCCGTCGGGCAGGCCCAGCGGCACGGCGAAGCCGCTGGTGGCGACGGACGTCTCCTGGACGCCGCCGCCGTGCTGGATCGGGCCGATCGCGGACCCGGCGTCGTTCAAGCAGATGATCCTCGACGAGGTGAAGAACACCAACGTGCCGGGCCAGGCGAACTACGCGCTGGAGGCCATGGACGAGCTGCGGCGGCACTACTCCGACAACTACACCTGGGACGGCGGCGGCGAGGGGTACAAGGACTTCAACCTCGACCAGCAGGGCAAGGGCATGTTCTGGGGCCCGGTCGAGAACCCCGACTCCGACAGCCCGCACCGGTTCGACTGCAACGGCACGCTGCCGTTCTGGGTCGCCGCCGGGGACCGCCCGCCGCCGGGCACGCCGAACGTCATCACCCCGGAGATGCTGTCCAAGCTGGCGTACGCGCGCACGCACGTGCCCGGGGTGACCATCGAGACGAACCCGGTCGACACGCAGACCGTGAACCTGCCGACGTGGGTGTGGCTCAAGGAGAACTACGCCCCGGTGTCCGTGCGCGCCTCCGTGGACCTGGGCGGCGGGCAGCAGATCTGGGCGCAGACCACCGCGACACCGGCCAGTGTGCACATCACACCGGGCACGCCGGACGCGAAGGTCTTCCCCGCCGGCGGGGACTGCGCCATCGCGGCGGACGGGACGGTCGGCGCGCGCTACAGCGGCAACGCGAAGGCCGACCCGCCGTGCGGCGTGACGTATCTGCGGTCGACCGACAACCGGCCGCCGTTCGCGCTCGACGTGACGGCCAAGTGGACGGTCCAGTGGACCGGTTCCGACGGCGGCGGCCCGCACCCGCTGCCCCAGGGCGTCATCGACGACCCGCGCCCGGTCACGGTCCACGAGTACCAGTCCGTGAACCGCTGAGGGCGGACCCGGGCGGAGGCACGGGCACGACGCGCGACACGCGTAAGGGGCGGCACCCAGTGGGTGCCGCCCCTTACCGTTCACGCGTGGGCGCCGGTCAGTACACCGGCTTGTGCGGCTCGATCGTGTTGACCCAGCCGATCACGCCGCCGCCGACGTGGACCGCGTCGGCGAAGCCCGCCGACTTCAGCACCGCGAGGACCTCGGCGCTGCGCACGCCGGTCTTGCAGTGCAGCACGATCCGCCGGTCCTGCGGCAGGTGCTCCAGCGCCGAGCCCATCAGGAACTCGTTCTTCGGGATCAGCTTGGCGCCGGGGATGCTGACGATCTCGTACTCGTTCGGCTCGCGGACGTCGATGATCTCGATGTTCTCGCCGTCGTCGATCCACTCCTTGAGCTGCTTGGGAGTGATCGTGGAGCCGAGCGCGGCCTCCTGGGCCTCCTCCGACACGACGCCGCAGAAGGCCTCGTAGTCGATCAGCTCGGTGACCGTGGGGTTGTCGCCGCAGACCGCGCAGTCGGGGTCCTTGCGGACCTTGACCGAGCGGTACGTCATCTCCAGGGCGTCGTAGATCATCAGCCGGCCGACCAGCGGCTCGCCGACGCCGGCCAGCACCTTGATCGCCTCGGTGACCTGGATGGAGCCGATGGAGGCGCACAGCACGCCGAGGACGCCGCCCTCGGCGCAGGACGGGACCATGCCCGGCGGCGGGGGCTCCGGGTACAGGCAGCGGTAGCAGGGGCCGTGCTCGGACCAGAAGACCGAGGCCTGGCCGTCGAAGCGGTAGATCGAACCCCAGACGTACGGCTTGTTCAGCAGCACGCACGCGTCGTTGACCAGGTAGCGGGTGGCGAAGTTGTCGGTGCCGTCCACGATCAGGTCGTACTGGGAGAAGATCTCCATCACGTTCTCGGCTTCGAGCCGCTCTTCGTGCAGGACGACCTTCACGTACGGGTTGATGCCCTGGACCGAGTCGCGCGCGGACTCGGCCTTGGAGCGGCCGATGTCGGCCTGGCTGTGGATGATCTGGCGTTGCAGGTTCGACTCGTCGACCTCGTCGAACTCGACGATGCCGAGCGTGCCGACACCGGCCGCGGCCAGATACATCAGGGCCGGCGAGCCGAGGCCGCCGGCGCCGACACACAGCACCTTGGCGTTCTTCAGCCGCTTCTGCCCGTCCATGCCCACATCGGGGATGATCAGGTGACGCGAGTACCTGCGGACCTCGTCAACGGTGAGCTCGGAGGCCGGCTCGACCAGGGGTGGCAGCGACACAGAGACCTCAGCAATACAGTTGGTCGGTCATCAGACAGTACGAACGGGCGGCAGCCCGTAGGGCCTGCTTCTGCAACAGTGCCACGGCCGTCTTCATTCCAAGACACCCGGTCCGAGGGCCGAGACGCATTCCGGTCACATGCTGGGCGGTCCCCCCTGTCCGGGCCGTACGGATCGGCGGTGCGGATCACCAATGCGGATCACGGGAGCGGATCAGCGGGTGCGGGTCAGCGGGTGACGCGGCGGACCGCCTCGTGCCAGTAGCCGGCCAGACCGGCCCAGGGGTCGGCGCCGTCGCGGTCGGTGCGGTCGGTCAGGCAGAGCGTGGCCGCGCCCTGCCAGCGGGCGATGCGCAGCGCGGTGTCGAGGTGGGTGACCGGCAGCCCGTGCACGAGGTGCGCGAAGCGGGACGGCGGATAGGCCGCGGACCACTGTGGCGCCTCCGACCAGCGGTAGCGCGTCCAGGGGCCGTCGAAGACGACGAGCTGGTCGGCGGTCTCCGCGTAGCCGGGGTGCGGGTAGGCGCCCGGCGCGAGGACGATCGGGCCGGGGGCGCGCTGCTCGCGGGAGCGGTCCCGGTCCAGCATGGCCCGCAGCGTGCTGACCACCCGGCGGCACTCGGCCAGCTCCGAGTGGAGCGTGGGCGCGCGGTCGAGGTAGAAGCCGTCGACCCGGTACCAGTCCAGGTGGTGGGAGGCGTCGGTGACCAGCGCGCCGAACGGCCGGGTGCCGTGCGCGCAGTCCAGCAGTCCAAGGACCGGGACGCGGTTCTCACGGACGCGGGCCAGGGCCTCGGCGTAGACCGGGTCGGCACGGGTGCCGGGGCCGCGGTGCACGTCGAAGGCGGCCCAGTGCAGCGGAACGCCGGGCCGGGCCAGCTCGGCCCACTCGGCGGGCGCGACCAGCGGGTGGGCGAAGGCGGGCACGCCGAAGCCGGTGCGGTCGCGGGAGGGCGGCGCGGGCGCGCGGAGCGAGGAGGGGATCAGACGCGGCATGCCGCCTCCATCCAGACGTCGGCGAGGGACTCCTCCAGGCCGATCCGCGGGCGCCAGCCGAGCCGGTCACGAGCGGTACGGACATCGGCCTGCTGCCACAGTCCGCATCCGTCGGGGTACGGAGGCTGGCCCTGTGGCGGGTGGCCCTCGTCGATCTCGTGCAGGACTCCCTCGAAGCCGGCGACGTGCGCGAGGGCGGCGGCCATGTCCCGCAGCCGGACCGCGCGGCCGCTGCCGATGTTGACGACGCCCTGCGCGGCCGACAGCGAGGCGGCGTGCACGGCGCGGGCGACGTCGCGGGCGTCGATGAAGTCGCGCTGGACGGCGAGCCCGGCGAGCTTCAGCTCCGCGTCGCCGTTCTGCATGGCGCGGCGCAGCGCCTCGGCGATGCGGCCGAGCGGGGCGCCGGTCGGGGTGCCGGGGCCGACCGGGCTGAACACGCGCAGCACGATCGCGTCCAGGCCGGAGCCGAGGACGAGTTCGGTGGCGGCGAGCTTGCTCACGCCGTACGGGCCGCCGGGGCGCGGCATGGCGTCCTCGCCGGTGGACGCGCCCGGCTGGGACGGCCCGTACTCCGAGCCGCAGCCGAGCTGCACCAGCCGGGCGGCGGTGGAGCTGCGGCGCATCGCCTCGCAGACCGTCGCGACGGCGACGGTGTTCTGCCGGGTCAGATCGCGGGCGTTGCCGCGGGTGGTGCCGGCGCAGTTGATCACGACGCCCGGGTGCACGGCGTCCAGGAACCGGGCGAGGACGCCGGGGGCGCCGCCGGCCAGGTCGAACCGCACGTCGGCGTCGTCGCTCCGCCCGAGCGCGGTGAGCTGCACGGCGGGGTCGGCGAGCAGCCGTTCCGCGACATGCCGGCCGAGGAACCCGTCGGCTCCGAGCAGCAGGACTCTCATGTGACGTTCTCCCATGTGGTGGTACGCGGATCAGGTCGGGTGGTGGGCCGAGGCGCGCGGCAGCAGGCGCAGGGCCCGGACGGCCAGGGCGAGGGCCGCGGCGGCGCAGGCGGCGGCCGGCACGGCGGGGCCGGCGCCGGGCAGGCCGAGGCGGCCGGCCAGCTCGGACAGCGCGGCGACGGCGGCGGCCGCGGCGAGGCCCGCGGCGGCGGGACCGGGGCGGCGGTGCACGGCGAGCAGCCGGGCGGTGAAGAGCAGCGCGCCGAGGGCGAGCGGCAGCGGGCTCGCGCCGACCGCGGCGAGCAGCACGACGGTGTACCCGGCCAGTGCGGCGGCCAGCCGCGGGCGGACGGCGTCGGCGAAGTCGGACAGGCCGTGGCTGGGGGCGAGCTGGGCGCGGGCGCGGACGGCGAACCAGTGCGCGGCGAGCGCGGCGGGCAGCAGCACGCAGAGCACCGAGAGCAGCCACCAGCGGGTGGCGTCCTCGGAGCCCGCGCTGCCGAACGGGGACACGGCGGGCGCGGCCGCGGCGAAGGACGTCGACGCGGATGGACCGGGCGCAGCGGAGGCGGGCGCCGTCCCGCCGGGCGGCGACGCGCCGGGCCCACGGGACGCGGGCCCGGCGTCCGCGCCGGCTTTCGAGGAACCTCCGCCCGGACCTGCGGCGCGACCGGAACCAGGACCGGAACCCTGACCGGGTGGACCACCGGGCGGCGTACCGGTCGTCGCGCCGGCCGGGGCCGGTGACGGCGAGCCGGGCGCGGCCGGTCCCGAGGCCGGCGGCGGCGTGGGGGCGGTCGGCGAGCCGGGCGGCGGCGTCACGGGCCGCGACGAGGTCGGGGGAGGAGCCGTCGGCGGGGAGGAC
>JAJSZB010000109.1:0-33368 GCA_050613715.1 Streptomyces sp. IBSBF 3018
GCTCGGCGCGGGGGCCGGGAGGGTGAGGTGCGCACCGCCCGGGAAGGACGAGAGAGGACGACCGATGCCAGACGTCACCACGCCCTACTACACCGGCACCCCGTGCTGGGTCGACCTGATGGCGAAGGACCAGCAGGCCGCGCTGGACTTCTACCGCGACCTGCTGGGCTGGCAGGGGCAGCCGGGGCCCGCCGAGTTCGGCGGCTACGCGGTCTGCGAGCTGAACGGCAGGGCCGCGGCCGGCATCGGCCCGGCGATGGCCCCCGAGGGCATGCCGGAACCGCCGACCGTCTGGACCAGCTACCTCGCCAGCACCGACGCGCAGGCCACCCAGGACGCCATCGTCGGCGCGGGCGGCACCCTGCTGGTCCCCGTCGCCGACGTCGGCGACCTCGGCCGGATGCTCATCGCGTCCGACCCGCAGGGCGCCGTGTTCGGCGTCTGGCAGCCCGGCGAGTTCTCCGGCGCGCAGGTGGTCAACGAGCCGGGCGCGCTGACCTGGAACGAGCTGCACACCAGCGACGTGCCCGCCGCCACCGCGTTCTACGGCGAGGCGTTCGGCATCGAGATCGAGCCGCTGGACGGCGCGGACGCGTACTGGGAGCTGCGGGTCGGCGGCCGCGCGGTCGGCGGCGTCACGCTTCTGGACAACGACCCGCCCGGCACCCCGGCGCACTGGCTGACCTACTTCTCGGTCGACGACGTCGACTCGACCGTGGACGCCCTGGTCAAGCGCGGCGGTACGGTCCTCGCGCCGCCGTTCGACATGATCGCCGGCCGTATGACCGTGGTCGCCGACCCCCAGGGCGCCCCCTTCGCGATGATCAAGCCCACCCCGATGTAGCAGCCGGGACCGGGCACGCAAAAGCAGTCGACGCCCCGGGGGAGGCCGGGGAGGATGCGGCGCATGAGCCTGCTCGTGCACACCTTCGTCCCCGGCGCCGACGGCGGCCGCGAGTTCCTGGAGGACCCCGGGCACGGCAGGTCGCTGGCCGGGTTCGAGAGCACCAGGACGCGGCTGTGGGGCGCCCCCGCGGTCCGCGCCCTGGGCGCGCGGTTCCTCCCGCGGCTGCGTACCGCCGACCTCTGGGTGGAGCACGCCGAGATCGGCGACTTCCTCGCCGAGTGCGCGGCGCTCCACCCCCACCTGGACGACCTCGCCCGGCAGGGCGGCTACCAGGCCGACTACGTCATGGAGCGGTTCGACAACATCGTCGCCGCCGCCGTGCGTGCGCGCACCCACGGCGGCGGCATCGTCATCTGGTGACCCACCGCGTCCCGTACGCCCGTGCCCGGGGGTCAGGCCAGGCAGCTCAGGGGGCGGCCCCCGTTGTACGCGCGCATGTCGGCCAGCGCGCGGGCGAAGTCGATGACCCCGCCGGGCTCGGTGCCGCGCAGTTCGGCGCAGGCCCGGTGGAGGTTGCCGACCAGGCGCTCGGTGTCGGTGAGCGCCGCGAACGCCCCGAGGTCGGTGGAGCGGGCCGCCTCCAGCGGGTCGGTGCCCGAGCGGACCGCGTCGGCCGCCAGGTCCGAGACGAACCGCAGGTACGCCAGCACGTCGTCGATGACCTCGGGCCCGCACACCGGCCCGTGGCCCGGCACGATCGTCTCGGCGCCCAGGTCCTTCAGCGCCGCCACCGCCTCCAGCGCGCCGGCCACCGACCCGGCGAGCAGGAACGGGGTGCCGCCGTTGAACAGCAGGTCACCCGCGAACAGCACCTTCCGCTCGGGTATCCACACGATCGAGTCGTTGGTGGAGTGCGCCGGCCCGCCGGTGTGCCGCACCTGGCAGCGCAGGTCGTCGACCCACAGGTCCACGCCGGTGGTGTAGGTGAGGAACGGCGGCGCCACCTGCAGGTCGCCCCACTCGGTCGGCTCCCAGGTGCCGCTGCGGATCAGCTCGCTGGTGCCGGGCCGCCCCTCGGCGATGACCTCCTCACGGGTGCGCTCGTGGGCCACGATCACCGCCTCGCCGAACAGGCTGTTGCCGTGGGTGTGGTCGCCGTGGTGGTGGGTGTTGACCAGGGTCCGCACCGGCGCGGGCGTCACCGACGCCACCGCGTCGAGGAAGGCCCGGGTACGCGCCTCGGTCGCGCACGCGTCGATCGCCGCCGCGCGTGAACGCCCCACCAGGAAGCCGGTGTTGTTGATCCACCAGGTGCCGTCCGGCTGGACGTAGGCGTACACGCCGTCGCTGACCTCCTGGACCTGCGGCGGGTCGAGGGTGCGCACGCCGTGCGGGGCGGTCGAACTGCTCATGTGAGGGATCCCTTCGCTCGGGGGGCGTCGGTGGGGAGCTGCGCGGCCGTGGCCGGAGGCGCGTCCGGGGCGTCGGCCCGCCGGGCCGGCTCCGGCTCCTGGACCGCACCGGGGTTGCGGCCGAACAGGCCGACCAGCGCGAACACGAAGCTGACCACGGCCAGGAACCGCCAGCCGGTGTCGTAGCTGGTGTGCGGGACGACGTGGCCGAAGACGATCGGCACGAAGAACCCGCCGACCGCGGCCAGGGTCAGCATCAGCCCGGTGGCGGTGCCGACGTACTCGTGGCGGATCCTGCTGACCCGGGTCGGCACCGCCGACCAGGCGGCGAACCCGAAGATCAGGGCGAAGCCGATGCCGATCCCCACCGGCCACAGCCACCCGGTGGACACGACCGGGATCAGCGCCAGCAGACCCGCCACGGCCACCAGCGGGACCACCACGAAGACCCGCAGGTTGCGGCTGCGGTCGGCGAAGTACCCGCCGAGCACGCTGCCCGGGATGCCGGCCAGCGCGATCATCGAGGAGAGCAGCCCGCCCTTGGAGGCGTCGAAGTGGCGCTCGGCGATCGCGTACACGCTGAACAGCTGCGAGGTGGTGAAGTACGCGCCGTACGCGCCGAGCAGCGCGATGCCGTACGTCCACAGGTCCCGGCTGGCCACCGAGGTGCGCAGCGCCTCGCGTTCGAACGACGCGCCGGCCAGCGACGGCATGTCCTCGGGGGTGCGGAACCACACCGCCGTCGCCACCGCGACCAGCAGCTCGAAGACGCCCGCCAGCACCAGCGAGACGTGCCAGTCGGTGGCCCGTTGTAGGTACACCCACACGTACAGCGCGAACGCCGCGCCGCCGCTGAAGGCCGCGCCGCCGGAGATGCCGAGCGCCAGCGTCACCTGGCCGCGGCGGAACCACACGATCACCGCGCCGAACGCGACGGCGATGAAGATCGAGCCGCCGATCCCGCTCACCAGCCGGAACCAGGCCAGCTCGGTGTAGGAGTACGACAGGCCCGACATCACCCCGGCCGCGCCCTGCAGGGCCAGGCCGATGACCAGGGTGCGCTTCATGCCGATGGCGGTGGCGAGCATGCCGCCGGGGATGTGCGCGAGCCCGTAGCCGACGATGAACAGCGAGACGAGGAAGGTCAGCGAGCCCAGCCCGGCGTGGAACTCGGCGCCGATCAGCGGGAACGCCGCGGCGACGTCGAACCAGTTGAGGGTCAGGGCGACGAACCCGGCGCTGAGCAGGGCGAGCATGCCCCAGCGCAGGGTGTCGGGTCTTGAAGGGGCCGCGGAGGCGGCGGGGGAGCGGAAGGAAGCGGTCACGATGTCCTCCGAAGGTCGGCTGCGCGGCGGCAGCGGACTCGGTCAGCCGGTCTGGAGTTCCGGCAGCGCGCGCAGCTCGGCCTTGCGGATCTTGCCGACGCTGGTGCGCGGGAGGGCGTCGACGAAGACGACCGTTCCGGGCACCTTGAACGGACTGAGCCGCCGCGCGCACCATTCGATGAGGTCGTCCGCGCTCGGCCGGTGGCCGGGGCGGACCGCGGCGACGAGCACGATGGCCTCGTCGCGTACCGGGTCGGGGACGCCGATCGCCGCGGACTCGGCGACGGCCGGATGCTCGTTCGCGACCCGCTCGATCTCGCCGGCCGAGACGTTCTCCCCGGCCCGCTTGATCATGTCCTTGCTGCGGTCGACGAAGTGGAGGAATCCGTCGGCCGTGCGCCGGGCGAGGTCGCCGGTGCGCAGGCCGTCTTCGGTGAACACCTCGTGGGTGGCGCGGTCGTTGTTCCAGTAGCCGCCGGCCAGGGTGAGGCCGGGGCGGCCGCGGACGACCATCTCGCCGGTGCCGGGGCCCTCGACGAGGGCCCCGTCCTGGTCGAGCAGGTCGATCCGGACGCCGGGCAGCGGTCGTCCGATGCTGTCCCAGCGGCGGGTGGCGTCGTCGGGGTTGACGGTGGGCGGCAGTACGGTCTCGGTCATCCCGTACAGCTGCAGCAGCCGGGTGCCGAACCGGCTCTCGAACGCGGCGGCGTCCGCGGCCGAGACGTTCTGCGCGAACAGCACGGCGCGCAGCCGGTTGGCGGCGTCGGTGGGCTGCGGCGCGGCGGCCAGGATCATCCGCACCGGCGCGGCGAACAGACTGGCCAGCGTCGCCCCGCTCTCGTGCGCCTGGCGTCCCCAGCCCCGCGCGGTGAAGCGCGGGGCCAGGGCGATCGAGGCGCCGGTCACCAGCGCCGACATGGTGCAGTAGTACTGGGCGTTGGCGTGGAAGAGCGGGAGGACGACCAGCCAGCGGTCGTCGGCGGTCATGGACAGGTGGTCGGCGACGGCGCGGCCGACGGCGACGTAGTTGGCGTCGGTGACCATGACGCCCTTGGCCCGGCTGGTGGTGCCGGAGGTGTAGAGGATCGCGGCGGGGGCGCCGGGGGCGGCCAGACCGTCGCCGGGGCTGTCGTCGGCGCCTTCGTCGGCGCCGGTCCCGGTGGTGTCCGGCCCGTCCGTCGTCCCGGCGAGCAGCGCGGCGGCCTGCGCGGGGTCGCGGACCGACACGACGGGCGCCGCGTCCCGCAGCACATGGGCGAGTTCGTCGTCCGAGGACTGCGGGTTGGTGGGCACCAGGACCGTGCCGGACAGCGCGGTGGCGAACCAGATGTCGTAGAACTCGCGGCAGTTGGCCAGCTGGACGTGCACCCGGTCGCCCGGGCGCGCGCCGCGCCGCCGCAGCTGCGCGGCCACCCGGCGGCTGCGCGCCAGCTGCTCGGCGTAGGTGACGGTGACGCCGCCGTCGAGCACGGCGAACACCCTGCGCGGGTCGGCGGCGTGCCGGCGCAGCAGCCCGGGGACCGTGTCGGGGCCCGCGGCCTCCTCCCGGCTCCCGGCCGGCCCCGGGCCCGGCGCCGTGTCAGTCATGGTCGGCCCGCGCCCGCGGGGCGCCGCGGTAGGAGGCGACGCCCGCGCCCTCTGGACGGATCTGCCGGGCGCCCACGGGGTTGCGCAGCACGCCGACACCGGACGCCTCCAGCTCGACCACGTCGCCCGGCTTGATCCAGCGGTCCAGCTCCAGGCCGCAGCCGCCGCCGACGGTCCCCAGCCCGAAGAACTCGCCGGGATAGACTTCCTCGTCAAGCGACGCCCAGGCGAGTACCTCGGCGAAGGAGAACTGGCGATGCCGGGTGGTGCCCGAAGCCCACACCTCCCCGTTGACCCGGGCGGTCATCTCGACCGCCCACTCGTCCACCTCGTCCATCGTCAGCACGCACGGGCCCATCGCGGTGCAGAAGTCCTTGCCCTTGGACGGCCCGATGCCCAGGCTCATCTCGAAGAACTGGATGTCGCGGGCGCTGACGTCGTTGAAGATCGTGACGCCGGCGATCCGCCGGGACGCCTCGCGCAGGGTCAGGTCGCGGCCGCCGCCGGAGGTGAAGAAGCCCAGCTCCAGCTCGAAGTCCAGCTGGTCGGTGTACGAGGGCCACAGCAGCGGCTGTTCGGGACCGATGATCGACTCGGCGTTGCACTTGTAGCAGATCGGCATCGCCTCGAAGGCCGGCGGCACCTTGAGCCCGGAGCCGGCGGCGTGCTCGGTGTAGGTCAGGTAGTCCCGCACCCGGCGCGGTCGCGGCACCGGGGCCAGCAGCGTGACGTCCGCCAGGGCGTGGACCGCGGGCGCGCCGTCGGGGCCGGTCAGCTCGTCGCCGCGCTCCCGCCGGGTCCTGGCGGTGTCGAGCGCCTGCCGGGCCAGGTCGAGCCCGCGCTCGCCGGTCTCGAAGAAGGCGGCCATCTCGGTGGGCAGCTCCGGCGCCCGTCCTGCGCCGGCGGACCCCTCGGCCAGCAGCCGGTCGGCCCGGAGCACCGCCGCCGGCTCGACGACGGACGTCCCGTCGAGGACGCCGAGCCGGGGGGCGCGTCCGGAGGGTGTGAAGGTCACGAGTCGCATGCCCGCTCCATTCTGTACCACGGTACATTTTTAGACTGCAGTACAAGTTCTGGGTAACGTAGGTCACGTCCTCGGATTCGTCAATGGGTCTCGCTGAAGGAGTTATGCGCGTGATGTCCGCAGAGCCGGCGCGGTCGGTGTCCCCTCCCGGTTCTGTCGAGCCCGGCAACGAAGCGGCCGGGGCCGACGCATCCGGCTCCGGCGCACCCGGTGCCGGCGGACCCGGCGGACCCGGCTCCGAGGGCGCGGTGGCCGCTCCGGCCGGCCGCCGCGAGCGCGGGCGCGAGCGCCGCCGCAACCAGGTCTACGACGCGGCGGTGGAGCTGATCATCGAGAAGGGCTTCGACAGCACCACGATGGACGACATCGCGCAGCGCGCGGACGTCGCGCGCGGGACGGTGTTCAACCACTTCCCGCGCAAGAGCGCGTTCCTGGACGAGTGGAGCGCGCGGCGCAGGCGGCGCGCGTTCGGCGCGGTCTACGCAGAGCACCTGGAGGACCACTCCGTGCGCGAGGTGCTGGACCGCTACATGATCGAGCTGGCCGAGACCAGCAGCCGCACCCGCGAGGAGACCGTCGCGCTGATGGGCGCGGCCGTGCACACCACCAACGTGCTCGCCGACCCGCCGCTGGCCGCGGAGCTCGGGTCGATCTTCGCCCGCGCCCACGCCGCGGGTCATCTGGCCGAGGCGGCGGACCCCGGGCTCGCGGGACGCGTCCTGGCGGCCGGCTACTTCGCCGCGCTCACCGAGTGGATCTCCCACGAGCCCGCGCCGTTCGACCTGCGGTCCCGGCTGCTGAGCCTGGTGGGCATCGTCCTGGACGGCGTCCTGGCGGCGGACGGCCGGTAGCTCCCGGGGGCCGGCCGTCCAGCCGTCAGTTCGCCGCGCCGGTCAGGCGGTTGCGTCGCCGACCGGGCCGCGGGGGATGTCGCCGCGCAGGGTGATCCGGTGCATGACGCGGCGCGTGTCGCCGTAGTCGCGGTTGGCGTAGTGCGAGGTGCTGCGGTTGTCCCACAGGGCGACGTCGCCGGGCTGCCAGCGGTGACGCACGATGTGCTCGGGCTTGGTGAGGTGGGCGTAGAGGATGTCGAGCAGGCCGCGGCTCTCCTCCTGCGAGACGCCCACGATGTGCGAGGTGAAGCCGGGGTTCACGAACAGGCCCTTGCGGCCGCTCTCCGGGTGCACCCGCACGACGGGGTGCTCGACGGGCACGAGGTCGGTGAACGTCTCGCCCTCCCAGACGTTGCCGCGGCCCATCCGCCGCTGCGCCAGGTAGTAGCCGAACTCGCGGCTGCCGTCGTGCACCGCGGTGAGCGTGTCGATGTGCGCGCGCAGGCCCGGCGACAGCGACTCGTAGGCGAGCTGGCTGTCCGCCCAGTTGGTGTCGCCGCCGTGCGGCGGGAGCACCAGCGCGCGCAGCACGGAGACGGCCGGCGGCCGCCGCACGAAGGTGACGTCGGTGTGCCAGACGTCGGCGAAGCCGTTGTCCTGGCTGTCCAGCGCGTACACCTCCGGCGGCACGTCGCCGGAGTCGTGCACCGGGTGCCCGGCGGTGACCTCGCCCAGCCGCCGGCCGAAGTCGATCTGCGCGGCGTCGTCGATGTCCTGGCCGCGGACGAAGAGCACCTTGTGCTCCACGAGCGCGGCGCGGATCGCCAGGACCTGGTCGTCGTCGAGCCGGGCGAGGTCGACGTCGTGCACCTGCGCGCCGAACCGGGGGCCGAGCCTGGTGAGGCGCAGCCCCGCGTCGGTGCGGGCCGTCGCGGCGGGCTGCTCGCTGGTGACGCTCATCCGTCGTTCCTTCCTCTCGGTCGTACGGGCTTGCGGGCGGTGGGGAGGTACGGGTGCCGGGACTCCCCGGACGTACAGGCGTAGGGACGTACGGGGGCGTCGCGTCCGGGTCCCGCGGAGGGGCCGGGATCAGGCCGCGGCCGCCTTGACGGCGTGGGAGACGCGCGTGCGCAGCTCGGCGAAGCGCGGGGAGTCCCGGACCGCGTCCGCGTCGATCTCCCCGCGCGGCAGGTCGATCGGCAGGTCGAGCGCCACCGTGCCCGGGCGCTTGGTCAGCACGACGATGCGCGTCCCGAGGAACACCGCCTCGTCGGCCGAGTGGGTCACGAAGACCGCGGTCCTGCCGGTCTGGTCGGTGACCCGGCGGATGTCCTCCTGGAGCCGTTCGCGGGTCAGCGCGTCCAGCGCGGCGAACGGCTCGTCCAGCAGGAACAGCGGGTTCTCCGCGGCCAGCGCCCTCGCGATCGCGACGCGCTGCTGCTGGCCGCCGGAGATCTCCCAGGTACGCCGCTTCCCCACGTCCTGGAGGCCGACGCGTTCCAGCAGCTCGGCGCGGCGCTGCGGCCACCTGTCGCGGGGCACCTTCGCGTACCGCAGCGCGAGGTCGACGTTGCCCCGGACCGTCCGCCAGGGGAACAGCCGCGGCTGCTGGAACACCATGCCCGCGGCCCGTCCCGGCCGCGGCGCCGCCCCGGAGACCTCGACGGTCCCCGCCGTGGGCCGCTCGAACCCCGCGATCAGCCGCAGCAGCGTGCTCTTGCCGCAGCCGGAGGCGCCCACGAGGACGAGGAACTCGCCCGCGGGGACCGTGAGATCGACCGGCCCGACGGCGGTGATCGCCTGCTCGCCGCGGCCGTAGCGGTGGGTGACGCCGGTCAGCCGTACGGAACCGGGCCGGCCGGTCCCGGCGGCGGACCCAGGGCCGGTCCCGGCGGCGGTCGCAGCGGCGGTCGCAGCGGAGGCTGCGGTGGCGGAGCCGGCACCGGCCGGCGTGACCGTGCGGTCAGGCGAGGACACCGGGCAGCCCCTTCAGGTACAGCGCGCCGCTGACCGCGGCACGGGTCGGCGCGGCGTCGATCTGCTGCTGGCCGGCCAGGAACTGTCCGGTGCTGACGATGTAGTCCGCCAGCTTGCCCGGCGCGCCGTCGGTGCCGAGCCACTCGGGGGAGGCGACCTGCTCGGGGGTGAGGAAGACGCCCTGCGCGAGCTGCGCCCTCGCGTCGGCGAGGCTGATGTCCAGCTCGGCCGCCACGGACCTGGCGGACCCCTCGGGATCGGACCTGAGCAGCCGCAGGGCCTGCGCCTGGGCCTTGCGCCAGACGTCGATCGCGTGCGGGTCCCGGGCGATCAGCGCGTCGGAGACCACCGCCAGGTCCAGCGTCGGCTTCCCGCCGGCCCCGATGCTCTTGCTGCTGACCAGTTGGTTGCCGGACTTCCGCAGCTCGTCCAGGGTCGGCAGCCACACGTAGGCGGCGTCGATGTCGCCGCGCTGCCAGGCGGCGAGGATCGGCTGCGGCTGGAGGTCCACGAGCTTGACGTCCGACGCCTTCAGGCCCGCCTGCGCCAGCGCCGTGAGCAGGCTGTAGTGCGAGGTGGAGGCGAAGGGCGTGGCGACCGTCCGCCCCTTGAGACCGGCCACCGTGGTGATGCCGGTGCTCCTGCGCGCCACGAGGGCCTCGTTGTCGCCGGCCACGTCGAGCACGAAGGCGGCCTTGTACGGGATCGGCGAGGACCCGGAGATCCCGCGGGCGAAGGGGCTCGACCCCAGCGCCGCGATGTCCAGGGACTTGCCCAGGAACGCCTGGTTGACGGTGGCTCCCGAGTCGAACACGATCCAGCTGATCCTGTGGTCCGGCAGGGCCTTCTCCAGCAGCTTCCGGTTCTTCACGACCAGGTCGCCGCTGGGGAACGCGAAGTATCCGATCCGCAGCCGCTTGCCCCCGCCGCCGGACCCGCCGCCCCCGCCGCAGGCGGTGAGCGCCGCGCCGGCCGTGGCCGCCAGGGCGGCGGACAGGACCGTACGGCGGGTCGGCGGGCGGAGGGCGGAGCCGGCGGCGGCGCGGGGCACCGAACGATTCATGGGGACCGTTTCTGTGCGTCGGGACGGAACGGGACGGGACTGCGTCGGGACGGAACGCGGCGGCACGGGGAATGGGACGGGACGGGAGGGGAGTGGCCGGGGCGGCTCAGGAACGGCCGCGCCAGGGCACGGCGGTGCGTTCCAGCCACAGCAGCAGGCCGTCGATGATCAGACCGGAGATCCCGATGACGAAGATGCCGACGATCACCACCGGCGTGTTGTTGTAGTTGGCGGCGTCCTTGACCATGCCGCCGATCCCGGGCAGCCCGTTGACCAGCTCGGCCGCCACCAGCGACGAGTACGCGACGCCGACGGCCAGCCGGATGCCGGTGAACGTCTCGGGGAGCGCGGACGGGACGACGATGTCCTTGACCACGTCCCACCGGGACGCGCCCAGGGCCCGCGCCGCCTCGACGAGGCTGCGCGGCACCGCCGCGACCGCCGTCGTGGTGGACACCGCCACCGGCGGGAAGGCGGCCACCGCCAGCAGCGTGACCTTCGGCTCCTCGTTGATGCCGAGCCAGACGATGAGCAGTGAGAAGTACGCCAGCGGCGGCAGCGTCCGCAGGAAGGTGATCCACGGCTCGAACAGCGCGCGCAGCCATCCGACGGTGCCCATCACCAGGCCGAACAGCACCCCGACGGCGATCCCCGACCCCGCGCCGATCCCGATCCGCCGCAGACTGATGGCGAGGTGCTCGATCAGCAGCTTGCCGTTGTAGCCGCGGACGCCGTCGTGGGTGGTGGACACGCGGATGAACGCGTGCCACACCGCGGCGGGCGAGGGCACCAGCGTGTCGCTCCACCGCCCGCTGGCCGCGACCAGTTGCCACAGCGCCAGGAACAGCCCGAACGACAGCAGCGGCAGCCCCAGTCGTACGAGCACGGTCCGCACGCCGTGCGCCTCCCGCAGACGCGAGGCGGCCCGCTTGCGTAACGGCGGCTGCGCGGACTCCGCGGCTGCGGGCGCGGCCGTGGTGGCCATGTCCCCTTCGTACGGGGGGAGTTCGGTGGGCACGTCGGCCTCCAGGGGGACCGGGGCGGCCGGGCAGCAGAACGCGACGCGTGGCGCGGCACGGTGGCCGCGCACGCGGTGAGCGGAGCACGCGGTGGGAGCGCGGAGGGCGCGCGGAGGGCGCGAGGGGATCAGGCGCGGAGCGCCGCAAGGACCCCCAGGGGCTGCGCCGGCAAGCGGGCGCTGCGCCTCAACGCCGAGAGGTCAGCGACAACACACGACCGGGCGGCGGCACAGGTCGATGACCAGTCGTCGCACCAGGTTTGTGTCTGCCATGACAATGGATGCTACCGCAGGGACGCGTGCGCTAGCCAGCGTTCGCGGAGGCGACGGATGTGGCGGGTGTGGTGGGTGCGATACGTGCGTCGGGTGTCGCCGGGTCCGCGGGGTCCGCATGGTCCGAGGGTGTCGCCGCGTCTGCGGGGGCCGCCGGGGCGAAGGTGCTGATCGCGTCGGCGAGAGCAGCGGGGGCCTCCAGGGGGATGAGGTGGCCGGTGCCGGGCAGCACGGTCAGCCGGGCGTCGCCGAGGTGGGGCAGCAGGTGCGCGCGGAGCACGTCGACCGGCTCGACCCGGTCGTGCTCGCCGGCGACGACGAGGGCGGGCACGTCGATCGCGCGGGTGTGCGCCGTGATGTCCTCTGCGATGCCGTGCAGCGGCCAGGCGACGCGGGCCGCGTCGGCGGCGGAGCGCGAGTCCTCGACGATCCGCGCCTTGACGGGCGCGGGCAGGTCGGTCGCGGTGAGGATCTGGTCGCGCGCGGCGGCGACGGCCTCGGCGGAGTCGTAGGCGTGGGAGAGCTGTTCCCGGTACGCGGCGGTGACGTGCGGCGCGGGCTCCGCCGGGCCGGGGGCGACGAGGACGATCCCGCGCAGCCCCGCGGGCCGGGCCGCCGCGACCAGTTGGGCGACCTTGCCGCCCATGGAGTGCCCGACCAGGACGTGGTCGCCGACGCCCGCGCGGGCGATCACGTCCCGCGTGTCCTCGGCGAGCCGGCTCAGCGTGTACGGGCCGGGCAGGCCGCGCGAGCGGCCCCACCCGCGGAAGTCGACGGCCAGGACGTCGCGGCCGGCGAGCCGGTCGGCGACGAGGTCCCAGGTGCGGGCGGAACCGCCCCAGTAGTGCAGGAGCACCAGCGTCGGGCCGGTCCCGGTGCGGTGGTCGTAAACGGGCAGCAGCTGCTGTCGGGTCATGTGCGTCGCACGTCCTTGTCTCGGTGTCCGCGGCGGAGGTGCCGCACGTCCCATTGCACCGCCGCGGATCCCGCGGGGCATCGGCGGGACCGGTCGGTCGATGGTGGAAAATGGACATGTGCGCGAGATCCGGCAGATGACGTACGAGCCCGTGGGGCGGGGCGGCGCCGTCGTGGAGACGATGACGTTCGACCGGCTGCGCGAGCTGAACGACGGCGGCACGCAACGCGCCGACTTCCATGTGCTCGCCCTCGTCGACGCCGGGCGCGGGTCGGTCACGGTGGACTTCCACCGGCACCCGCTCGGCGCGCGGTCCGCGGTGTGGGTCGCACCCGGCGCGGTGCACCGGTGGGACGACATCGCGGGCCTCGCGGGGCACCTCGTGCTCTTCGTCCCGACCGCGCCGGTCACGCCGGGCACCCGGGAGGCCGTCGCGTTCCCGGACCCGGCCGCGCGGTGGAGGGTCCCCGACGCGGACTGGCCTTTCGTCGACGCCGCGCGGAACCACCTCCTGCTGGAA
Source organism: Streptomyces sp. IBSBF 3018 (assembly GCA_050613715.1). Taxonomy (GTDB): domain Bacteria; phylum Actinomycetota; class Actinomycetes; order Streptomycetales; family Streptomycetaceae; genus Actinacidiphila. The sequence goes on from JAJSZB010000109.1 coordinate 12,796, forward strand.
GTGCCGCCCGTGACCGCGTCCGGGCGGCCCGCGTCGGAAGCGCCTGCGCCGGAAGGGCCGGGGGCGTCAGGGTCCGGGGCGTCCGCGGGCGGGTCGGTCGAGCCCGGGGCGTCCGGGGGCGGGCCGGCCGCGGAGCTGCCCGGGATCCTGCTGTCCGCGCTGCTCGCCCGGCTCCGGCCGCCGCACGGCGACGTGCCCACCGCTGGCCCGGCGTCCGCGCTGTTCCGGCTCTTCCGGGCCGCGGTCGAGGCGGACTTCCGGGAGCACCACGACGCCGGCCACTACGCGCGGGCCCTGGGATACGCGCCGCGTACGCTCTCCCGGGCGGTCCAGCGCGCCACCGGGCGTACCGCGAAGGCGTACCTCGTCGAACGGATCGTCCTGGAGGCCAAGCGCCTGCTCGCGCACGACCGCCTCTCCGCGGCGGGCTGCGCCGCCGCGCTCGGCTTCCCCGACGCGTCCAACTTCTCGGTGTTCTTCCGCACCGCGACCGGCACGCCGCCCGGCGCCTGGCAGAGCGCGGCGGGCCCGGGCGACGCTGTCGGCACGCCGGGCGCTGCCGGCACGCCGGGCGCCGCCCGCGCCCGGGCCGGGGCTACTGCGGCAGGACGCACACCGGCGCGGTGACCGCGAGCGGCTCGCCCGCCGGCGTCAGCGCGCCCGTCGCCCCGTCGCGGGCGAACACCGCGACCGTCCCGGAGTTCTGGTTCGCCGCGAACAGCCAGGCGTCGCCCGGCGCGAGGGCGATGTGCCGCGGGTAGGCGCCGCCGGACGGGACGGCGTCGAGGAGTTCCAGCTGCGCGCCGGCGGCGGCGACCCGGAAGCGGGCGATGCTGTCGTGGCCCCGGTTGGACACGTAGACGAAGGAGCCGTCCGCCGAGACGGCCACCTCCGCGGGGTAGTTGCGCTGCGTGCCGCCGCTGCCGGCCGGGACCGTGGGCAGTGAGCCCCCCGGCGTCACCGTCCCGGTGTCCGGGTCGTAGCCGCACACGGTCACCGAGTCGCCCAGCTCGTTCGCCACGTAAAGGAACCGCCCCGAGGGGTGGAACGCGGCGTGCCGCGGGCCCGCGCCGGCCGGCGCCTTCGCGGTCGAGACGGCGGTCAGCCGGCCCGTGTCGGTGTCGAGCCGGTAGGTGTAGACGCTGTCGGTGCCAAGGTCGACGGCGAGGACGAACGCGCCCTGCGGGTCGTTCAGCACCATGTGGGTGTGCGGTCCGCTCTGCCGGTCCGGGTCGGGGCCGGAACCGCTGTGCTGGACGAGGTCGGTGCGCTCGCCGAGGGACCCGTCGGCGGCGAGCCGGTGCACGGCCACGCTGCCCGAGCCGTAGTTCGCGGTCAGCAGATGGCCGCCGGCCCGGTGCACCGCCAGGTGGCACGGCCCGGAGCCGCCGGTGCCGCTGCTGTTCAGCACGCGCGGCGCGCCGCCGGCCAGGGTGACGGCCGTGACCTGGTTCTGGTTCTCGTCGACCGCGTAGAGCAGGCCGTCGCCCCGGGCCGCGAGGAACGACGGGTCGGCCACCGAGGACAGCGTGCCTGACGGGCTGACCGCGCCGCTGCCGGGGTCGTACGTCATGACGCCGATGCCCGGGCCGCCCGAGGAGGTGTAGGTGCCTATGTACAGCGGCCGCGGCTCCTCCTCGGCGGCGGCGGCGGAGTCGGAGGCGCGCGGCGCGGGCGCGGGGCCGGTACGCCGGGCGGCGCCGCCCGCCGCGTCCGCGCGGTCGTCGCGGACGGTGGCCGCACCGGCCCGCGACGACNGGGGGGGGGGGGGGGGGGGGGGGGGCGGCCCCCCCCCCCCCCCCCCCCCCCCCCCGCGACGCCGAGGAGGGCGACCCCGGTCGCGGTCCCGAGCAGGCGCCGCCGGGACGGATGCTGCGGCTGTGCGGTCCGCCCGGGCGGGGACGGGGTGGGCGCGCCGGGGGAACGGGTGGCTTCGTCGTCGCTCACGGTGATGCCCTTCGTCGTGGGGGGACGACTCCATTGTGGAACAGCCCCGCGCCCGCGCCGGGGGCCCCGCTCCCGGCGCGGCTTCCGGGCGCGCCCTCGCCCGGCGGACCTGCGTTGCGACCGGGAGGGTCCGCCATGATCTGCGGCGGAGCCTGATCGACCAGGTGATCGTCTTTGCGGGGGAGATCGAGCCGTCCGATCCCTGAGCCGTCCGACCCTTGAGCCGTCCGTACGCCGTGCCGACGGGCGGCGTGGTCCGCCGGCCCGCGACGAGTAGGCTGATCGTTCGTCATCGGACCGGGGAGGCCGGCGTGGACTATGGCGACAAGCTCTTCTGGCTCTCGGTCGTGATTCAACGCAAGTACGCGCAGATCTGCGCCGAGTTCGACCTGACCCCCTCGCAGGCCACGCTGCTCTGCGCGGTCAGGAACGAGCCGCGGCAGATGGCCGACCTCGCCGCGTCGCTGGGCATGACCAAGAACGCACTGAGCCAGCTGGTCGATCGCACCGCGCGGCGCGAGCTGGTCGGCCGGGCGAGCTCGGCGCAGGACCGGCGGGTCGTCATGCTCAGTGCCACGCCCACGGGGAAGGTCCTCGGCGACGCCATCTACGCAGAGATCGCCAAGCGCCTGCCCGAGATCGCGAGCAACCTCGACGCCGACGACCAGCGCGACTTCGAGCGCGTGGCCACCGCCATCGTGGACACCTCGGACCTCTCTCCGCCCGCATCGGACCGACCCGTCACACCGTGAGGTCCCGCCGCACCCCCGCCTTGACGAGGTTCACGGCATGAACTAGTTTCGTTCATGCCATGAACTACTGAAGGGTGTCAGCGATGAGCACACGGACGACCGGCACGATCGCAGTCTTCGGCGCCACGGGGCAGCAGGGCGGGGCGGTGGTCGACGCGCTGCTGGACCACGAGGCGCGGGTGCGGGCCCTGGTCCGCGACCCGCGGTCCGACCGGGCCCAGGCGCTGGCCGCCCGCGGCGTCGAGCTGGCGGCCGTCCGGGCCGAGGACCCGGCGTCGGTGGCCGCCGCGCTGGCGGCGGTCGAGGCGTTCTCCTTCATGACTCCGGAGGCGAACAGCCTCGAAGAGGTCGAGGCGGAGATCCGCATCGGTACCGCGCTCGTCGACGCGGCGGTCGAGGCGGGCGTCCCGCACGTCGTGTTCAACTCGGTCTTCGGAGCGGACCGGGAGTCGGGAGTGCCGCACCACGACTCGAAGCACCGGATCGAGGAGTACCTGAGGAAGTCCGGCCTCAGGGCCACGGTGGTGCGCGCGACCGCCTTCATGGAGAACTTCGCGAGCGTGATGGCACCGAGCCTGGAGCACGGGGAGATCGTGCTGAGGCTGCCGCTGCCGGAGGACGCCGCCCTGAAGATGATCTCGATCAGGGACATCGGCCGGGTCGCCGCCGCGCTCCTGCTCGGCGCCGCGGAGGCGCCCGGCGGAGTCGTCGAGCTCGTCGGCGACGAGCTGACGGGCCCCCGGATCGCCGCGGCGTTCGGCGCGCGCGCCGGGCTCCCGGCACGGTACGAGGCCCTCCCGGTGAGCGTGCTTCCCAACGAGCTCGACCAGGTGATGTTCCGCGAGTTCGCGAACGCGGCCCAGTACCCTTCGGACCCCGCGGTGGTGCGCTCGATCGAGCCGGCCACCCTGGACCTGGCCGAGTGGATCCGGGCCACCGGCTGGACCGCGCCCGCCGACGTGGCCGTTTCCTGAGCCCGGCGGAGGCGGCGGAGGCGGCGGAGAGGGCGACGGGTCAGGGACGCGCGGCGCGGGTGGTGCGGAGGCGCTTGAGGGAGAAGACGAGGTTCGACGGGTTGACCCGGGCCGGCAGCACCGCGCCCTCCACGATGCCCTCGAAACCGTCGCCGGTCAGCGTCTGCGCCGCCTCGAAGTCCTCGAACCCGCTTCCGGTGACCCGCACATGGACGTCCAGCACGTCGTCGGTGTCGCGGCCGGGCAGCAGTACCGCGGAGAGCACCAGGGCCTCGGCGTCCACCCCGTGGGCGTCCAGCGCGATCGTCTGCGCGCGGTCGGCGCGGTAGGAGGTGAAGACGCGGTACCCCATGACCGCGACGAGCAGCGTGATCAGGAACGTGCCCGCGAGGAGTATCCAGTCGCCGGTGGACTCCATGTCCTGCGTGAACGCCGAGACCACACAGAACACGGCCGCGCCGGCCCCGCCGACCGTCAACACCAGGCCGAACAGGTAGGCGAACCCCGCGACCACGGGGTTCTTGGGGTCCAGCAGCATCGGCTCGCCCGTACGGTCACCGGTTGACATGCCCGCACCTTAACCGCGCGCCCGGCGCGGCCGGTACGGATCGCGGCGCAGTGGGCAACCACCGAGTAAACAGCCCCGGATGAGGCAGGCGCGGACCGGCGCGGACCGGCGCGGACCGGCGCGGACCGGCGCCGACCGGTGCGGAGGGGCGCGGCGTTCGTACCGCGTGACCGTATGCTGCAGGCGCGGGGTGGACGGGAACGGGACGGGGGAGCGGTGCCGGTGTTCAACGATGTGGGAGCCGCGGCGTTCGGGCTGGTCATCGGGTGGATCGCCTACCGGACGCTGCGGCGCTCGGACGGGACCGGCATCGGCGATCTCACCACGGTCGTCGCCGCGCTCGGCGGTGGCGCGGTGGTCGACACGCGGTTCGCCGACCCCGAACTGTTCTCCGCGTACGGGCTCGGGCTGGCCGCCGGCTTCTTCGCGTACTTCCTCACCGGCGCGTGGCTCGACCGGAGGGCGAGGGAGCGGGCCGCGGCCGCGGCAGCCGCAACGGCCGCCGCGGCAGGCGGTCCCGGCGACTCCGGCGGGCCGAGCTCCGGCGCCCCCGCCGGCACTCCCGCCGGCGCCGCCGCACCGCAGGAGGCGATCGGCGCCCACACCTGGCAGGGCGAGGGCCCCGACTTTCAGCGCTCGTCGCGGCGCAGCCGCAAGGAGTTCGAGCAGTAGGCCGTGTAGGCGAGGCCCAGCACGTTGCCCTTGCGCAGCAGGCCGGTGCGGACCCGGTGCAGCGCCCGGCCCACGCTCTCGCCCGCCACGAAGTGCTGCCAGAAGGTCTCCGCCACCTCGGTCGCGAGCGACTGCTCCACGGAGATCTCGGTGCCGACCGTCCCCGACGCGTACAGCCCCGAGAAGGCGTCGACGAAGCCGAGCCAGGACCCGGGCTCGGCGTCCACGGTGTGGCAGCCGTTGAGGAACACCAGCGGCGTGCTCCGCTTCCAGTCCGCGCGGCCGGTCCCCCAGGCGGTCAGCGCGGAGGGCCGGATGCGCTCGTCGTGCCCGATCTCCAGGACGGTGGTCGCCGCGGGCTCGCCCGAGCCGTCCGGGCGCCGCCCGTGGCAGTAGAAGTACACGCAGTCCTGCTGCCCGGCCGCGAGCGCGGCCCGCAGCGCGGCGCGGTCGGCGCAGTCGGTGATCTCGTCGCCGAACGTCTCGCGCAGGGCCGCCAGATGACGGCCCGACAGGGCCTCGTCCAGGGCGCGGCTGCGGGCCACCGTCATGTGCGGCGCGCCGCCGCCGCGCCCCGCGAGCAGGGCGAGCCCGCGTCCCGGCGGCAGCGACGGCGGCTGCTCGATGAAGTGGCGGAACCCCCAGAACCCGTACGGGCACAGGGTGTTGTAGCCGTGTCCCGCCGCATCGGGACAGGCCCGCGCGTCCGCGTCCGCGGTCACCGCCCCAAGGCCCGCCGGGCAGACCCGCGGGTCGTCGTCGGCGTCGATCGGGATGTCGTAGACGAACGCCCAGGGGAACATGATGTCCCGGCTGTTCTCACGGCAGACCTGGATCTCCGCCGGGTCGCCCAGCGTCTCGGCCAGGCGGGAGCGCTGCTCGGCGTGCGGGGCCAGCAGGTTGAACAGGTCCCAGCCGACCCCCGCCAGCCGCAGCAGGTCGTGCAGCGCCTCACCGGCCTCCTTGCGGTTGCCCGGCAGCAGCCGGTTGCGGGCGGGGCCTCCCGCGACCGGCTCCGCGTGGACGTGGTCGAGCGCGTCGCGGGTCCGGTCGAGCGCGTCGCGTACCAGCAGTTCGTTGAGCCGGAAGGTGCCGACCGGGGCGCCCGCGCCGAGGACGTCCACGGTGAGGGCGCCGTGGTCGCCGTGCCCGATCCGGATGCCCGCGGTGCGCGCGGGCAGCGCGTCCAGCGCGGAGAAGCCGGCCGTCAGCGTGAAGTCCACGACCGCCGAGGCGGCAGGGCCGGGCTCCTCCCGCGGCGCCACCCAGGCGGTCACGGACGCGGACTGGAGCTGGTTGCCCCGGTGGGCGACGATGACCCGCAGCCGCGCGGGGCCGGTCTGGCGGGGCGCGGTCACCGCGACACGCAGGGAGCCGGTGCGGTGCTGCGGCCCGCAGACGTGTGCCGTGCCGGCCGGACAGGGACACACCCAGCCGGAATCGGACAGCGGCAGGAAGTACGCGTGGTGGTCGGCGGCGACGGTGAAGTCGTCGCTGAGCACGACCACGTCGAGCCAGTCGCCCCGGCCGCCGTCGTCCTCGTGCGGCAGCAGGTCGTCCGGGAACGGCGGGGCGTACCCGCCCAGCAGGCTGTCCGCGGCCGGGTCCCCGATGTCCAGGCGCAGTTCGTACGGGCTGCCGGCCCGCAGTGCGGTCGCCCGCGGCACGGTGCGGCGCGACAGCGGCCAGCACAGGGCGAGGTTGAGCACGCGGCCCCCGGGCGCGGCGTCGGGCGCGCCCTCGACGGTGAGGGGTGCGCCTTGTGCGGCGGGGCCGCTTTCCGGGTCGGGTGCGCTGCCGGGTCCGGGCGTGCCGACGTGTCCGGGCGCGCTGCCGGGCGGCGGGGTGCCGCCGGGTGGCGGGGCGCTGTCGGGCGCGGGTCCGCCCGCGGGCGCCGACGCATCGCCCGGCACGGGCGCCTCACCGGACACGGGCACCTCGCCGGTCGCGGGCCGGCCCGGAGCGTCGCCGGCCGCGGGGCCGGCCGGACCGCGCAACCCGCCCGCGTGCTCCTCGCGCCAGCAGTCCCACGCGTCGGCGAAGTCGCCGTGCAGCGCGTAGATCTGCTCGAGTTCCCACTCGAAGGCCGCGCGGTCGCGTGTACGGTCGGCGAGGAGGGCGTCGAGCGCGGCCCGTGCCTCCGGGCCGATCACCAGGTCCGTGCCCGCGCACCTCGCCCCGTCGAGCAGCATCAGCCGCAGCTGCGTCTCCTCGGGGGAGCGGTCGGGCGGGGTGGGGGCTGCGTGCTCAGGCATGGCGCACATTGTCCTGCCTCCGGGCCGCCCGGTGGCAGCAGCGGGCAGGAGGGGGTGGGGCAGCGGTGGCCGTGACGCGGGAGATCACCATCCGGCTGACCTGGCTGACGGACCGGACCGTCGCCGCCACCCTGGGCGACCGGGACGTGCCCGCGCCGCCCGGCCCCGGCGCGACCGCGGAGGAGGGCCGGGCCGGCGCCGCCCTCGGACCCGCCTACGTGGGTTTCCGCGCCGAGTCGCTCGCGCGGGCCGAGAACCTCGGCCGCGTGCTGCTGCCGCGCGACGTCCGGCGGCGCATCGTCGAGGAGCTGGGCTTCCTGCACGACCCGGCCGACCGGCTCAGGCTCCGGCTGCGGCTGCAGGCGTACGAGCCCGGGCACGCCGTGGCGCTCAGCGCCGTGCCCTGGGAGCGGGTCCGGCTCCCCACCGAGGACGTCGAGCTGGCGCCGTACGCGTGGACCGCCTGGGCGGACATGGCGCCGACACCCTCGGCGGGCACGGCGCTGCGCCTGCACCGCAGGTTCACCGTGGTCCGCGAAGTGGCCGCGGACGACGCGCGCCCGCTCCCGCCGCTTCCCGACCGCACGTCCGCGGTCGTGGTCGTCGCCGACGCCACCTCGGTGCACGGCGACGTCGCGAGCGGGGACGAGATGGTCGCGCTCGCCCCGCCCCCGCCGGGCCGGGCCCCGGCCGGTGACGGCGGACGGGTGGCGGCGGCGGTCGGCCGCTCCCGCTACGAGGTCCGGCACGTCCCCTCGCCGGCCACCGCGCAGGCGGTGCTCAGAGCGCTGCCCGGCGCGGCCGTCTTCTACTTCGGCGGACACCACGTCAGCGGCGGACTGGTCGTCGCGCAGGGCCGGGACCGTACGGCGGGCGAGGTCCTGGACACCGGCGAACTCTCGGACCGGCTCACCGCGCACGGCGTCCAGCTCGCGGTGCTCATGGCGTGCGAGACCGCGGACCCGGCCTCCACGGAGCGCCGGCAGCACCTCGCGCTGCCGCTCGCGGAACGCCTTGCGGCGGACGGTGTGCCGTACGTCGTCGCGGTGCACGGCGCCGTCAGCGACGAGGCGTCGGGCCGCTTCGCCGGGCACTTCTTCAACATGATCGCGCTCGGCACGGACATCGACGCGGCGGTCGTCGACGCCGCCAGGGAGATGGGCGAGCCGCAGGCGCTGCCCGTGCTCTGCACGGCGAGGGTGGGCGAACCGCCGCAGCTGCGCAGCCTGCTGCCGCTGCCCGCCGCGGTGCGGACCGCGGACGCCCACCGGATGCCGGTGCCCGCGGCCGGAACACCGGCCGGACCCGCCGACGACGAGCGCTTCCGCGTCTGCCTGGAGACCTACCTCTGCCTCGTGGGCGGCCGGGACGTGCATGTGCTGGCCGACCCGGCGGGCGAGGACCTCACGGCCGCGCTGTCGGAGAACGAACGCCGGCTGTACCGGGCGTTCGCCGACCGCGAGGCGGCGCGGAGCGCCACCCCGGACGAGTCGTGGCACCCGGACCGCCACGCCGCGGCTGCCCCTGGCCCGGGCGGGGTCGGCGCGTTCCGCCCGGACGGGCCGGCCGTCCCCGGGGCATTCCGCCCGGACGGGCCGGCCGTCCCCGGCGCGGGAGGCTCAGGCGTCCCCGGCCGGGACGCGCCCGGCGCGGGTGGGCCCGCGGTCCCCGGCGCGGACGTGGCTGACGCGCCCGACGCGGGAGGGCGTGCTGTCCGTGGCCGGGGCGGGGTCGGCGCCCCGGGCGCGGGCGAAGTCGCCGCACCTGGCGCCGAGGGGCTTGTCGGCCCGGGTGGACCTGCCGCCCCCGGCCCGGGCGGGACCGGCGTGGCCCATCCGAACAGGCCCGGCGTCCCCGGCTCGGACGGGGGTGAGCCCGGGTGGGTGGAGCCCTCGCGGTGGTACGTGTGTGACGTGCGCGCGCCGCGGCCTGCCACCCGCGGGGGCCTGCTCGCCGCCCTCACGCCGGAGTTCCGGGCGCCGGCCGGCGGCGCGGGGGCGTTGCGCAGACCCGGACTGGTGGTCCGGGTGCACGCCGGCGAAGCGCTGCCGGTGCGCTGGCCGACGTACCTCGACGACATCCGCCGGCTCGCCCCGGAGTTCGGGACCGTCGTGGTCCACGTCCACGGCGCGGCCGAGGGCGTCGTCCGGGAGGCCGCCGCCCAGATCGCGCGCGACCTGCACCGCGACGAGTACCTGATCGCCGCGGGACCGCCCGGCGCCGAGGCCCCCACCATGGCGCCGGCGGCCGCGACGCCGTGGACGGCGACCGCCACATCCGCCGCGGCGACCGCGCTGCCCGCCCGCACCCTGGACGGCGCCGCGCAGGTCCTCGAAGCCCTGCGCGACGCCGAGGAGGGAATCGCGCAGCCGCGCGCACCGCGCCTGGACGGCGCCGCCGTCGTGGCCGACCTCAACGCCAACGGCGGCTGGGGCGACTGGCGCATCGAGCACCGCACGCTGGAGTCGATCGCCGCCGCGTGGCCCCGCCGGCTGCCGGGCCTGCTGGCCGCGCACGCCGCCGCCCGTACCGGCGTGGCCCGCTACGCCTCGCTGCTGCTCGTCTCGGCCCGCGACGCGTGGACGTCCCGCTGGCTGAGCGACGCCGGCGGCCGGGTGCCGAGGCCCTCGGACTTCCGTGGCGTGATCGTGTCCCGACGGGTGGCGGACGCCGTGGTGCTGGGCCTGCTGCGCGAGGTCGCGGCAGGACGGCCGGTCCCGGCCGAACTGGAGGAGTGGGAGGCCGAAGCGGCGCTCTCCGCGGAGACGGCGGCCGCGCTCGCGGTGTCGCGGCGCTCGTCCGCCGTGACCCAGCACGACATCGAACGCCCGCTGCACGCCGTCGCGTTGGAGCGCGCCGGGCTGCTGGCCGCGGTGGACCTGCCGGCCCTCGACCCGCGGGCGCGCTGCCGGGGCAGCTGGAGCCTGCTGGTGCGCCGGCCGCTTGCCGAGGACGATGCCGGCTGGCTCGCCCGCGCCCCCGGCCCGCGCCGGCGCCTGGTCGGACTCGCGCCGCCGCCCGCGTCCCACGACGCCGTCCTGGAACGGGAGTTGAGCGTCTTCGCGGGTGCACTGCGGCTGCCGCTGCCCGGCGTGTGACGTGGGTGAACCCCTGACCGGAACATTTGTCACAGGACGGTATCGGAGCGGACGATACGGCCGAGAGGCGACGAAGGCCCCCTCTAGTCTCGGATGACCGGCCGGCGAACTGTCGTGGTCCGTGGCCGGAAGGGGAGGCGTCGCGGTGTTGGAGAACTGGTACTTCTGTGCTGCCCTGGGAATGCCCGTCGACGACGCGGCCACCCACCTGGACATCATCGCCGCGCTGAGGGAGCCCCCGAACGTGCCGCGGGCGGCGGAGCTGGTCTGCGACGGTCTGGACAGCCTGCTCGCCGTCGACTCCGCCGCGGCCGTGCACGCCCTGCCGTACGTCCTGGCCGCGCACCGCCGCCACCCGGAGAGCAAGGACGTGGCGGCCAGGGCTGACGCGGTGTACCGCGCCATCGCGTCGGTGAGCCACGAGCGGCTGCGCGGCCGGCTGGGCGGGCTGCTGCGCGAGGCGGGCGGCGGCAGTTGGGACAACGCGGTCGACCTGCTGGAGAAGGCGCTGGCCGAGGTGCCCGCGGGGGCGCACACCGCCGACCCCGCGCACGTGCCCTACCTCGACCTGGGCGAGCAACTGGCGCCGAGCGTGGTGCTGGTGGTCGGGCGCTTCCTGGCCCGGCACCGGCCGGAGCAGGTCCTGGACCGCCTGGCCGAGCCGCCGGGGCTGCTGGTGCGCGCCCTGCGCGGCGAGCACGGCCGGCTGGCGCTGGTCCAGGCCGCCGAGTTCCAGGCCGCGGTGTGGCCCGACACCGCGCAGGACGTCCGCCGCGGCCTCGCCAAGGCGTCCGGCGGCGCCTTCGACATGGAGCCCGACCTGCTGGCGGCGGCCGCCCGGGTGAGCTTCGCGCCGCCGCCGGGGGAGCAGGACCCCGAAGCCCTCGCCGCCGTCCTCGACCTGCTGGAGAACGAGGCGCTGTCCGGCGCCGCGCTGCTCGGCTGGGTCGAGGAGTACGCCGCGGCCTGGGACTGGGGGCGGCAGGAGGCGGTCGCGAGGCGGCAGGCCGCGTACGTACGGCTGGGCGGCGTCGCCGCGCAGCGCGACTCCCCGATGCCGTCGGTGCTGTGGCAGAGCGTCGTCACGGACCTGGCCGCGGAACTGGCGCCCCGGGAGACGGTGCGCAGGATCGAGGGCTGGTGGCAGCCCCCGGCCCTCTTCCCCGACAAGACGCGGCAGGTCCACGTGGCGATCGGCTACGACCAGGCCGGGTACGGCAGGGTGCTGCGGCACGTCGGGCGGCTGATGGGCCTGCGGCTGCCCCCGGGGGTGCGTACCCCCGTCCTCATGCTGGACCCGGGGCCGGTCGCGGACACCGAACCCGACACCGCGGCCCGCCTGTGGTCGCCCTGGCTGACCTGGACGCCCGACTGGACCATCCACGGCGGAACGCTGACCGGGGACGAGCCCGAGCAGCTCGTCCGGCTGCTGGCCGCCGCGCTGCTGGCCGAACGCCTCCTCACCGACGGCCGCGGGTACGGCGACCGCGAAGCCCTCGGCCACGGAGCCCTCGGCCACGGAGCCCTCGACCACGGAGCCCTCGACCACGGAGCCCCCGACCACGGAGCCCCCGACCACGAAGGCGGCGGGCACGATTCCGGCGACCGCGAAGCAGGCGGGCACGCATCCGGCGACCGCGAATCCGGCGAGCAGGACGCGGACGAGCCCGCGCCGGACGGGCAGGCCCCGGACGAGCAGGGCCCCGGCGGGCACCCCGACTTCCTGCTCCTGCTGACCGTGCACGTCCGGGACGTCCTCGGCCGGCTCTTCATGAAGCTGACCAGGGCCATCGCGGAGCACCAGGGGCGTTCGCTGATCCCGGCGGGACACCTGGCCGGCCTCATCACCCACACCGGCCGCGTCGTCGACCGCGTCGGCAGGGGACTGCGCCCCACCGTCCGCCCGGACGACATGGTGGCCGTGCTCCGGCAGGTCCACGAGCGGCCCGTGCCGCGGCAGGGACACGCGCTGCGCGGCTTCGTCCACTACAAGAACGGGCTGAACGCGGCGCTCGGCTGGCTGAAGGAGTCCTCGGCCGGGGGCGTCGGGCCGCACCGGACGGAGGCCGGGGGCCGCTGGTTCACCGGCGACGTGCCCGCGGCCGACGCCCTGTTCGAGCTGGTGGCCGAGTACGAGACCAGCCTGTCCGACCGCGTCGCCGTCGAGGCCGCGCTGCTGCGCCGCGAGGTGCACGGCGACACCGGGGCCGCGCACTTCCGCTGGGACTGGGACGCCGAGGCCGGCGCTGCCCTCCCGCCGCCGAGCGTCAACAAGTCCGGCGCGGTCCAGCCGATGGACCACAAGATCCTGCTGCTCAGCTCCCCGACCGACCCCGAGCGCCTCGACTTCTCGGTGGCCGAGTGGGAGTCGATGGGCGACGCCCTGGAGCGCGAGGCGCTGGCGAGCATCCACGAGAAGAAGACCAGGGCGCTGCATGTACCCCTGACCGTCCGTACGCTGCGGCTCGCCGCGCTGCTCGGGCAGCCCGAGCTGGGCGACGCCGGCGCCCACGCCGAGTGGGTGGACTCCTGGGCGGAGCTGGTCGCCACCCTCAACTCGCAGCAGAGCCTGCCGCGCGTGGTCCGTGGCCGGCTGATCGACATGTTCAGGTCCCGGGTCGCCGGCGCCCCCTCCCAGGAGCGGCTGAACGCCGTGCTGGAGCGCGTCGTCGACACCGTCATCGAGCTGAGCCCGCGGGCGACGCTGTACTACGACCGGCTCTTCGGCGAGCTGGGCGCCGAACTGGCGCTGCCCGCCGAGAGCGCCACCCTGCTGCGGTACCGCGCGCTGCGCTCCTTCTACCACCGCTGGGGCCACACCGCCTTCCCGCAGGCCGTTACCCATCCCTTCGACGCCTACGGCTCCCGGATCAGCGCCAGGGGCACCGAGGCCGCCCTGGTCGCCCTGCTGCGCGACACCGCGGACCGGGAGTACCAGGGCCGGTCCGTAGCGCTGGCCACGGTCGTCGACGAGGCGTGGCGGCGCACGCAGGAGCCCGGCACCGCGCCGGCCCGGCGGCAGGACGTCGACGCCGTCGACGCGGACCCGCGCCGCGTGCTGGGCGCCACGGTCGACCGCAGGACCGCGGAGGCCGTCCTCTACCTGCGCGGCGAACGGCTGGACACCGCCGTCGCCCACGACAAACGGGTCCCGGTGCACGACCTGTTCGCCACCGGCACCGACGCCGAGCTGCCCGGCGAGAGCTTCGTGCTGGGCATCGTCGTCTCCTCCGAGCGCACCGGCGGCGCCACCGAGCTGAAGCTCAACTGCGGCCTGCCGACGCTGGTCACCAGGCAGCTGCCGCGGCCGGACCGGAACTGGACACCCGGCCGCACCGCCGCGGTGAAGATCGCCCCCGGCAAGCGCACCGCCGCCGCCATCGCGCCGCTGGCCGCGCCCGAGCCCCTGCCCGGCGAGGTGCGCGGCGCACGGCTGAAGTCGGCCGGCGCCTACCCGTGGCTGGCCCTCGACGTGGACGGCGCCGGAGGCTACCGCTACCCGTCGGGCACGACCGCGCGGGACATCGCCGCCCGCCGCCGCTGGGACCCCGACCTGTCGCGGGCCTTCGCCGGCCCGCAGGTCCCCGAGCGCAGAGTGCTCGTCATGTGGGACGCCGGGGAACGGCACTGGCTGCCGCTGGACGCGGGGCTGCCCGAACTCGCCGTCGCCGTCGCCGAGGACGCCCCGGCCCTCCCGGACGCGGCCGGCCCGGACGCAGGCAGCTTCGACGGGACGGGCTCCGACGCGCCCGGCTCCGGCGGCCGGGGGCTGCTGCGTCTGGTGCTGTGCGGCCCGGCCACCGACCGCTCCGGCTACGGACCGGCCTGGCGCTTCTCGCTCACCCCCGGACGCACCTACGTGCTCGGCGAGTCCGCGTGGGACGCCGAGGACTGGCGGACGCTGAACGCCGCCTGCGCCGCCGAGCCGTTCGGGCTCGTCGTGCACGCGCGGTTCCGGCCCGGCGAGAACCGCCTGTGCCTGACCCCGCCGGTCCAGGACCGTCCCGCGATCGACCGGCGCAACGTTCAGTGGCTCGCCGCGTTCACCCGTGCCGCGGCGGACACGGCAGACGGAGGCGACACGTTCGCCGTGGACGCCTACGAGGAGAAGGCCGTCCGCACCACCGGCGCCGACGGGATCGCCCGGTGGCAGATCGAGGCGCCCGCGATCGACGGCTTCCCCCGGTGGGTGACCGCACGGCTGGGCCAGCAGCGCACGCAGGGCGGCAGCACCCTCATGTGCACCGTACGGACCTGGGGCGAACCCGAGGCGCGGAAGGCCGAGGCCGAGGTGCTGCCGGCGAAGGAGACCGGGATCGAACTGCCCCGGACCGCCGGGAACTTCGCCGAACTGCTGAGCTTCGAGCCGTACAGCCTGGTCGAGATCGGCCTGCTGCACGGTGTGCGGTACCGCGACCCCGCGACGGGCTCCAACCCCGTCCGCACCGCCCACGGCATCCTCGGCTTCGCCGACACCGACTCCCTCACGCTCACCGGCGAGTTCGCCGACGGCACCGCCTCCCGGTACGCCCTCGTCGTCAGCGACACCGCCCGGCCCACCGACCGCGGCCGGCGGACGCCGACCCCGCTGCCCCACGACCGGTTCACCGAGGCCGCCGGGCCGGCGGCCGCCGGCATACGGACGGGACCCGGCGCGCCGGGCCTGGTCGCCCGGCAGATCCGCAGCCCCGAGAAGACCCTCCTCCAGGTGGTGCTCTGGCTGCCCGCCGGGAACGACGTGGCCGAGGTCATGGTGCCCGCCTCGGCCTTCGACCACGGCCACCCCTCCGCGGGCGACCACGTCGTGGCGCGGCACGACCGGGCCGGGTGGACCTTCGCCGTGCTGCGGCGCACCCTGCGCCTGCGCGCCCTGTGGACCCTGGAAGCGGCGCCCGGCGCGCACTGGACACCGGTGGGCGAGGTCGGCGTGGGCGACGGCGCGCAGTACCTGTGGCAGCACCCCCGGCTGCCGCGCGTCGCCACCACGCCCACCCCGGGCCTCACCGAGAGCACGGTGCCGACCGCGGGCCGGGCCCACGCGCAGAAGGCGGACCGGCGCCCGCGCACCCGCCGCGCCGTCGTCCACCTGAACGGCCGGTCCCTGGTCGGGAACCTCTCCGACGCGACGGCGACCGCGCTCACCGACGACGCCCAGGCCGTGCACCTGGACGCCACCGACCTGTTCCTGGACGACTCCGGGTACGAGATCGACCACCCGGCACAGCGCGGCCGGGCCCCCGACCGGCTGGTGGACGTCCAGCGCTTCTTCGACCTCTCCCCGGTCGCCCGCTCCGCGCGGCCCGTCAACACACCCCCGCCGCGCGACACCGCGGCCGACGCGCGCGCCGACTGGGAGCGGATGCTCGCCGCGGGCACCGTCACCGGCCAGCGCACCCCGGACGGCCACGTCCTGCTGCCCAGCGGCGCCGCGCCGGACGACTCCGGCACCTACCGGCGGTGGCTGGTGCCGGCCGACGAACCGGCCACGATGGTGACCGGCCGCCTCAACCCGTACCCCGCCGACCGGGTGCGCTGCGCCTTCGTCCGCAGCGGCCGCGGCTACCGCGCCTCGTTCCTCCGCGTCCCGCCGGTGACGGCCGCCGCGTTCATGGCCGAGGTGCTGCCGCAGGCCCGGCCGGACGGCCGGCGCTTCAAGATCCGGACGACCCGCCAGACCTCCCGCCGCCCGTACTACGTGGGCGTGGACCGGACCGCCCAAGGGCCCGTGCACCGCTTCGAGTTCGGGTACGGCTGGTTCCTCGACGTGCCCGCGCCCGGCCTGACCGTCGGCGGCAGGCCGGTCGACCCCGCCGGGCTGACGCTGTTCCACGGCGACCGGATCGACGCGGTGTCCTTCGGCGCCGACAGCACGGGCGCGATACCGGGCGGCATCACCATGAACATCGCGCTCGCCGACATCACCAAGGGCATCGAGAGCCATGTGCGCCGGGAGGCCGAGGACCGGGTCGTGCACCTCCTCGACGTCGACCTCGACCACGTGCGCGACCACGTCGCGGTGCACCGCGTGCACACCGGCAACCGCCGGCTCGAACCCGGCCGCGAGGACGTCCACGACCGGGAGGAGCGGATCAGCGCCGACCTCGACCCGGCCGACGCGCGGGCGCTGCTGGCCGCCCACCGGCCCGGCAGCGGCCGGCGCCGGCAGATCCTCGCACGCATGGCGGGCGAACCTGCGGGCGGCCCGCGGCTCAAGCCCCGGTTCACCCTCGTGCTCCCGTACGCCACCGAGGACGGGCGGCAGGGCCTGCGCGAGGGCGACAGCCTCTATCTGTCCGCCGGCTCGATCCACCAGTCGGTGAACAACGTCTTCCTCGGCTTCGAACTGCCCGGCACGGTCGGGCTGCCCGAGGCCGGCGCGGACGGCGACGGTCCGCCCGCGCAGGACCGGCAGGACGGCGCCGCACGCCCCGACGCGCCGCTGACCGTCGACGTCGGCCGGCGCGACTTCTCCCACCGGGAGAACTGCCTGCGCCGGGCCGTCGAGGCCGGCGGCGCCGACGTCTACCGCGGCAACGCCAAGATGCTGGTGCGCCTGGAGAAGCACTACGACGACGGGGCGAACCGCTGGCGGGGCTCCACCAAGTCACCGCGCCCCAGGCCGCTCCCGCTGCTGCGCAGCTACCTCGACATCACCGGCGCCGACTGCTTCGGCGTCATCGCGGCCAACGGGCGGTCCGTCGAACTGCGCCCCGGCGTCCTCTTCCCCACCGACCGCATCCGCGGCGCCGCCGACATCGTCCCCGGCTCGGTGGTGCGCCTGCGCCGCGACGGCGCGGACGGCGTGTGGGCCACCACCGCGATCCCCGCCGACGCCGCCTTCCTCGGCGACCGGCCGCGCCCAGTTGTGGCGTTCCCCAAGGACGACCTGAGGAACCGCGACGCGCTGGCCATGACCGACTACCCGCACCACTTCACCGTCGCCGGACTGCCGGGACTCACTGCCGGCGCCCCCCGGTCCGTGGCCCAGGGCGTCCTGCGCGAGGCGCACCCAAAGATCGTCGGCGCGGTCGCCGACAACCGCCGCAGGGCCGACGCCGTCCGCCTGGTCACCCTGCGCGGCGGCGCCATGGCCGCACGCCTCGTGCTGCCCGCCGACGGCGGGACGGCCGGCGACCCCGCCGTCCTGCGCTTCGTCCCGGTGGGCACCGACGAGGAGCAGAACCCCGAAGTCGCCTGGGCCGACGTGTCGTTCATGGACGGCACCGCCCGCGAGATCGCCCGTGCCTGCCGCGAGCGGTACTGGCGCTACCACGACGCGCGCACCTGGCAGTGGCGGCCCGGGCGCGACCGCCCGGTCTCGGTGCCGCTGCCGGAACAGGCCAGGGCGGACACGGAGCCGGTCTTCTTCTCCGCCGTCCGCGGCCGGTGGACGCTGCGTCACGAGGCCGCGGACCTGCGCAGGTTCGGGTTCCCCGCGACCGAACTCGTCGAGGACGTCCGCCCGGAGCGGGACGGCCGGCGCACCGTGTGGGCGGTGGCGCGGGCCGACCGGCGCTCGGTCTGGCTGGAGACCGCGCCCGGCCGCGTCGTGGAGGTCCGCTCCGAGCTGGTGCGCTCCGCCGACGGCGGCTCGCTCGCGGACCTCGACTGGTCCCTGTTCAGCCCCGGCGACCTGGTCTACGGACGGGTCGAGGGCGGGGTCAACGAGTGCGGGCACATCGTGCTGGACTCCTGGCACGCCGGCGTGCGCGGCGCGTTCGGTTCCTCGCGCAGCCGCCGGATGCTGCTCCCGGTGGCCTTCGCCGACGAGGCGCAGGGCGCGCTGCACCTGGGGGAGGACGGCAGCAGCTTCCCGTACCCGGCCGGCAGCGGCGTCGTGGCGGCCCACCCGGCCGGCTCGGCGGTCTGGCTCGACCGGGAGAACACGCTCACCGCGCTCCAGGACTCCCCGGTCGCGGTGGGGGACGTCGTGCTGCTGTCCGCCGCGCCCGGCGGCGGCCTGCGTGTGCTCGGCCTGCCGCAGGCGCGCGTGCTGATCGCGGGCTCCGGCGACCGCGGGGACTGGCCGGGCACCGAGTGGCTGCGCCGGCTGCTGACCGACGCCCAGCGCGAGCGCGGCGGACTGCCCGCCGGGCTGACCGCCGTCCCGGTCACCGTGGTCCACACCGAGGACGGGCGCACGCCGGTCCTGACCGTCTCGCGCAAGGGGCAGCCGCGCGGCTTCGCGCCGAACGGCTCGGTCCTGGTCCGCCCGCTCGCCGACCTCGGCGGAGGCTACGTGGCCGTACGCTCCGGGGGCGCGCTGTTCCGGGTCGCGATGACCGCGATGCTGCCCGGACTTCCGAGGCGGGCTGCCGCGGCGGCGGCAGCGGCCTTCGTGGCCGACGGCGGCATGGTCGAGCTGCACTGGGATGCCGAGCTGCGCTCGCTGACCGGAGCACCGGCGGCCCGGCCGAGCGGCACACCGGCCGGCGCGTCGGCCGGGACTTCGGCGGTCGCCGGGACGACGGCCGCCGGGACGACGGCCGCCGGGACGACGTCGGCCGGGACGACGACGGCGGTCGCGAACGGCGCTGCGGCCGGGGGGTCTGCCGGCGCGGCGGACGGCGCGTCAGCCGGCGGTTCGGCCGCAGCGTCGAACGGTGGGTCCGCGGCCGGGACGGCCGCCGCGTCAGCCCGCGCGTCGACCGGCACGACGGCCGGCCCCTCGCACGACGGCTCGGCGGCTGGGACGGCCGCAGCGTCGAACGGTGGGTCCGCCGGCGGGACGGCCGCCGCGTCGAGCGGTCCCTCGCACGGCGGTCACGCGCGCGGGACGTCCGCCGCGTCGAGCGTCTCGAACGGCGGCTCCGCCCGGGGGAGGACAGGCAGCACGACGGGCGCCTCGAACGGTGGGTCCACGGCCGGCACCGCCGCCTCGGCCGCCCCGGCCGCGGACGGTCCCACCGCGACCGCGCTCGCCGGGGACGCCACCGCCGAGTTCGCCGAGACGACCGTGCGGCCCCTGTTCTCCGTCGACCGCGAGGACGGCCGCTGCCTCGGCGTGGTCTGTCGCGACACCCAGGCCCACCGGCTGTGCTGGCTCCCCGCGGGCGAGGCGGCGTGGACCGCCGACGTGGCCGGCGCGGTGCTGCTCGCCCACCTGTCGCGGCGGCGCCTGGACGTGGTCAGGACCGGCCCGCACACGGTCAGCCTGGTCGCCCACCCCGTGATCGCCCGCAGCCACGACCGGCTGACCCCGGGTCAGCGGGTCCGCGTGACCGTCGTCGAACCCGCGCCGGACGAGACGCCCGCGGACCGGCCGCGGCGCAGCCTGGTGGCCGTCGAACCGGCCGGCGTGCTCGCCCGGCACACACCCGCGGACGGGCCGTCCCCGGCCGCCGGGGAGTCGCTGCAGGCCGAGGTCGCGCGGGCCGCGCACGCCGACGGCCTGCGCACCGTCTCCCTCGTCGAGCCCGGCAGCAGGCTCACGGTCCTGGACGTGCCCAAGTGGCTCGCCGGCGCCCTGCACCGCCTGCACGTGCCCGACGCGGCGTACGAACCGCGGCAGCCCGTGGCCGACCTGGTGCCCCGGCGCTTCCACGACTACCGCGCGAGCTTCGAACAGGGCCTGTCCGGGACGGGCGCGGCGCCGGACGCGGACGCCGACCCCGCCCTGCGGGTCCTGCACGCGCTCGGCAGGGCCGAGAGCGACCGCGAGGGCACCCCGCAGGACAAGGCGGAGGCCGCTGCGGCCGTCGCGGCCTGGCTCTGCTCGGCGGACGGCGAGGCCGTCGTACGGCAACGGTCCCGGGAGGTCGACCTCGCGCCGCTGCTCGCGGTCTGCCGGCTCGGCGGGGTGCTCGGCCGTGCCGCGGGCCGGCTGCCGGCCGGCTGGCCGGCGTACCTGCTGGGACGGCTGGGCGACCGGGCGGTCAGCTCGCTGCACACCGAGGCGCTGGTGGCCCAGTGGCTCGTGCGGACCGCGCGGCACCGGGAGGCCGCCGACCCCTGGCCGCGGCTGCGGACCGTCGAGCTCAAGGCGGAACTCGCCGCACGCGAGGTGGGCGCCGTCCTCGACTTCGGCGTGAGCGTCACCGGCCGCCCGGCGGCCGGCCTCCCCGAGAGCGACGCGGCCCCGGTGGCGCGCGCCCTGCTCGCGGCCGTCGGAGCGCTGCCCTCGGCCGACGGCCTGCGCGCGGACAGCCCGATCCTCGGCTCGCTGGCCGACCTCGGCGCCGCGGTGCGCCCGGCCACGACCGAGCCGGCACCGGCGTGGCCCGTCCCGCGGCTGTTCACCGTCACCCGACGCCCCTTCAACCAGCTGATCAGCGTGGCCGACCGCCCCTACTCCCTGCCCCTGACCC
>JAJSZB010000010.1:0-53388 GCA_050613715.1 Streptomyces sp. IBSBF 3018
GGCTCGGACTGCGGCGGGCGGGCGGCGGGCGCGCCGGTCGCGCCAGCCACCCCGGACGCCCCTGCCGTGCCGGAACCCGGGCCCGCGGTGGTGGGCCACGCCCCGGGGCGCGGTGCGGCGGGCGCCGCGGGCGGGGTGCTCGGCGGCGCGGTCGCGCCGGGCGCGGCGGGTGTGGGCCAGGCGCCGGGCGCGGGCGTGGCGGCGTCGGGCGTCGGCGTGCCGTGCGGGGGCGTGTCCTGCGCGGCCACGTTCTGCGGAGGCGTGTTCTGGGGAGGCGCGGGCGGCGGCGCGACCGGGTGCGCCGGCGCGACCGGCGCTGCGGCCGGGGCGTCCGCGGCGGGTGTCGGGGACGCCGTGGCGGCGGGCGCCGGCGGCGTACGGCCCATGGCGGCGCGGGCGGCGGCCGCTCCTCCGGGCCCCGCGGGCGTACCGGCACCGGCGCCGAAACCGGGGCCCGTACCGGAACCCGCGCCGGAGCCCGCACCGCCCCCCGCACCGGACGCCGCGCCAGGCGCCGCACCGGGGGCGTGACCCCCACCGCTTCCGTACCCCCCGGCGGGGTCGCCGCCGGGACCGGCCGTCACCGCGACCGCGCCGGAGGCGATGCCGCGCTCGATGCGTTCCAGCCGCGCCTGCACCGACCGCTCGTCGTCGTACGCGGCGGGCAGCAGGACGCGCGCGCAGATGAGTTCGAGCTGGAGGCGGGGGGAGGTGGCGCCGCGCATCTCCGTCAGGCCCGCGTTGACCAGGTCGGCGGCCCGGCTCAGCTCGGCGGCGCCGAACACCGACGCCTGGGCCTGCATGCGTTCCACCACGTCGCGCGGTGCGTCGATCAGGCCCTTGTCCACCGCGTCCGGGACGGCGGCGATGATCACCAGGTCCCGTAGGCGTTCCAGCAGGTCGGCGACGAAACGGCGGGGGTCGTGGCCGCCCTCGATCACCCGGTCGACGATCTCGAAGACCGCGGCGCCGTCGCCGGCGGCGAAGGCGTCGACCACGTCGTCCAGCAGCGCGGCGTCGGTGTACCCGAGCAGCGCGGTGGCCATGGCGTACGTCACACCGTCCGCGCCCGCGCCGGCCAACAGCTGGTCCATGACCGACATCGAGTCGCGCACCGAACCGGCCCCGGCGCGTACCACCAGCGGATACACGCCGTCCTCGACCCGGATCGCCTCGCGCTCGCACACCTCGGCGAGGTGGTCGCGCAGCGTGCCGGGCGGGACCAGGCGGAAGGGGTAGTGGTGGGTGCGGGAGCGGATGGTGCCGATGACCTTCTCGGGCTCGGTCGTGGCGAAGATGAACTTCAGGTGCTCCGGCGGCTCCTCGACCACCTTCAGCAGGGCGTTGAACCCCGCGGAGGTGACCATGTGGGCCTCGTCGATGATGTAGATCTTGTAGCGGCTGCCCGCGGGGCCGAAGAACGCCTTCTCCCGCAGGTCACGGGCGTCGTCCACGCCGCCGTGCGAGGCGGCGTCGATCTCGATGACGTCGATCGAGCCAGGGCCGTTCCTGGCCAGGTCCAGGCAGGAGCGGCACTCGCCGCAGGGAGTGGGGGTGGGGCCCTGTTCGCAGTTCAGGCAGCGGGCCAGGATGCGCGCACTGGTCGTCTTCCCGCAGCCGCGCGGCCCGCTGAACAGGTACGCGTGATTGACCCGGTTGTTGCGCAGCGCCTGCTGCAACGGGTCCGTGACGTGCTCCTGCCCGATGACCTCGGCGAAGGTCTCGGGGCGGTAGCGGCGATAGAGAGCGAGAGACACGAGTACGAGGTTATCCGCGCGGACCGACAACGCGCCCCCGCCACCGGGACGGACCGGCGGCGGCCGGCGGACCGGAGCCTTGCGGCCGGCGCGCCGGAGCCTCGGGAGCTGCGGAATCCGCGCCGCCGGGCAAAGCGAAGACCCCCCACGTACCCGCCAGAGCCCACCTACCCTTGCTGCCTTCCGGCCCTGGGGGAGTTCAGCGAGATAGCGCCACGTGAGGGGCTGCAGCCCACCCTACCCGATCCGCTCCCCCCACATCGAGTTCGCACCCACCCCCTCGCGTCTTGTACTGTTCCCCACGGAGGATTCGCCTAGAGGCCTAGGGCGCACGCTTGGAAAGCGTGTTGGGGGCAACCCCTCACGAGTTCGAATCTCGTATCCTCCGCACCCGCCCACCAGGGCAGACGTGGCCCCCGACCGCTCAGCGGCCGGGGGCTTCGTCGTCCCGTGGTCTCAGTTCTGGTCTCAGTGCGCAGAGTGGCCAGATGCGGGACCTCAGCCGAGGGGCCCCAGTCAGGCACAACAGCGTCATAGCATCAGGAAAGCTCACGCCCCCACGCAGTAGCGGATCCATGTCCACCCGGAGGTTCAGCTTCATGGTCCCCAGCGACGCAGGCCATGCGATCGACCGGTTGCGCAAGCACCTGACCGGTGCCACGCGCGTGGACTCGCTATCGGAGTCGTTCTCTCTCTTCGTTTACGAGGCGCTCCTGGACGAGCTGACCGCTGTCGACCTGCGTCTGCTTCTGCACGGCCACAGCCTTCAGGACTTCCCTCTCAACGGGCTCGAGCAGGAAAATCTGAAGCGTGCATGCCTGGATCAGCATCGCATCGCCCGTGCGTTTGTGGCCTGGGCCGAAGAACACCTTCAAACCAGAGCACTCAAGCGACGCGCTCGCGGCACCTGGACGAGCGTCTCTGGCCCATTCCCCTACTCCGTCGACGGTGCGGGTCTTGAGGCCGAGAGTCTCGGCCTGGTTGCGCCACAGAGCCTCTACTTCCCCCAGGAGTCCACGGACGCGGACAAGGTGGCGCAGACCGTCGTCAACTTCGAGCGGATGTGGTACGACGATGCAACGACCTGCACCATCCAGAAGGAGTTCCTCGACGCTGCCCGAGCCCTCTTCAAGGACAGGGCCCCAGAGTCCGTCTACCTGCGCGTCCTGACTTCCCTGTTCAGGGATTTCGTCGAAGAGTCCGGCGAGGAGACTGCCGAACGCGGCAAGACCGGCTTCTATGACTCCGTCGTGTGGAACAAGCTCTACAAGTTCCAGCGTGACGGCGTGCTCGGCGCAATCGAGAAGCTTGAGCGTCACAATGGCTGCGTCATCGCTGACAGCGTGGGCTTGGGGAAGACTTTCGAGGCCCTCGCGGTCATCAAGTACTACGAGCTCCGCAACGACCGCGTCCTTGTCCTGGCACCCAAGCGGCTGCGCGAGAACTGGACCATCTACCGCGGCAACGACAACCGCAATCCGCTGGCCGCTGATCGCTTCCACTACGACGTCCTCAATCACACCGATCTCAGCCGCACGAGCGGACAGTCCGGAGACATCGACCTAGCCAACATCAACTGGGGCAACTACGACCTCGTCGTAATCGACGAGTCTCATAACTTCCGCAACAACCCGCAGGTCAAGGGGCGGATGACGCGGTACCAGCGCCTCATGAGCGAGGTCTTCAAGAACGGCGTCAAGACCAAGGTCCTCATGCTCAGCGCCACGCCAGTGAATACCCGCCTGGCCGACCTCAAGAACCAGGTCCTGTTCGCCACAGAGGGGGACGACCAGGCTCTGGCCGCATACGGGATCAAGAGCATTGAGGCCACCCTGGCCAGGGCACAGAAGCACTTCAATGAATGGCAGCGCACGCCCGCGGCTACTCGGAGCACGAAGTCCCTGGCCGGCACCCTCGGCATGGACTACATCCGCCTGCTGGACCTGGTGACGATCGCCCGCTCTCGCAAGCACATCCAGAAGTACTACGGCACCAAGGATGTGGGGAATTTCCCCGAGCGATTGGCCCCGATCAACCTCACCCCGCCGATCGACGCGGCCAACACCATGATCCCGCTGGAACAGATCAACCAGTCGATCCTGCGTCTGAACCTGGCGGCCTATAAACCCACTTCCTACGTCAGCGCGAAGCACGAGAACAAGTACGCAGCCCTGTACGACCAGAAGGTACGTACGGGCGGCCATCGCGTGTGGAGACAAACCGACCGCGAGAACAACGTGGTCCATCTGCTGCGAGTGGGGCTACTCAAGCGCCTGGAGTCCTCGGTCAACTCCCTGGGCGAGACCCTCGGCAAAATCCTCGGCACCATCGACCGCGCCATCGCCAGCATCGACGCCTACGAGGCGACCGGAGGCGAGGGGACCTCAATCGACAACTTCGCGGACCTGGAGAACCTCGACCTGGACGACCCTCAATTCGAGGACACCGTCGGCGGCAGCGTCAAGGTGTTCCTCGCCGACATAGACCGGATCAGATGGCGGCAAGAACTCCGGCAGGACCGGGACACCGTGGCCGCCCTGCTGGCCGAGGTGTACGCGGTCGATGCCACTCGCGACGCCAAACTGGCTCAGCTCAAGCAGTTCCTGCGCGACAAGGCCGAGCACCCCACCAACGAAGATAACCGCAAGGCCCTTATATTTACCGCGTTCAGTGACACCGCCGAATATCTCTACAAGCATGTGGCCGGCTGGGCCAACGACGAGCTGGGCGTGCACGTCGCCCTGATCACAGGGCAGACGACCCGGGCGACGCTCCGGATGCAACGCACCCACATGATCGACGTGCTCACCGCGTTCTCCCCCCGCTCCAAGGGTGGTGACCAGACTTCCCCGCAGATCGACATCGTGATCGCGACCGACGCCATCTCCGAGGGCCAGAACCTTCAGGACTGTGACACGGTGATCAACTACGACATCCACTGGAACCCTGTGCGCATCGTCCAGCGCTTCGGGCGCGTGGACCGCCTGGGAACCACCAACACCAGGGTTCAACTCGTCAACTTCTGGCCCGACATGGCTCTGGACGCCTACATCAACCTCGAGACGCGTGTGTCTAGCCGGATGACCCTTCTCGATGTCTCCGCTACCGGCGAAGAAAACGTCCTGGACGTTACCTCCGATGGCATGAACGACCTGGACTATCGGCGCAAGCAGCTGCAGCAGATGCAGAACGCCGCCCCCACGATGGAAGACCTCGCCGGCGGCTTGAGCATCACTGACCTGACCCTCTCCGACTTCCGTGTGGACGCCGCTGCTCGCCCGCACGAAGAGGTCCGCGAAATCATCGGCTGGCCTTTGGCCCTGTTTGGCGTCACCCGTTTCGACAAGGCACTGGCCGACGACGGGCTCGCTCCCGGAGCAGTCTTCCTCCTGCGCGTGCGGGACAACACATTCGCCTTCTCCAAGGCGTACCCGCTGGCCCCGTACGTGCTCGCCTACGTGACCGACGACGGCGAGCTCGCACACCCCATCGAGGAACCCAAGCTAGCTCTCGACGTCCTGCGCCACCACTGTCTTGGCAGCACTGAACCGGACAATACCGTCTTGGCAGAGTTCGGCAAGGCAACCAGGTCGGGCAGCTCTATGAAGCACTACCGCGATCTGCTGGACGCCGTGGTCCGAGCGGCGTCCGGCAAGACCGAGGAGAGCATGGTGGCCTCCCTGTTCTCCGCGGGCCCTTCTCAGCTCGGAACGAACGCCAGCGCCCCCGGACTTGAAGCGGTGGACGTGGTGGCCTGGCTGGCGGTCATCCCGTGACCGACGCGCCCACCCCCCGCAACCTCGACGGTGCGAGCCTGCTCGGCTTGCCAGAAGCAGCACGCCAGCAGCACAGAATCACGAAGAAGATGCTGACCGCACAGTTCGAGGATCAGGCTCCCGCCGATGCACGCCTGATCACCAAAGCCGTAGCCTCAGCACAGCTGATCGGGATACTGCGCCCTGAGACCATCCAGGTGCCCGAGCACCGGGGCACCGAGCGCACCGTCGTCGACATCCCAGTCTTGGAGGTCGTCCTGGCCGACAAAACAAGTGCCGCCGACCGTGCTCGCGTGATCGAACTCGTGCACCGCAGCATGGCTAAGCCAGTGGTGCTGCTCGCGTGCATGCCGGACGGCTCTATGGGGCTCTCCTTGGCACTCAGCCATGTCAGCCGAACGGACCCCAGCCAGTCGACATCCGCGATCGACGCGCACGTCATTGTGCCGACCGGACAGATCCAGCCAGGGGCACTGCGCCTGGACCGACTAGACCGAACAGACATGTGGACGCTGTACCGCGACCTCGTGCGCACCGCCGCAGCAGAGGGACGACCCGCCAGTACGGCCCTGCAAGCGGCAGAAGCCATCTCGCTGCGCCGAGGGCTGACCGACCTGGAGGCGAGACTGATCACCGTCGTACGGGACGCTAGACAGGCGAAGAACCAGCAACGACGTATCGAGCTCAATACGCAGGCCCGGACACTGCGCGCGCAGATCGAGCGTGTCAGGAACACCCTTTACGGCGCCGTCCAGGATCACGGCGACACCTGAAAGACGCCTCGCGCCGCCCCTCCCCCATAGAAGAAGGACATCAACCTGTGACCCTGGACTTCGAACCGGTCGACGACGTGACAGGCCCGGGCGAGGCCAAGTCGAACCTCGATCTTCTGGCCCGGCTCTTTCCCGACGTCGTCGTCGATGGCACCGTCGACATCGACGCTCTTCGTGATCTGTTGGGAGACGACGCCGCTCCGAGTTCCGCAGAGACATTCGGCCTGCGCTGGCCCGGTATGGCTGAGGCTCGGCGTCTCTCTACCCTCCCGGCAACAGGCACGCTCCTTCCCAAACCGGAAGAGTCCATCAGCTGGGACACCAGCCATAACATCGTGGTCGAAGGCGACAATCTCGAGGTCTTGCGCCTGCTTCGCCGCGGGTACACCAACAAGGTCGACGTGATCTACATCGACCCCCCTTACAACACCGGGAGCGACGAGTTCGTCTACGACGACAAGCGGACCATCTCCCGCGCTGAGCACGAGACGGCCGCCGGTCAGCGTGACGACGACGGCGCACTCCAAAGCGGTGAGGGATCCGACCGTGCTCAGGACCGCAAGGCCGGTGCCTCTAGGCACACCGCCTGGCTATCGATGATGTATCCACGCCTTCTCGTGGCCCACCATCTACTCAAAGAGACGGGCGTCGCCATCGTCGCCATCGACGACGCGGAACACGCACGTCTCAAACTCCTTATGGACCGGATCTTCGGTGCGGAAAACTTCATCGCCAGCGTGACCTGGCAGGGCGGACGTAAGAACGACGCCCATTTCCTCTCACCGTCCACCGACTACATGCTGATCTACGTCAAGGACATCGGTGCCCTGGCCGACGTCCGATGGCGTGAGCCGAAGCCGGGAGTTGACTCGATCCTCGCGGCCGGGCGCAAGGCATGGGCGGACTCTGGCGAGGACGAAGCTGTCGCGACGAAGCTGATGAGGAAGTGGTGGGCTGGCCTAGCAGCAAACGACCCCCGGAGGGCGTCCGAGCACTACAACCAGATCGACGGCAAGGATGGCCGTCCGGGGGTCGTCTACTTCGGCGACAACCTGCGCAGCCCAAACCCGCGACCCAACCTCTGCTACGACGTACTCCACCCGGTCACGGGAAAGCCCGCCAACATGCACCCCAACGGCTGGGCATACGAGCAGCCACGCATGGCACAGCTCCTCGCTGAAGGGCGCATTAAGTTCGGATCCGACGAAACCACGCGTCCCACTTATAAGCGCTACCTCGACGAGACAAGCACACAGTCCGTACTGCCCGTCTTCTATACGGACCGACGTGCAGCATCAAAGCGGCTGGATACTCTTCTGGGCAAAGGTGTTTTCACTTTCCCCAAGGACGAGACAGTTATCGCGCGATGGATCGACCTTGTCACGCAATCGAACCCTGAAGCAATTATCCTCGACTTCTTTGCGGGATCGGGCACCACCGGCCACGCCGTCATGGACCTCAACGCTGCAGATGGTGGCAAGCGCCGCTACATCCTGGTCCAGCTTGACGAGTTCGTCGACACCGACGGCTACAACACGATCGCGGACATCACGCGCGAGCGGCTGCGCCGCGCGGGGCGGCAGATTGCCGCCAAGCAGGCCCCAAACGCTGGGAACATCGACACCGGCTTCCGGTCGTACCGCTTGGCGTCCAGCAACGTGAGGGCTTGGGACGGTACGCCCGACCAACTCGACCTACTTGGGGCTGTAGACAACCTCGTCGCCGGGCGCACCACAGACGACCTGCTGGTCGAGATGATGCTGCGCCTGGGCGTGGACCTGACCACACCGTTGCAGAGGCGCGAGGTCGCCGGCAGCACGCTGTACAACCTGGCTGGCACGCTGTTCGCGTATTTTGGCACCGACATCACGGTCGAGCGTGCGAACGAGGTCGCAAAGGTCCTGGCGGCGTGGCGAAACGAAGACCCCGGCGACGCCGACACCACGGTCGTCGTCCGTGACACGGGCTTCGTTGACTCCGCTGCCAAGCTCAACTTCGCCGCTGCCGTCGAGCAGGCCGGCTTCACCACGGTGCGGAGCATCTGAATGAAGTTCTCTTTCGACGCCGACCTCGACTACCAGCGTCAAGCCATCGACGCGGTCACGGGCCTGTTCAAGGGCCAGGAGGTTATGGCCTCCCAGTTCACTGTGCACGCCCACCCGGCCGCCCATGCCGGATTTGACGGGTTCTCCGACCTGGGCTACGGCAACATGCTCCGCTTGGATCCTGCGACGATCCTGGCCAACCTGCAAGAGGTGCAGAACCACACTGGTCTCGCTCCAGAGCGCTCATTGGACTCGATGAATTTCACCATTGAGATGGAGACCGGCACCGGTAAGACGTACGTCTACCTCCGCACCATCTACGAGCTCAACCAGCTCTACGGGTTCACCAAGTTTATGGTGGTGGTGCCGTCGGTCGCTATTAAGGAGGGCGTCGAAACGTCCATCCATATGCTGCGCGAACACTTTGGAACCCTGTACGGCAACCCGCCGATGAACTTCTTCCAGTTCGACGGCAGCAATCCATCTCGCGTGCGCTCATTCGCGACTTCGCCGAGCATCGAGATCATGATCGTCACTGTCGCGGCGATCAACAAGAAAACCAACAAGGTCTATCAGCAGGCCGAGGACCTCGACTCCGAGGTACCCGCTGACCTGATCCGCGCCACAAACCCAATCATCATCGTCGACGAGCCGCAGAGCGTGTACGGCGACACGGGTACCGGAAAGAAGAAGGGTGCGGGCCGCAGCGCGCTGGAGGACTTCAACGCGCTGGCCACCCTGCGGTATTCGGCCACTCACCCCAAGACTGACAAAGCCAACCTCGTCTACCGCCTAGACGCCATCGCCGCCTACGAAAACGAGTTGGTAAAACAGATTGAGGTCGACTCCCTCGTCACCTCTGCCAGCGGGACAACGCCATACGTCAGGCTGCTCGGAGTGTCGCGAGGCCCAGGCGGCGCCATCACTGCGCGCGTCGAGGCAGACGTCGAGCAGGGCAACGAGATCAAGCGCAAGGCCGTCACTGTCGACACCACGTCGCGCAACAACCTCGCGGATCTCACTGGACGTGATCTGTACAAGAACCTCACCGTGGTCGCCATTAACGCGACCCCGGGACAGGAAAGCATCTCCTTCGACACCGTTGCGCAGCCGTTGAAAGCCGGGGATAGCATCGGCGCCGAGGTGAGCCTCGGTGAGAGAGCCCGCCAGATGATCGCTCAGACCATCCGACAGCACCTGCTCAAGGAGCAAGAGTTCGCGATCCACGGGCGCGATATAAAGGTGCTCAGCCTCTTCTTCGTGGACTCCGTTGCAAAGTATCGCGAGTACGGTCCTAACGGTGAGGCACTGCTCGGTGAGTACGCACGGGTCTTCGAGCAGGAGTACACGCGTATCGCCTCCGAGCCGCAGTTCAACACATTGCTGGGCGACTCGGCTGCCGACAAGGTCGCGAAGGAAGCACACCAGGGGTATTTCTCCGTGGACCGTCGCAAGGGAGGTGCCGAGGTATTGGTGGATACCAAGGAGACCACCGATAAGGGCCGGCAGCAGGCCAATCGAGCCTACGAGCAGATCATGCGGGACAAGGTCGGGCTGACCACCCCGGGCACCCCTCTCCGGTTCATCTTCAGCCACTCCGCACTGCAAGAAGGCTGGGACAATCCCAACGTCTTTCAGATCTGCGTCCTGCGCAACATGGGCACTGAGCGATGGCGGCGCCAGTCCATCGGCCGTGGCCTGCGCCTGTGCGTGGACGGGGCGGGAAACCGGGTCCACGGCTTTGATATCAATCGCCTCACCGTGATCGCGAACGAGTCCTACGAGGAGTTCGCAGATCGCCTGCAGCGCGAGATGGCCGATGATTTGGGCATTCAGTTCGGCATTATCACAGTGGACAGCTTCGCGCGTCTGCCTTTCAAGGCGGAGGACGGGACGGTCGTTGCTGTGGGCTCGACTGCCGCGCAAACCCTGTACCAGGCCTTGTTCTCCGAAGGGTACATCGACGTCAAGGGCAAGGTGCAGGACAGCCTGCGCCAGGCCGTGCAGACCGGCGATAAAAACCTCACAAAAATTGTCAGCGATTCCGTCAACTCCGAAGCCGCGGCCAAGGCAGTTCTCGGACTCATCAAGCGCCTCGCCAAACCAATGGACGTCAAGAGGGCCGGCGAACGCGTCGCGGTGCCCCTCGTCCAGGAACGTCTAGAAAGCCCTGAGTTCCAGGCGTTGTGGGACCGCATCCAGCACCGTACGGAGTACCGCGTCGAAGTCGATGAAGC
Organism: Streptomyces sp. IBSBF 3018; assembly: GCA_050613715.1. Taxonomy (GTDB): domain Bacteria; phylum Actinomycetota; class Actinomycetes; order Streptomycetales; family Streptomycetaceae; genus Actinacidiphila. The sequence continues at coordinate 10,589 of JAJSZB010000010.1, forward strand.
CAGCCTGCGTGCCGAGTTGGTTAAGGCTCTGCGCAGTATGCTTCCGGTACCCAAGCGTCGCGGAGAGTGGGTCACGCACCGTGTGGAGCGCATCGACCAGAGTGGCTTGACCGCGGAAGCCGCTGCAACGCGTCGCGCAGATGTCACTTACGCTGATAGCGAGGACCTACCCGACATTCTGTCCGTCCTTGCAGACCGCACTCAGCTGACCCGTGCGACACTCGCTCACGCTCTCACTGAGTCCGGCACACTCGGACAGTTCCGGGATAACCCACAGGCATACATCGACCAGGCAGGTCGCCAACTCAACGTCACCAAGGCTGACTTCCAGGTCAAGGGGTTGCGCTACGAGCTGGTCGATTCTTCTCGCCCCGAAGCAGATCGTCGGTATGCGCTAAGCCTACTTCGCGAAACCGAACTCGCCGGGTACACCGGCCCTGGAGGAAATATCATCACTGATGCAGACGGCAAGGCGATCTCGTTCGAGCAGAAGTCTGTGTACAAGTACCTGGTCGTCGACTCGAACGTTGAGAGGGACTTCGCGCTCGCACTCCTACAGCGAACTGAGGTCAAGACTTTCGTCAAGCTTCCGACCTCGTTCAAGATCCCAACTCCGCTGGGGAGCTACAACCCCGACTGGGCGATGACCGTTGAACGTACCGATGGCAGTCGCTACATCGTCTTCGAGACCAAGGGCACCAACGAACTCGCACTGCTCCGCCCCATGGAGCAGGACAAGATCGCCTCCGCCCGCATTCACTTCGACACGGTTAAGAACACAGTCGGGATCAACGACCTCGACTATGAGGTCGTCAACAGCATCGAAACTGCGACCGCCGTAATGGAACGAGATACTCAGCCGTAACCTCACCAATCTCACGCCTACGTAGGGCCTGGGCCGGACGCTCGAGGCCCTACGTAGGCGAGCTGTCCCGGACTTCGAAGGGTCCGGTGCTCTCGGCCAGGTCGCCCGCACCTCAACAGGCTGCTTGGCCAACCTCGTGATGCGAGTGGTTACTCGCCGCACTCCCCGCTCAAGCCCCAGAGCATCCCTTGGACCTTCATAGCCGTCTCCCTCAACAGCGGATCCGTCACGTGCTGGTAGCGCTTCGCCATAGATGCCGACGACCAGCCCATGATCGCCATCACGATCCGCTCGGGGACTCCGAGGAGCAGGAGAACCGTCGAGGCGGTGTGGCGGGCGTCGTGGAGGCGGGCGTCCCGGACACCGGCTACCTGGAGCAGCTCCTTCCAGTGGTGGTAGTCGGTGTTGGGGATCAGGGGCTCGCCCGTCGGTGACGTGAAGACGTAGCCCTTCTCCGTCCAGAGCTGGCGGGCTTCCGCTCGCTCGCGCGCCTGGGCTTCGCGGTGCTGGCGAAGGAGCTTCACCAGCTCGTCGGGAAGGCCGATCGCACGCCTGCCGGCGCGGGACTTGGTGTCCTTCGTCTCCCGCCGGATCTGGTTGCGCTGCGGGCAGTAGCCGGGCTTCCGGCCGCACTCCCCGCCGCAGCCGTGCGCGTACTTCGGCCGCAGCCGTCCCCGCCGGACGCGGATCACGCCGCCGTCGAGGTCGACGTCCGACCACTGGAGGCCGAGCACCTCGCCCTGCCGGAGGCCGAGGGCCAGGGCGATGACCCAACGGGCGGCGTTCCGCCGCTTCCCGGCCGCCAGCAGAATGCGCTGCACCTCCTCCACCGAGTACGGCCCGATCTCCTCCTCTTCGAGACGCGGCGCCTTGGCGATCTTCGCCACGTTCACCGTCAGGTGACCCCGACGGACGGCTTCGCCCAGCGCCACCCGTAGCGTGCGGTGGGCCTGGTGGGCGGTCGCGGGCTTGCTTCCGCCGTCCTGCATCTTCTTGTAGAAGCGCTCCAGGTGCTCCGGCTCCAGCTTGATCAGCCGGTGGGCGCCCAGCCCTGGTATGAGATGGACGCGGACGGCGACCTCGTAGCCGGCGATGGTGTTCTCGGTGACGCCGATCGGGGCGATGTTCTCGATCCAGTGGGTGAGCCACGCCTTGACCGTCCACGCCCGGCCGGGCTTGCGGACGGTGCCGGCGTCGCGCTGCTTCTCCAGCTCGCGGACGAGCTTGGTGACCTCGGCTCGGGTCTTGCGAGAGACGTGGCGGCGGTCGGGCGTGCCGTCGTCCTTGACGCCGACGGTCACGCGGCCGTGCCACCGGCCGTCGTTGCCCTGGTAGATGGACGAGGCGCCGTTGGGCTGGCGGGTCTTGGCCATGTCCGTCCCCCTCAGGCCGCGGTGGTGAAGTCGGAGGGGGCGCCGCCCTGCCGGGCGATGAAGGCCCCCAGCGCCTCGGCGGGAATGCGGCGGAGACTGCCGATCTTCACGGACGGGATCTGGCCGGAGGAGACGTATTCGTACATCTTGGTGCGGCTGATGCCGATGCGGCGTGCGGCTTCGGCGACGGTGAGAGCGACGAGGGTGGGGTCACCGTGGGAGCCGTCGCGGACGGCGATCAGCTCCCGCAGGTCCTCCTCGTGGACGCCGAGGAGGCGGGCGATCTGAGCGACCGGAAGGTCGTGGGAGTGCAAGGCGGAACCTCTCTTGGCGAGGCGTCGGGGCGGCAACCCCGGCCTCGCCGGTCTTGGTCGTTCGTGGGTACGGGCGGTTGCGCGGCCTCACAGCAGAGGTGGCGGCAGGACATGGCTGATCCGCCGGTGTTCGCAGCACCGGCGGAGGCAGGGTCCTGGGACTACGAGGCCGTGTCCTGGTCCGGGGCGCGGAGCCAGCTCTGCAGTTTGGGGGGAGCGCCTCGGTGGTGGCGGAACTCGCCGTTGGAGGCGACGGCCATCTCGTGGGTGAGCAGGGCCTTGACCATGTCGTCCTGGTCGGGGTGGGCCTCGGTGTACGCGCGGAGTTCGGCCTGGACGGCGTCCATGGACCTGCCCAGCGCGCGCCACTGCTTCCACTGCTCGACGTAGTCGCCGACGAGTCTGCGGACCTGGGGGTTGGCGATGCGGCCGGGCGCGGCGGTGAGGTCGTCGAGGGTGATGTCGAAGACCTTGCAGAAGCCGAGCGCCTCGTCGAGGTTGACCCGGCGACGGGGCTTGCCGCTCTCGATGCGCCAGATCGCGGACTGGTTGATCGGGTGTCCGGCGTCGGTCATGCGCTCGGCAAGGGTGACCGTGCTCCAGCCCCGGACCTCGCGTTCCATCTTGATGCGCTGCGCGACGTGGTCCTCCGCCAGGGGTCGTTCAGGGCCGGCGGCTCGGGCCGCTCCTTCCTCGGCCATCGCGTCCACCTCCTTCGTCTCGGGCCGTCGGATGACGGCGCGGGCGGGGCCTCAAGAAGTAAAGCTCATTCGGGAGCGAAATGCAAGCTAGTCATACCGCAATGCGACTGGTACACTCGTGAGGCCCCCTGGACACCCACCAACACGCAGCAGAGAACGAAGAAGCCCCCGGCGCTGCGAACGCCGGGGGCTGAAGCAGAAACCTCACAACCGCCCGTACCCACGAACGATCAAGACCGGCTGGCTGGGATTGCCGTCCCGCTGCCCGCCAGGTGAGGAGTTTCCGTGAACCAGCGTACGGCCCCCGGGCCGGATACGCCATCGCGTCCGCCGACAGCGGGCCCGGCCGTGGCCGAGCCACCCAACGATCTGGTCGCTGAGCAGGCAGTCCTCGGTGCCTGCATGTTCCGGCGCCAGGCCGTGGACGAGGTGCGCGCGCTGCTGGTGCCGGAGGACTTCTACCGGCCCGCGCACGAGACGATCTGGCGGGCGATCCTCGCCCTGCGCGCCGAGGACGCCCCCACCGACCCGATCGTGCTCGGCGACTACCTCCTCGGCAGGGGCGATCTGAGCCGCGTCGGCGGCAGTACATACCTCCACGTCCTGGCTGACGCCCCGCCGACCGTCGCGAACGCCCCGCACTACGCCGAGATCGTCCGCCGCAAGGCCGACCTGCGCCGACTGCGCGAGAACGGCATCCGGACCGTGCAGCTCGCCGCCGAGCCGGGCGCCGACCCGGACGCGATACGCAGCGCCGCCGAGGCCGAGCTGCGCGCGGAACGCGACCGCGCCCTCGCCACCGGAGGCGGCCGGCTGTCGCGCTACCTGGTCGACGGCTGGCGCTTCGTCACCGAAACCGGCGCCGACACCGACCCGCTGTGGGGCACCCGCGAGCAGACCGCCTGGTCCTCCGGCGAGAGCCTGATGATCGTCGGGCCGCCGGGCGTCGGCAAGACGACCCTGGCCCACCAGGTCGTCCTCGCCCGCCTCGGCCTCCAGGACACCGTCCTGAACATGCCCGTCTCCCCCAGCGAGCGGGTCCTGTACCTGGCCATGGACCGCCCCAGGCAGATCGCCCACGCCATGGCCCGCCGGATTACGCCCGAGCACGAACCGGTCCTGCGCGACCGACTCGCCGTCTGGCAGGGACCGCTACCCGCCACCCTCGACAAGGAGCCCGACCTCCTCGCCGACCTCGCCGCAGCCCACCAGGCCGACACCATCGTGATCGACAGCCTCAAGGACGCGGTCAGCACCCTGGTCGACGACGCGCTGGCCGTCGCCTTCCACAACGCCCGCATGCGCGCCCTCCGCAACGGCGTCGAGGTCATGGAACTCCACCACCAGCGCAAGGCCACGGCCGACGCCCCGCGCGGCCAACGCCCCACCCTCGACCGGGTCTACGGCTCCACGTGGATCACCTCCGGCGCGGGCAGCGTGCTGTTCATCGCCGGAGAGGCGGGCGACCCGGCCGTCACCGTCCACCACCTGAAGACCCCGACCGGCGAGATCGGCCCCCTCCAGGTCATCCACGACCACGAGCGCGGCACCACCACGATCGAGCCCGCCTTCGACCCCGTCGCCATCCTCCGCGCCCACCCCGGCGGGCTCACCACCCGCGACTTGGCCGGCGTCCTCAGCGGCCAGGCCAACCCCGACCGGTCGGCCGTGGAGAAAGCCAGGCGGCACCTGGAACGCCTGGTCAAGGGCGGCCTCGCCAGGAAGACCGAGGGCGTCGCAGGCGGCACCGGAGGCGGCCAGCAAGCCCGCTACCAGGTCTCCAACCTGCACATCGCCGTCAGCTGACCGCGCCTCCGCCGCGACGCCCGGACCGTACACGGGGGCGTACACGCGGCCCTCTCAGGACCGGGCCGCACGAAGCGTGCCCAGCCGTCCACGCCCGCGACGAAACCCCAGGTCAGACGATCACGCGACCGTACACGGCGCACACGCCGCCAGGCGTACACGCGCGAACCCCCCTTTAGAAGGGGGTTCGCGTGTACGCCCCCCACGACGGACTCCGCGATCACCCCTGAAACTACGTATGGAGAACCCCCGCATGACCAAGCACGCCGCCGAGCGGTACGCGCTCGTCGCCGCCGGAGCCGTCATCGTCGCCCTCACCGCCGGCGGATTCTGGCTCTCGTACGCCCACCTCGCGCAGGTCGCCGGACGGCACGGTCTGAGGAACTCACCCGTCCGCCAGTGGATCTGGCCCGCGACCCTGGACGCGTTCATCGTCGCGGGCGAGCTGCTGATGCTCCGCGCCGGCCTGCGCAAGGTCCCCGACTGGTGGGCCATCGCGCTGACGGCAACCGGGTCGGTCGGATCCATCGCGCTCAACGTGGCCGGGGTGAGCGGAACCGGAAACGGTGCTGCGATCCCCCTCCTCGACTACGTCGTCGCCGCGGTCCCCCCGACCGCCGCGCTCCTGGCTTTCGGCGTGCTGATGCGGCAGATCCACCAGCTCGTCGCCGAACCCACCGCTACCAGCGCGCCCGTATCCGCGCAGGCAGCACCACTGCTCGCGGAACCGCCATCCGAAGGCCCAGAGCCCACGCCGCGCGGAGGCCGCCCGGCGGACGCCACGCTCGACGAACTCGTCGAGATCGGCCGGATGGCGATCGCCGAGCACGGACGCGCCTCGCGGGCCGTGGTCCAGCAAGCCATACGCGACAAGGGTCTTAAGGTCGGCGGCCAGCGGCTGACCCAGGCGATGGGAGTCCTGCGGGCGGAACTCGCCCCGGGCCGAGGCGATAACTGAGCGCCCGGCGGCCGGAACAGAGCCCGGGGTGGTCGGAACGGTTCCGACCACCCGGGCCCGCACGCCGCATTCGTGCCCCGGTGACGACGCCATCCGGTCGGCCGCCCGGCACGACCGCACCCAGCCGTCCGCCCGCACGCGAAGTGATACGACCGCCCGCCCCCGTTTCGGAGCAACAGCCGTGACCCGCACACCCCATACCGAAGAACCCGCCGCCGACATGCCCGTTGAGCAGGCGCGATCCCGTACGCTTCAGGATCTGTGGAGGCTGACCTTCGGAAAGACGGCCCCTGGCGGAGCCAGTAGTACCCCGAGTCCGACTCGCGGCCGGATCGGGGGAATCTCCGCCCCGGGGGTGGCGGAGACGGCCCAGCGCGAGGGCGCGCAGGGCCAGGGGGTCGGGGCCGCATCCGACTCGGACACGCTCCATGCCGCCCAGCGAACCGTCCTCCGCCCTGCGTCCGCCGCACCGGCTACGCACGGCATCCACGGCGTGCAGCCCGCGATCCGCCGCTTCACCGGCGACAAGCGCACCGTCCGCGTCGGCCCCCTGCGCTTCACCCCCGACGAGCACGCCCGCCTACGCGAAGCCGCGGCGGAGCACGGCTACAAGGGTGAGTCCGGCTTCGCGGCCGACATCGTCCTCGCCTTCGTCGCCGGCCGGTTCACCGCCAACCTCCCCCTGTCCGAGGACCGCCGCCGCACCCACATGTTCCGCGCCCAGGTCCTGCGCGCCCTCAGCCGCGTCGGCAACAACGTCAACCAGATCGCCCGGGCCCTCAACAGCGACTACACCCCACCCGACATCCTCGAGCGTCTCGACGAACTGCACCAGCTGCTCACGACAATCGCGGAAGCCCTCCGCCAGTCGGCCGACGACGCGGAAGTGGGACGCCCGTGATCGCCGCTATCAAGCCCGCGGGTGCCAACACCCGGGGCCTGCTCGCCTACCTCTACGGACCCGGCCGCCACGACGAACACCTCGATCCGCACATCGTGGCCGGTTTCGCGATGCTCGGCATGCCCGACCCCGGCCGCGACGAGAACGCCACTCTGACCGCCCTTGCCCGCCACCTCGACGCGCCCGTCGACCTGCGTAACAGCGAGTTCGGGAAACCGGTCACCGACCACGTCTGGCACTGCCCCGTCCGCGCCGCCCCCGAAGACCGCTACCTCTCCGACGCCGAGTGGGGCGAGATCGCCCAGCGCATCGTCGCCGCGGCGGGGATCGCTCCCGAGGGCGACGACCTCGCCTGCCGGTGGGTCGCCGTACGCCACGCCGACGACCACATCCACATCCTCGCCACCACCGTCCGCGAAGACGGCCGCCGCCCCAAGCTCCACGACAGCGGCATCCGGGTCGGCAACGAGTGCCGCGAGATCGAGAGGGACTACGGCCTGCGCCGGCTGAACAGGGGCGACCGCACCGCCACCCGCGCGCCCAGCCAGGCCGAGCTGCACAAGGCCGCCTGCCTCGGCTGGGAACAGACCAGCCGCGCCTGGCTCCCGGACCGCATCCGCGCCGCGATCCCCCACGCCGCAACCGCCGAAGAACTCCTCGCCTACCTCGAAGCCGACGACTTCATGGTCAAACCGCGCCGCGGACCGTCCGGTGACCTCCTCGGCTACTCCGTCGGCCGCCCCGGCGACCTCAACAGCGACGGTGAGCAGATCTACCACCCCGGCGGGAAGATCGCCCCCGACCTCACCCTCCCCAAGCTCAAGGCACGTTTGGAAGCCGGCACGCCCGAGGAGTACCCCACCGCCCGCCGCAACCGGGCCGGCACTCCCTGGCAGCGCGCCGCCGAAGCCCTCGACACCTTCAGCCACGAGATCAGCGGTGCCGGGGAGCGGGCCGACGCTCGTGGCCAGGCCCAGATCGCCGCCCTGGGCGAGCTGATCGAAGCCACCGCCCAGGCCGCCCCCGCAGAACTGCGCGCCGAACTCCGCACGGCGGCACGCGTCTTCGCCCGCGCCCAGCGCTCCCAGATCCGCGCCGAACACCACACCGCCACCGGACTGCGAACCGCCGCACGCGACCTCGTCAAGGCAGGCACCGGCAAGGACGGCAGCCCCCTCGCCGTCCTGCTCTCGGCGCTCGTCTGGTCCGCCATCCTCGCCGAACGCTGGTACACCGCCCGAAGTCACGCCCAGCAGGCCGCCGCAGCCCGCCGCACCGTCCAGCACCTCCAAGCCGCCTACGACCAAGCAGCCACGCCCCAACTCGCCGCCCTCGCCCGGCGCCAGCCCCACCCGGACACCCGCGCCACCCTCGCCCACGACGTACGAGCCGCCGTCCCCGACCACGCCGCCCGCATCCTCGCCGACCCCGACTGGCCCGCCCTGGCGACCGTCCTCGCCGACGCCGAAGCCGCCGGCCACCAGCCAGCCCGCCTCCTCAAAGAAGCCGCCGAGCAACGCGAACTCCACACCGCCCGCATGCCGGCCCGCGTCCTCATCGGCCGCATCCAACACACCGCCCGCAACCCCGTGGCCAACCCCCGAGCCGAAGCCGCCCGCTTGCGATCCCCGGTGAACGGGACGTCCCGTGCCGTTCAGGCGGACGCGCCTCCGCCCGCGGCTCCCAACCCGCTGGCCGAGGCTGCTGGGCCCCGCCGTGGACGGTGACACGGTCGGCTGAAGCGCAACGCGCCCGCGTCAGCTCGCCAGCGCCTCGCCGAGCCGGGCGTGCGCGGCGCCGGGGATGCCGAGGATCGCCTGCCGCAATGGCTCAGAACTGGATGTGCGCCTTCTTCGCGAGCTTCACCAGGCGGGGGTTGCTGCGTTTGTGGGCCGAGGTGAGGACGCGCAGCACCTCCTGCGAGGTGGGGTGGACCTTGGCCATCTGGGGGGCGAGGGCCCAGGCCTTCTCCAGGTCCTCCAGGGCGCCGTCGCGGTCGCCGAGGGCGAGGCGGGAGCGGGCGGTGTTCATGTGGAGGGGGCTGGTCCGGGTGGCCGGGAGGGAGACCCCGTCGCGCATGAGGTCCTCCATGGTGCTGATGGCGTCGCCGTGCCGGCGCAGGTCCCCGCTGGTGGCGATGACGTGGACGGCGGTGTTCTCCGGACCGAACTGGATGCCGCAGCGCTCGACGTCCTCGCCGAAGTCGTCCGCGACGGCCCACGCGCGGTCGATGTGCTGGTCCGCGGTTCGCTTGTCCTGGAGGCGTCCGGCCAGCGTCAGGCCGCGCAGGTGCAGGATGCCCAGGGCGTAGGAGCGTCCCGGTCCCGTCGAGTTCTGCTCCGCCTCGGTGATGGCACGGTCCACGACCGCGAGCCCGTCCTCGAACTCGCCGTGATTGAGGTAGATCCCCGCCTCATCCCGAGCCGCCAGGGCAGCGGTCACCGGGTCGGACTGCTGCGCGGCCAACTTCTGCTTCGTGACGGCGAGATCGGCCAGCGTCATCCAACGGTGCCGGGCCGCCAGCCAGTAGACCGTGGAGTACGCCTCCACCACCCACGCCCAGGCCTCCGGCGTGCCCACCGCGTGCGCGTGGTTCTGCGCTCCGTCGACCAGCGCCGGCAGGTCGGTCAGCACCTTGTCGAGGTCGGCGCTGCTGCGGGTGCGGCCCATCGCGTCCAGGGCGGCCCTGACCTCCCCCCCGTTCATCGCCGGCTCGTGGGGAAGGTCGAACCTGCGCACCGCGCTGTTGAGGGCCTTGACCGAGGCCGCCGCGTCCAGCGGGACGGCCGTGGTGCCGAGCACCTCTTCGAGGGAAAGGTTCATGGCGCGCGCCAGCGAGGCGGCGACGCCCTGCGTCAGCGTGCGCTCGCCCCGCTCGATCTTCCCGAGCTGGGAGGTCGACACCCCCGACGCCGCGGCCAACCGCGCCTGCCCCCAGCCCCGTTCCTTGCGGAGCCGGGAGACGTTGGCGCCGGGCCCGGGAACTGCGATGACTGATCCCATGCCGCCAGTGTCCCTCTGCTCGACTTCCTCTCTCCGCCCATCCTTACCCCCGCCCCGCCCTTGTGCACTTCTTGTGCACTTTCACCGGTCGTTTCTGTCGTTGACTGATTACAGACAGCAGCGTTGCCCCGGTCGTCGCTTGGACGCCGGGGCGACCCGGAGACGTCGGTGACACTCGGTGAAAGGTGTGGTCGTGACCCCCAGCTCTCGCTTTCACAGCGTGCTGGACCTGGCCTGCGAACGGTCGGCCGTCCGCTACGCCAAGGGGCACGCCGACGCCGTCTTACGCGACTGGGGTCTGCCCGAAGACCTCGCGTACGACGCCCTCACCGTCGTCGCCGAACTGGCCTCCAACGCCGTACGCCACGCGGGCGCCGAAGCGCAGCCGTTCGCCCCCGGCCGCGGACAACCACACGTCCCGCGCTGCGAGTTGACCCTGTGGATCGCCGCCGGCCGCCTGTGCATAGCCATGTACGACGAAAGCCCGCGCCCGCCTCTGCTCCGACCGCCCTCCGCCGACTCCGAGAACGGCCGGGGCCTGCAACTGGTGAACGGCCTCAGCGACGGTGCGTGGGGCTACCAACTCGCAACGCCCGGCCCCGGAAAGACCGTCTGGGTCCAACTCCCCGCCACGATCCGCGTTCCGCCAGAGCCTGGCCTGACTGCCGCCGGCAACCGGACGGTGACCGCGTGAGCGCACATCTGCACGCCAAGCCGTGCCGCCGCTCGACCTGAACCAGCGCTTCCGGCCGCCTCGGCCGACCCGATCCGCCAACCGATCCGCCTTCGCCTCCCAGGAATGTGCCGTGACCACCTCCACCCCCACCCCCACCGCCATCCCCGCGGCCGACCGCGCCCCGGTGCCCAGCCGGCCGCCCATCTGCTCCTCGATGACCGTCCTGCCCGACCCGCTCGCCGATACCGCCCTCGCCTGGGCCGGCGACCACCACTGCACGCCCGCCGACATCCGCGACCTGCGCTGCACCCTCCAGCACCACGCTGCCGGCCACCACTACGCCCTGGTCCACGACATCGACGACAACACCGCCGTCTGGGCCCGCTGGCTCCAGGGCAGCGCCCCCGACACGCTGCTCGTCCTGCCCGACTGCCCCGTCTCCCACCCCGACCTCGGCGGCTGCGGCGAATACGAAGGCCACCCCGGCGGCCACACCTGGCAGGTCCACGACCCCTGGAACCCCCGCCCCAGCCTGACCGGGGAGACGAGCCACACCTCGTAAACGGGCCGACGCCACGCACCACCCGCCGCCCTCCGCCGGCCACTGAACCCCTCGCTCCGCTCTCCCTCCCCCGTAGAGCGGAGCGAGGCCCCCACCACGCGCCACCCTCTCCACCCCTCCAGCCGAAGGACGCATCGTGGAACGCCCCGCGGACCGAAGGACCCGAACGGCCCCCCGCCGCCTGCACCACGAGCCCGAGGCAGTCACCTGGGCACGCGAGAAGGCCGGCCTGACCAAGCGCGCCCTGGCCGGGCAGATCGGCATCTCCGAACAGCTCATGAACGAGATCGAGTCCGGCTGGCGCAGCGCCACCCCCGCCAACCTCAAGAAGATCGCCGACGCCCTCAACTGCCCCCTTGTGGTTTTGGAACGCAAACGCCACAGCGCCACACCAGGCTGAGGCGCGGTCACTTCGAACACGCCGCCCCGCCCGCCTGACCGCGACTTCCGATGCGTAGCCCCCATGCTGGCCCCGCCAGGCTCAGCCGGTGTCCGGCGACCCCGCCGGACCGAACCGGGCTCCCCCGAGCAAGGCATCGCCCGAAGCACGCCAACCACCCACCGCACAAAGGACTCCTCGTCATGACGACGACCGAGCCGGGCCTAAGCGACCCCACCGCAGAGCAGTTGCGCGACGCCATGGTGCGCAGCCTCATCGAGCTGGACGCCGCACGCGACCCGCGCGTCATCGCGGCCTTCCGTGCCGTTCCACGGCATCTGGCTACCCCGGACCTGGACTTGGCCAAGGCATACGACGCGGAGTTCGCCGCGGTGACCAAGACGGACGCGACCGGCGTGGACATCAGCTCGGTCTCGGCCCCGCGGGTGCAGGCCATGCAGATCGAACAGGCCCAGATCCAGCCGGGGATGACCGTCCTGGAGGTCGGTTCCGGCGGGCCCAACGCCGCGTACCTCGCCGAAATGGTCGGCGCGGAGGGCCACGTGGTCACCATGGACATCGACCCCGACGTCACGGCCCGCGCGACCGGCTTCCTCCAGGCGGCCGGTTACGGCAACGTCACCGTCCTGACCGCCGACGCGGAGAACGGCGCGCCGGACCACGGCCCCTTCGACCGGATCGTCGTCACGGTGCAGGCCGCTGACATTCCTCCCGCCTGGACCGGCCAGCTCAAGGACGGTGGCCGGCTCGTCGTCCCCCTGCGTATGCGGGGCATGACCCGCACGGTGGCCTTCGTCCGCGACGGCGACCGCCTGGTCAGCGACGGTTTCGAGCTGTGCGGGTTCGTCCCGATGCAGGGCGCCGGCGAGAACCGTGTCCGGCTCGCAGTCCTCCACGACGCGGCCAGCGAGGAGATCGCGCTGCGCCTGGACGGGCATCCCGAGCTGGACGCCAAGTCCCTCTCGGCGGCCCTGCATTCGCCGCCGGTGACGCTATGGTCGGGCGTCACGCTGGGCGGCTCGGAGTCCAACGAGCACCTGGACCTGTGGCTGACGACGTCGCTCGACAACCTGCCGCTGCTGGCCGCGAAGCCCGGCGCCCGCGAGCGCGGCCTGGTCGCCTCCGCCTCGTCCCTCGGCGTCCCGACCCTCGTGGACGGCGGCAGCTTCGCCTACCGCACCGTGCGCGCCACCGACGTCGAGGACCGCTATGAGCTGGGCGCGATCGGACACGGCCCGGACGGCCGCCAGCTCTGCGAACGCCTGGTCTCCGAGATTCGGACCTGGGACCGCGAACACCGCAGTGACCGCGCCCGCATCGAGGTCCATACGGCGGGGACGCCGGACGACTGCATTCCCGCCGGACGCCGCATCGAGCGGCGGCACACGCGGATCACGATCACCTGGCCGTAGCCGCATCCCGCCTGCGGCCAGGCGGTACAGCACAGCCCACCCACCCTTTCGGAAGGCACGAGATGGCCCAGCAGAACACCGCGCCGCTCCTCAAGGCGGCGACCGACTACCGCCCGGACGAGGACTTCGACCTCGACGTTCAGACCCTCAGCGCGGCCCCGGTCCTGGGCTCGCTGCTCAACGACACGAGCGACAACTGCACGTCGACCTGCAACTCCGCCTGCTCCAACAGCACCTGCATCGGCGGCTGAGGCGAAGCCGGCCCGGGGTCGCGCGGCAGCAGCCGACCGGCTCCGGGCCCGGACTCGGCTCACGGAGGGAGGAACGATGTACCACGCGCTTGACGCGGGAATGATCAGAGCATCCTTGGTACCGATGGCGGCCGCGGTGCCCTCCTGGCCCGCCGACTTCACCGACGCCGCCGGACTGCGCACGTGGGTGGCGGAGGTCTGGGCGGACGCCTCCCGAGCGGAGGGCATCGCCCACGCGGCGCCCGTACTCGCGCAGGCCGTCCGCAAGGTGATCGACGGCGCCGCGCAGCCGTCGCGCGTCGAAAGCACCGCACGCTCACTCGCCCGCTACCTGCTGCGGATGCAGTACCGCGCCACCCCGTTCGGCCTGTTCGCCGGAGCGACCGCGCTACGCATCGGCCCTACGGCGTACGTCCGTTGGGGAACGGAACACCGGGCGTTCGCCGACGCCGACGCCGTATGGCTGCGCGAGATCACCACGGCCCTGGAATGCGACCGAGCCATGCTCCGGAACGTGACCGTGGTGGCGGACCCGACGTGGAACACGCAGGGAACGCGCATCGTCGTCCCGTACCAGCCAGGCGAGGACGGCCCGAGGAGGACAACTCTGCGGCGCACACGGGCCGTCGAGAAGGCGCTCGCACTGGCCCGCAGCCCGATCCGGGTCCGTGACCTCGTGGGCAAGCTCCGGACGGACTACCCCGACGCCGACCTCGCCGCCGTCGAGACGCTCGTCGCCGACCTGGTCGCCCACCGCGTGCTGCTGACCCATCTCCAGCCGCCGATGACGACCGGCGACACGCTCGGCCACCTCATCGCTCAACTTCGTGCCTCGGACGCGGACGTGCCGGTGGTCACCTCTCTTCGCGAGATCCACGGCCTTCTCGAACAGCACGATGTCGCCGCGACCGACGATCAGGGCCAACTGCGCGCGAAGGCCGCCGAGTCCATGACTGCCCTCACGTCGGCCACGGACCGGCCCCTGATGGTGAACACCCGTCCCGACGTCGAGGTCGTCCTGCCCGAGTCCGTCGTGCGCGAGGCAGAGCGCGCGCTGACGCTCATGGCGCGCATCACGCCGTACCCGAACGGCTCGCCGGCCTGGAACGACTACCGCACGCGCTTCCTTGAGCGCTACAGCATGGGCAGCGTCGTGCCCCTGCGGGACCTCACCGATCCGGACAGCGGGCTTGGCTTCCCCGTCGGCTACCGCGGCACCGTGCTGCCGCGGCCCGTCCTCGGCACGACGCCGCGCGACGAACACCTCCTGGCACTCGCACAGGACGCCGCCCTCACCGGCCGCCGCGAGATCACCCTCACCGAAGAAGACGTCGAGGCCCTGTCGCTCGCCCGGCCGACCCAAGTCCCGGCGCACGTCGAGCTGTGCTTCACCGTGCTCGCGGAGTCCGAACACGCCCTGGCGCAAGGGGCGTTCAAGCTGTCCACCGTGGGCCTGTCGCTGGCTGCGGGCACCACCGCGGGGAGGTTCCTGTCGATGCTGCGGCCCGGCGACGTCGACCGGCACACCATGGCGTACGGGACGCTGCCGACGCTGACCGCCGGCGCGGTGCGCGCGCAGGTCTCCGCGCCGCCGCTGAAGCAGCAGACGTCCAACGTCGGCCGTGCGCCCGTCGTCATGCCCGAGGTACTGGTCGTCGGCGAGTTCAACCCCGCCACCACTCTCGACCTGGACGACCTCGGGGTCATCGCCGACGCCTCCCGCCTCTACCTCGTGTCCCGGTCCACGGGCAAAGTCATCGAACCGTCGGTGATGAACGCGGTCGAGCTGAGTCACGCCACCCACCCCCTCGTACGCTTCCTGTGCGAGGTGCACCGCTCGCACGTCGCGATCCTCGTCCCGTTCGCCTGGGGCGCCGCCGCACGCCTCCCCTTCCTCCCCGAGGTCCGGTACGGCCGCGCGATCCTGTCCGCCGCCTGCTGGCGACTGCGCGCACAGGACCTGCCCGGGTCCGAGAACCGGACGGTCTCCTTCACGAACTGGCGTATCCAGTACGGCGTTCCCCGCGCGGTCTACGTCGGCTCGGACGACCAGCGCCTTCGGTTCGACCTGGACGTGGCGGCCCACCGCGACCTGTTACGGCGCGAGTTGGACCGCCACGGCGCCGTCGTCCTTCACGAGGCGCCGGAGGACCGCGCCTTCGGCTGGATCGGCCACGCCCACGAAGTCGTGCTGCCGTTCGCGGCGGACCAACTACTCACGCCTGCACCTCGTTTACGCAGCGCGGTGGTTGCGACGCGGAATCACGGCCGCCTGCCGGGCGGTTCGGACCGGGCGTACCTCAAGCTCTACGGCAACGCGGCGCGCGTACCAGAGTTGTTGACCGCGCACCTGCCGCGCCTGCTCGCGGAGTGGGCCACCGCGCCGGAGGCGTGGTTCGTCCGGTACGCCGATCCCGAACCCCATGTCCGTCTGCGCCTCCGCCTGCCGAGCCCCGACGCCTTCGGCGCCGCAGCTCAGAAGGTGGCGGCCTGGGCGTCCGAACTCCGCGAGGAGGCGGTGATCCAGCGCATCGCCTGGGACACGGACCTGCCCGAGACCGGCCGGTACGGCACCGGCGCGGCGCTGGAGGCCGCGGAGGCGTTCTTCGCCGCGGACTCGGCCGCCGCGCTCGCGCAGATGCTCCTCGACCCCGCCGTCCACCAACCGGCGCTAGCCGCGGCCTCGTTCGTGGACATCGCCTCCGGTCTGCTCGGCTCGCGCCGGGCCGGCCTCGACTGGATCGTCCGCACATTCCCGCGCGTCGAGGGCGAGTCCCCTTCGCGGCTCGCCCAAGCGCTGGCCACGCGCCTCGCGGGACCCGACGCCTCAACTGCCCTGGCTGGCCTCACGGGCTCCGCAGTGGCGAGCGGAGCAATATCCGCGATGGCAGAAGCATGGGACCTGCGGCGCGACGCCCTCGGCCGCTACCGCCAAGCGTTGGAGGACGCAGGGGCCGATCCGGCGGACGTGCTGCCGTCGCTGCTGCACATGCACCACAACCGCGTCGCGGGCATCGACCCGGCCGCCGAGGCCACGTGCCGCCGTACCGCCCGCGCGGCAGCCCTCTCCTGGACCGTTCGCACCGAAGGTGCCCCGCGATGACCGCGACCCCTCCGGCAGCCGACATCTCGCTGTCGTACGGGCAATCCCTGGCCCACGGGCCTTTGGGAACCGCCCTGCTGCACGTCGAGCGAGCCCGCCGCGGTGCGATCGCCTGGGAGGAGGTGCACCGCAGCTTGTCCGGCACCGGTCCTCTGATCGACGGTCCTGACGCCGGCCTCTACCTCGGCGCACCCGCCATGGCGTTCGTCCTCCATCTCGCCGCGAACGGCACGGACCGCTACGCCGGCGCCCTCCGCAGCCTCGACACGGTCGTGGCCGCCCACACCCGTCGGCGCCTCGCCGCCGCCCACGAACGCATGAACGCCGGCCACGCCACTACATTCGCCGAGTACGACCTCCTCCGCGGCCTCACCGGAGTCGGCGCGCTGCTCCTGCGCCGGCAACCCCGCGGCCCGGAGACGAAGGGCGTCCTCGAATACCTCGTCCGCCTCACCGAACCGACCTTTACCGACGGCGAGCTGCGCCCCGGCTGGTGGGTCGGCCACGCGCCCACCCACCAGACCGCCATGCCCGGCGGACACGCCAACGCCGGAATGGCCCATGGCATCACCGGCCCACTCGCGCTGCTCTCCCTCGCTCTGCGCGCGGGAGTCACCGTCGACGGCCACGAGGCCGCCATCCGCCGCATCTGCTCGTGGCTGGACGGGATACGGCGAGTCGACCGCGCCGGCATCCGCTGGCCCCGCTGGACCAGTTCACGGGCCGCCGTCCCAGCATTTCCGGCGGCACCCTCCTGGTGCTACGGCACCCCGGGCATCGCCCGCGCCCAGCAGCTCGCCGCCGTCGTCACCGAAGACGGCGACCGCAAGCAGATGGCCGAACGCGCGCTGCTCGACTGCCTGGCCGACCCCGATCAGTTGGATCAGGTGGCTGACCGGGGCCTGTGCCACGGTTTCGCGGGCATCGTGCGCGCCGCGCAACGCGTGGCCGAGGATGCCGCGAACCCGCCTGCGTTCGCCGACCGCATCGGCGCACTCCTCCAACGGGCCTCCGCCGCGGGCCGCCTCGCAGAAACGGGCTTCCTCGAAGGAGAGGCAGGGGCCGCCCTCACCTTCCTGGACGCCGAACCCGGCGGCGTCGCAGCACCCGGAGGGTGGTGGGACGCGTGCCTGCTCCTGACGTGACGTCAAGCTCCGTGGGTGAGACGGGTCGAGTCGAGGCCGCGGTCCTGGCCGTTCTCGCCGGGAACGCTCAGCTGGAAGAAGCGGCCCGTGGAGCCGGAGTCTCCGCCGCCGATCTTGCCGAACGCCTCGACCGCTATCGAGCAGCCGGCCGGGCCGCGCTGGAGGCCCGTCCCTCCGGATGGCACCAGGTGAACGTCCGGTTCGCGGACTACCCGACCGCGGCGTTCACCTTCCGGGACGGCCTTCTCCCGGCCCTCCAGGCGGGGCCCATCGGCAGGTGGTGGTTCGTACGCAAGCACCCGCACTGGCGGCTCCGCGTACACCCTGTCTCCGGTGCGACCACTGAAGACGCCGCGGCCCACGTCACCGACGCCCTCAACAGCGCGGCTTGTCGCGGCGTGGTCACATGGTGGCGCCCCAGCGCCTATGAGCCCGAGGCCGTCGCCTTCGGGGGTCCGACCGGAATGGCGCTGGCGCACGACCTCTTCCACGCGGACAGCATCGGCGTCCTCGACTACCTCCGCTGCACCGCCGACGGCCGCCATGAGGTGCCCGACGCCAAGACCACGTCGCTGCTGGCCATGACCCTGCTGATGCGCGCCGCCCGCCTAGAGCTGAGCGAACAAGGCGACGTCTGGGGGCAGGTCGAACAACACCGCCCGCTCCCCGCCGACATCCCCCTCACCCGCATCACCCCCATGGCCGAGCCCCTGCGCCGCCTCTTCCTCACGGACGCCGAGCCCCTCCTGGCCAGCGGCCCGCTCACCCCCGTACGCCCCTGGATCGACAACCTCACACGAAGCGGCCAAGCCCTCGCCGACGCCGCAGACCAGAACCACCTCACCCTCGGCCCGCGCAGCATCCTGACCCGCCACGTCCTCTTCCACTGGAACCGCATGGGCTTCACCACCCGCCAGCAGTCCATCTGGTCCCGCGCCGCCCGCGAAGCGATCCTGGGCCGATAGGCGCACGCCGAGCCCATGTGAGGGCGCCCACCCGCACCGGCCTCCGTCCCATAGGCGGTCACCTGGGCGATGGATATGACCGGCGGCGAGCCGGGCCTGCTCATCAACCTTCTGACTGACCACGGCCAGGACCTCGTCTACATTGCTGGAGTTGCAGTCAACCGCGCCGCCGACAGCTACCGCGGTCAGGGCCAGACCGATGCCCGTGACGCCCGCATCATTGCTGATGGGCTGCCAGCCCAACGCGTGGGGGCGCGGGTCGGCGTCCTGGACAAGCGGCGGCAGCAACTCCAAGGACACGGTGGCTGGAGAAACCAGGGACAGTGGCGGTCGTGCGCAGCCGTCCCACGTCGTAGAGCCGGACCCGGGCACTGGACTGTCTGTCCCCGACGAACTGGCGAATGATCGCCTGCAGGGCCAGCCGGGGCGGCATTCCGTCCCGCCGCCATCTTGCGGATACTGACCGCCATGACTTCGCCTCTGCAGGAAGAGATCGAGAACGCTGCACAAGCCATCTCTGACATGCGTGTCGCAACGGTTCCCGGAGAGCATGCCCGTGCCGCCGGCCACGCCGCAGCCAACCTCTGCTCGGGCGCCGGACACCGACTCCTGTACGCGCCGCTGGAACTGCGGCAGCTGATCACCGAGGCAATCGAGGTCGGCTATGCGGCAGCTCTGCAGGACGTACGTAATGGCGACTTCGACAGCAACATCCTGGAGTGGCGGCCCACCTTGTTCGAGGCATAGGCCGAGAGAACTGCGGCACCAGATCCGGTCACCACTGCGACACCGCGCGGGGACGGAGTGAACTGCTCCCTCCCCGCGCTTGTCCGTGCCCCCGTCTACGCGGAGATTTCCGCCCCTTCGCCTTCGTCCCCGCTTCCTGGTTCCGCATCGGCGACCTCGCGCCGATACTGCGGGTGGTCGAGGTCCATTTGCCGTGCTGCATGCAGCGGCACTGGGTAGCGGGCGCGGTCGGACCAGAAGAGGGTCTGGTGACACAGACGGGCGGTCATAGCCGACAGTGCCTCACGTGCCTCGTCGGACGGTCCCCCGATGGGGAGAATCTCGGTGGCGGTCATGGCATAGAAGTTCTGCGGCATCTCGCCCTTCCGGCGCTTCGACCGGTCCTCTGACTGCACGGATTTCTCCGCTTCCCATCGGGTGCGCTTGGAGCCCAGTCGACCGGCGCCGCTGCCGTCGTAGGCACGAGGCACGTTGCACAGCAGCCATACCGGCGTTCCGAAGTCCGTGTCGACTTCGAAGAGCAGCGTCGAGGTGTCCCTCTCAACGGGTTCGGCGCCGTCCTTCTTGCCCAGGTGGGTGACGCTGACGGGCTGTGGCACTTCTTCGTCATCTGTGTTGAGGCGGATCACGGCCAGCGGGGCGTCCTGTCCGAGGCGTGCTCCGGGGAGCCGGTATCGGCTGCGGTTGCCGCCAGTCCCCGCCTGCGCGAGGTGTTCACCGAGGCGAACGTTTTGCAAGCCGTCCCACATGCGTCGCGCGGACTGCGCGTCCACCGTGACTGTGTAGGGCACGCCGTCCAGCTCGTCGGAGAGGTCGCCGAGGGCGCGCTCCACCATATTGGCGGCACCGTCCCACTTCTGCCGATAGCTCGTGGTCTCCGCGGAAGGTTCGGGATACGGGTGAGTGTGGAAGGCGTTCTGAGCCGAGCGGTACGGCCGCCATACCGGGGCCGTGGAACTCCAGCCGAGTAGGGACCACGCCCCTTGTGGTGACTGGGGCGGGACCAGCGCGGTGGCCGTAATGACGATCTTTGGTTCGCCTTTCTCGCCGTAGCGTCGGTTCTGCTGTCGCACATGCACGCCGACGTGGGCCAGCCGGTCGACCGGGAACCCGCTCGTGCCCTGAAGAGCATTGGAGATCCGCTCGTCAGTGACGCCGAGGGAGCGGTACAGGTCGAGCAGAGCCATCTGCGCCGGGTGGTCTTCGCCGCCCGGCTCGATGGCACCTTCCTTTCCGCGACCCATCAGGTACTGCGACGGAACATCGAGGCGAGCCAGGACCGCCTTCGTCTGGGGCTTGGCGTCCAGGTCATCCAGGTCACGAGCGTCGATGCCAGGGAAGTCATCGGCGTGCGGCAATTCGGTCTCGCACCACGCGCCGACCAGGACTCCGTCGCGGGACCTGAGTGAGGCGCTCACGGCCCCCAACTCTTCTGCCCGGTCCCGCCCACGACTTGGCCGCAGGAAGTCCGGCACGTAATGGAAGACGGCTGTGATGCGACCCTGGTAGAGGTCGAGCTCGACGCCCTCCTGGGTGTCGAGGCCGGCGGGGCTGAGTCCGAACGCGTGGCAGAGCGTCTGCAGCATGCGCTGCCGGGTCTCGTCCCGATACCACAGGCAGGCAACGCGGAGCTTCTTGAAGCCGGCCTCGGCAACGGAGGCGCAGAGCGACTCTGCTGACGGGAAGAGGCTGCCCCGCGGGCGCAGTGGCTCCTTGCTGCCGGTCCGCTCGCGCTCCTCTTTGCGGCGCTTGTACTCCTGGGACGAGACCTTTTCAGGGTCGGTGGGGCGTCGCGGCAAGGTCATCGCGGACTGGCGCAGCGTCAGGCGCTGGGCATCGTCGCCGAAGACAGCGTCTGCGTGAGCGCGCAGGAGCCTCAGGTGGTGCATGCCGACCCCTGTTCCGATGGGGTGTTGGTAGTTCTTCGCGGGGATGGGCCAGATCTGGCCCGGGTGTTCGCGGGGGAACTGGAGCTTCTCCTTGAAAGCCCTGGCCCGCTCGCGAAGCTTCTGCTCGCGCTCGGAACGCTTGGCGATGGACTGCAGAATCGAGTAGTCCATCTCCAGCCGACCGAGCGCTTGCAGTGTCTGCCGCGGGATCGTCTTCGTTCCGCCCCGCCCGTTGAGCTTGACCTCCAGGATCGGGCGGCCCTCTCCGGGCTGGACGGCAAGTGCTGTGGAGCTGAAGATCAGCGAGGACGAGATGCGGGAGACGCGCGCGTCCAAGAGCAGCACAGGGTGTTGCACGTTCGGCAGAGTCTTGAGACGCACCGCCGTGCGGCACACGGCGTAGCGACCGCCGCTCTCGTTCTCCCAGGGGTCGTCCAACGCGACCAAGCCGCCGGTGATATCGGGACGCAGCATGATCTCTCGGCCGTTGGAGAGCTGGAAGGGAACGGCTGCGAGACGCTCCGCCAGCCCCCACCCCACGCTCTTATATAGCCAGTTCGGGGCATCCGGTTGTGCTCCCTTGGCCCCAGCCAAGTGCTCCTCCAGAGCGATTTCCCGCTCCGGAGTCCTCGCGATGCGCACCGCGAGATCGGGTGGCTGCCTCAGGTCGATCACCTCTACCTGTCCACCGAAGGCGAGGCCGTACGTCAGGGTGAAGGCTTTGCACAGCAGATCGCTGTCGATCGGCTGCCGGGAGACCAGGAACGGCGCCGCGCCTTTGGGCTCGAAGTACACGTACCCGCCAGTGATCACCTGGAGCACGGTCGTGGCGATGGTGTACGGCGCCTGGGCCTCTTCCTTGCCGAAGCGCTTCCTGCACTGGCCTGTGAAGGTGGCCCACAGCTTGGCCGTCTCCCTGTCCAGCTGGCGCACGTGAACCGTCGCGCCCCCCACCAGAGCGGGAGTGCAGCGGTAGGCCAGTATGTGCAGGTACTTGCCCGGCTCGAGGTTCTGGTCGTTCACTCGTCTTTTCTCTTTTCAGTGGGTGAGGGTCGGGTCAATGCCCGCGTAGGAGAGGAAGGCGTTGAGCGCTTCCCCGTACAGGTCGTTCATCTGCCGCCTCACCGCCGGCGGCCACTGCTCGTGGATGCGGCGCAGGACGGTTTCCAGGTCGGAGCTCCAGGTGTCCTCGTGGAAGGCGTAGTCGACCAAGTGCAGGACGGCCTCGGTACCACCACGGCGGGCCCGTCCGGCCAGCTGGATCAGGTCGACGACGACACCCGCGACGACCTCTTCCTGCAGCGACTTGGGCATGGAGGTGAATTGGGGTGTTGCGCGCAGGATCAGTTCGAGCCGTTGCCATGCGGCGGTGCGTGCCTTCTCCAACGCGTCCTCGGGGCTGGCGGTGCCGCCCTCTGGGAGTGCGTGCAGCCCGGCGGCGTTGACGCTGGCGTACATCTCCGCGGGTTCGGCGAACAGCGCCAAGGGGCGGACGCAGAGGTAGACCGAGCGCACGGCGGAACGGATACCGACCACGATGTTCAGGCCGCGGGCGATCAGGGCCAGGGGGACGACCAGGACGTTGCCGTACTGCGGGAAGTCCTCGAACTGCTCGGCCGTGAGGCGAGTGGCGATGTTCTCCCGAGGCAGGTCGGGGTCGGGGCTGCGTCGGTCGCCGTCCCGCACGGCCACGCAGAGCCCTTCGCGGTAGGTGCCGGCCTGGGCGATGCCTCGGGCCAGCCAGGCACACTGCTGGTAGGAGTTGGCCACGACCAGGACATGCGCGCGGTCCTTGTCCTTGGCACGCTGTCGCTCCAACTCCCGGTGGATGTACTGGTCGTACAGCTCCGTGCCGAGCTCGATCAAGGCGCCCTTCTTGCGGCTGGGATGCTGGCCCGAGATCTTGATCGGCTCGCCGTACATGGGGTGTCCCTCGCCGTACTCGATACGGTGGCGTCGAGCGCGGATCGAACGGGCCTGTGCGTCGGTCATCCACCAGCGCACGGGCGCGTGGACGTGCTCGCGTACCGCCTGGGGAAAGTACGCCGTGGCAGACAAGCCCATGACGGGACGCTCGACTCCGGCCAGGCACAGTGAGACAAGACCGCCCAGTTCGGCGGTGAAGGTGTGCGGGTCGCCCGCGATGCTCTGCGCGACGAGTTCGGCGTCACTCTCCCTCTTGTCCAGGCCGGTTACCCGATATCCCGTGATCGAGCGCCCCAACAGGCCGAGCGGGAGGACGGCCGAGACGGCACTCGGGCTGAGCGTCTCGGCGATCCGCTGCGCGGAGCGAAGCCCGGAGGGGCGGTAATGCTGTACGCAGGTGCGCAGTTCGGAGAGCGCTTCGTCCAGCTCGGTCAGGGTCGCCCGGGTGACGAGCAAGTTGACTGCCTGGGCACGCTGGTGCGGGTCCTTCACCCGTGGCTGCAACAGCCGGTGCAGATCGAGCTTCACGGCGTCGAGCAGTTGTTGGCCACGCGGGGCCACCAGCGCCTCCAAAGCGCGGCGCACCTCGTCCCACCCCACCTCCGTCGGATCGCTCTCCGTGGCGCGTGGCTGCAAGTAGCGGGCGGGCATGAGCTCTTGGAGGCGCCGAGCGAGATCAGCGGGGAGATCAGTCTCCCCGGAGGTGGACAGGTCCGGCCATAGCAGGCGGATCAGCTGCCGGTCACGGCCACGGGCCAGGTGCCAGCGCAGCCCGGTGCGGTCCGGCACACG
Organism: Streptomyces sp. IBSBF 3018; assembly: GCA_050613715.1. Classification (GTDB taxonomy): domain Bacteria; phylum Actinomycetota; class Actinomycetes; order Streptomycetales; family Streptomycetaceae; genus Actinacidiphila. Next base: position 34,378 of record JAJSZB010000010.1, read on the forward strand.
GTTCTCCGCGCGCTCGTCGTCTCTGACATCCAGACGCAGCGCGTTGCTGCATACGGCCAGCAGCAAGAACTCCGCCATCAGCCGTACTTGGCCGACCGACGGCAGCAGGTCGGCCTCGGCCGAGATCGGCAGCCGCTTCGCGTCCGTGTCCATCTCCTGCGGGGCCGCCGTCCAGTGCCTGCGCGAGTGCAGGACGACCTCGCCGGCGCAACGGTCCACCGCCCTCGACTGAAACTGGTCGACCTCGTCAACGAGGACGGCGTGGCAGGTGCGCAGAGCGAATTCGGCGACGCTCACCCCCTGAACAGGGCGCCCGTCAAGGTTCACGCCGATGCGCAGGTTGCCCTGGAGGAATGCGAAGTGATTTGTCACGACCACGTGCGCCGAACAGGCTTCGTATACCGGGGCAAACTTGCCGCAGGTGGGAATCCAGGGACAGGCGGACGCACCCAAGTTCTGCCGGTGCAGGGACAGGCAAGGCTCGCGGCCGGGCGGATAGTCGGCGTTGGACTCCAGCAGTGGTCGCTGGGCGCACCCGTACGAGAGCGGATCCACGTCCCGTTCGCCGCTCTCTCCCCACTCTCCCGGTGCCTGCGGGTCCTCGTCGATGAGACGGGCCAGCTTATGTGCACGCTCGTGCATGCCTGATGACGACATCAAGTGCGCACAACCGGTTTCGTGCTTGATGACGCCGAGGCCTTGCAGGACGCGTAGGTCGGACTGGATCTTGCGGGTGATGGCCAGACACGCCTTGATGTCAGGCAGCACGATGGCCACCCGGTGGCCCTGCTGGGCGAACCATGCGGCCAGGACGCGCACCAATACGCTCTTGCCCGTCCCAGTTGGCGCGTGGAAGATCTCCAGGCCGCGGGCCGTCATCCGCAGCGCTTCTTGTGGGCTGATTGAGTCGGACGTCTGCAGGACGGAGAACAGGCTCTTGAGGACCGCGTGGAGGTACCGCTTCTCCTCCGGCTCACCGCTCTCGATCTGCTCCGCCAGGTCGAGCAGGTCCTCTGTAGGGATACGCAGGTCGTCAAGCGGGGGTGCGGTGGCGATTTGCGGCAGGCGGTCGTGGCCGAACGCCTCGGTGAAGCCGGGATAGGTGGGGATCGTCAGCTGGCCGTGTACCTGACCGACGCCCTGCACGCTGATCTCCCCCGTCTTCCAGACTCCGGGGCCGGCGAACTCAGGGGGCTTTGGACGCGCGCTGGGCCGCCGGTATCGGGCTATCTGCCGGTCGACGTAGGCCAGCAGGTCACCGCCGACTCGGGGGATGGCTGCCTCGGCAGTGAGTGAGTCCCCGCCTGCGGGTTCGAAAGTGAGCAGTCTCTGGGGCTCGCCAGGGTCGTCGTCGCCGAGGGCTGTGAGCAGTGCGCGGGCGGCGGGCGTGAAGTTCCGTACGTCCCCGAACTTGCCGGGGGCGATGCGGTACACGTCGACGATGCGTCGGCGTTCTTCGCTCGTCAGCTTCGGCCACCGGTCCCAGGCCCGGAACTGGCCGGACAGCAAGAAGGCCGCCTTCCGGAAGGGGGCAGCGGGCGCATCGTTGTCCATGGACGTGTCGGGGAAGTAGTAGGCAGCCAGTGCGAGTGAGGCGCAGAGGGCTGTTTGTTCCACGGATGGCTTGCTCACGACCAGGCCACCCCCGAACGCTCGCAGACCATCTCGCCGAACTCGGACGCCGTGGCTACCTTCAGCCCGTACTTCGCCCCCACTCCCGACAGCAGGTGCACCTGGCTGGCGCGGTGGTCTGGAACTACCAGCCACCCCGCTCCCCCGCTGTCGCCTTCCTGTGCGTGGATCAGTTGCGCGAGCGCAGTGCCCGAGGTGTAGTCCTTCACGTCCACTCGCAGATGCTCCTTCTTCCGCGCCCGCTTGCGCCCGACGTGTACACACAGGTCGTAGGCATCCAGGGCGGGCCACAGCTCCACCTTGAGGCCCCGTTCGACCAACTGGTCCCGCAGCGCCAGCTCCGCCAGCCCGGGGACGCAGGTGTACCGCCATACACCCCGCACGAGAGCCTTATGCCCCTCCACGGGTTTCGCCTCCGGGACGTGCTCCAGGTCGGGCCAGAGGACTGCTTCCCGCTCGTCCGGGGGAGGCGGAGGCGGTTCTGGCAGCAGCTCGGGCGGAACAATCCCCTCGACGGGGCGGAAGCGGTAGTTGGCGCCCATTTCCTGGTGCGGCGTGTGCCAGCAGGCAACCACCCCGACCTGCTGCCCCGCCTCACGACGCAGTGCGACGCGCATCGGCCACTGGCATACGGGACACGCGAACCACCAGTCCCGGTACCTCGAGGCATAGGGGATGTCCTCGTAAAGATCCGCGACCAGCGGAGGCAGCCTCAATTCACTCAGCTCGCTCACCGGGCCCGCCGGGTAGCGGATCAAATCGGTACGTCCGCTCTCGTAGACCTTCTGGTTGCCCGCCTTGCACAACTGGGTGAAGGCCGTTTCCTGCGCAACCTCGTCGTCCAGGTCCTGCCCGCTGAGGAGGCCGGCATCTCGGCCAGCCTTCTGCAGGATGCGGAGCACCAAGCGCTGCTCGGCGGCGATATCGAAGGCGTCCTCCGTTACGTGCCCGTCGGCATCGACCGCGCGTAGTTCGTCGACGTCCCACCGAGGGACACCTTCGGGCAGGAGCCGGGATGGATCACCGCGCACATGGCGCCGGAAGTCCGCAAAAGACAGCTCACTGCCCGGTCCGCGCGCCGCCAGCAACGCCCCGTGGCACTCCATCAAAACCTTGAGGCGGGCGGAAGGGCTCACGCCGGGGGCCGTCATTGCGTCGGCCGCACGCAACACCGAGCGTGCCACCAGGGACTTCACCCATAGCTCATCGGTCGGCCGAACGCCGTTGTGCGTCGCGTTCCTCATGAGCCCAGAGGGTAAGAGCTGCCACTGACAATTCGTCGGGCCTTGTACGGAAGAGACGGATTATGGTTGCTTGCCCACGAGCGCTGCGACGCCCGTGGTATCAACCTGCGGATACCGGCGGCGGTACTCGTCCAGGTACTCAACTGCGTGCCGCAGCCCGACCGGAGTCAGCCTCCACCGGTACCCGACGACGTGACTCCCATCGGCCGCTAGTACCGGCACCTCATCGATGAATCCGCGGCTCGGCCGCCCTGCAGACCGGCTCTTGTAGCCGACACCCAGATAGAACGGGGCTCGGCCAGACAGTGCGTCCCGCTCCAGCCCGTCCGGGCCTGCCTCGGCCACCCGGACCATGACGCCCCACAGCCACTCGGACAACAGATGCATGTCCGGCTGCTGCTCCGCGCGCTCGCCCAGTCCAGCGCGGGCGGCCGCTCTGCCCCGCCTCGTCATCTCCACCTGAACCCTGGTCACCTCGCCAACTTCCGCGTGATGCACCACATCAGTGCTGGTCACCAGGAGTCCTCGGCGTGCCAAAGCGTGCACCGTCGCGCCGGCTCCAGGGTCGTGAACTCCATTACGTCGCAAGCGTTCCTGTAGCCGCGTGTACCCCACGACATCCGCTGGTGCGCGGAGAGCGAGGGGGAGCTTGCGCCACTCCGCAGGGCGAGGCACGGGCAATTGATGCGTCCGGCGCATCCACATCTCCGTCTCCGTCATGCGCTCGTCCCGAAGGATCTCACCGAGGTAGACCTGCTGCCGTTCGTTCAACGATCGCCAGGCAGCCTCGGCCGAGTCGCTCGAACCCCTCCGGGACTGACGCCTCGGGCGCACCGGCGCTGGCTCATCAGGGCGGGTACGCATCCAAGCGTCCACAACCATGCGCACGGGCACGCCATAGATCTTGGCCAGCGCGGCAGGGAGACGCCCCACCACGTCGCGATCATGCCAATTCCGGCCATGTACGGGACGCCCCTGCTCCAAGGCGGAAAGCCTCGGGGCCGACAGACACAGGTCACGCCCGACACGCGTCCGGCGCAGCAGCTCCACCGCCAGATCGAGTGTCAGGCCGGCAGCAAACCGCAGGTCAACGAGCCCCTCCTCCCCACGTCGAACCCCAGTGAGCTCCTCCACATCACAGTGCAGCGCCGCTGCCACCTTCCGCAGTCGCTGCGGTGTTGGCGTGTGCCGCCCTGTCTCGTAGAAGAACACCATGCGCGTCGACACCCCGACTCGCCGGGCGAGTTCAGTCTTCGACAGCCCCGCACGCTCCCGCAACGCCGCAAGGCGACTGGGAGCTATCACGCGAACGGGCAATGGCATGCCTCCATAGAACTGCAATGAAGACTTCATGGCAACAGGGCTGGCCACTGATAGCGACGAACGCTGCCCTAGATCGACCGGTGGCACGGACCCTCGCGTACCCTCCACTGGTACGGCCCCGACGCCGGGAAATAGCCTGGCGCGAGCCACAGGACACGGTCCCGCCCCCGCGCGTGACGCGCAGAGGACCGTTGGTCTCAGTTTTAGTCTCGTTCTCCCGCGTTCAGGACCGTCCAACCGATGGACGGTCGATCGTTCCGCCGCAGGCCAGCACGGCCCTGTCCATCGGCGATCAGCGCCGTGACCCGTTGGAAAGCGTGTTGGGGGCAACCCCTCACGAGTTCGAATCTCGTATCCTCCGCACCCACCCACCAGGGCAGACGTGAGCCCCGGCGCATCCGCGCCGGGGCTCACGTCATTGCGGGGGTTGCAGTTTGGGTTGCGGTTGCCGTGATCACACGGCGCGAGACTGCCGGTCCGGGCGAGTCAAGCCGACATGCTGCCCAAGTCCCGAACCGTGGCCGCACCGCCGAATGTGTCACCTTGGGCAGCAGCCCGCGCCAGCAAAGGAGACTCTGCGGGCGCCCGTCCAATCTCGGCTCGCCTACATTTACGCTGCCGCCAGCCGGACCACTGACAGGCTCGCTCGTGGGTGTGCGATCAGCCCCTCCTCAGACTTGTGAGTGAGCCTGGGCGCGGGCCTGATCAATTCGTGCGTTTCGCATCGTAGCCATCCGTCGCCGCAGAGCCGGGTAGCGTACTGGAGACTGATCCGGGCCCGGTGCGGGGGGTGGCGATGCGATTTCCACAGTTCGAAGCGCGCGGCCCGCTGACGACGACCGAGTTGGGGGCGCTGCGGTCGTTGAATGCGGCGTCCTTGACCGCGCGGTACGAGTTGCAGTCGGCGAAGGTTCTGTGGGACCGGCTCGAAGGCGGCGGTGACGTGGCCGACGTGCATGACGTGACCACGATGTTCCCGTTCTACGGGCAGGCCGTCCAGGAGATCGCGCACGGCGCGGCCGCGTACGAGCGCCACGTGGGGCTGGTCGCCTGGCGCTACACGGCCGCGGCGGTCGTCCTGGGTGTCACCGTTCTGCAGCGCGTCGTGGAAGCGAAGCCGCCCTTGACGGCCGCGAGGGTGGAGGAGCTGTGTCAGGAGCCCACGCTGAGCCGACTGCACGCGGCGCTGTCGGTGCCGGTGGCCGACCTTTTACCGGAGCGTGAGCACAAGTTCCTCGACCAGCGCACGCGCACAGCACAGCTGTGGACCCAGGTGCGCGACGGCGTGGACGACGCGATCGACCTTGTCCTGGAGCTTGCCGCGGACGTCGGCGCGCCCCATCCCCGCACCAAGGACGAAGCTGCCGGCTGCCTGCTGACCGAGCACTGCCCGCCCTACACCGACCCCGTGTACGAAGGCGTCCTGGAGCCGCTGTTCCGCCTGGCGGAGGAAATCCCGTTCTACATCAGCCAGATCGTCACCAAGGGCTGAGACGCTGCGGCTCAGGACTGCGGCTCAGGGCTGCGGCGGCAGCGCGCCCGGCAACTGCTGGGCGAAGTCCCACCACTGCTGAATCGTCCACACGGCGAAGCTGGAGCGGTCGGTGGACATCCGCAGCCACACCTCCTCGCCGCCGGGCATGAGAGCCACCTCCAGATGCGGCTGCTCCCATGTCCCGACGGGGTACATCCACTCGATGCCGTCGGGCCAGGTCCGCATCGCCACCGTCTGCACGCTCATCGCCGCGGCGAAGGCGTCCAGCGCGGCCCGCGGGATTCGCACCTCCGCCGGCTCACGTTCGAATCCCATCACCCGCGCACCTCCTGCGGTGAGAGACGGCAGCTCCCCGCGCACCCCAGCTCGCCAGACCGCGAACGGCCGCAGGTGGGCATGAGCAGCCGCAGCCGGTGAGCTTCTATCAGGCTCATAGGGCGTTCACCTCGACGCGCCCGTCGCGCATCGCCCTTCGCAACGGTGAGTTCGGGAAACCGGTCACCGACCACGTCTGGCACTGCCCCGTCCGCGCCATCCGGGTCGGCGACGAGTGCCGTGAGATCGAGAGGGATTACGGTCTGCGCCGGCTGAACAGGGGCGACCGCACCGCCACCCGCGCGCCCAGCCAGGCCGAGCTGCACAAGGCCGCCTGCCTCGGCTGGGAACAGACCAGCCGCGCCTGGCTCCCGGACCGCATCCGCGCCGCGATCCCCCACGCCGCAACCGCCGAAGAACTCCTCGCCTACCTCGAAGCCGACGACTTCATGGTCAAACCGCGCCGCGGACCGTCCGGTGACCTCCTCGGCTACTCCGTCGGCCGCCCCGGCGACCTCAACAGCGACGGTGAGCAGATCTACCACCCCGGCGGGAAGATCGCCCCCGACCTCACCCTCCCCAAGCTGAAAGGACGCATGGAAGCGGGCACACCCGAGGAGTACCCCACCGCACAAAGGACTCCTCGTCATGACGACGACCGAGCCGGGCCAAAGCGACCCCACCGCAGAGCAGTTGCGCGACGCCATGGTGCGCAGCCTCATCGAGCTGGACGCCGCACGCGACCCGCGCGTCATCGCGGCCTTCCGTGCCGTTCCACGGCATCTGGCTACCCCGGACCTGGACTTGGCCAAGGCATACGACGCGGAGTTCGCCGCGGTGACCAAGACGGACGCGACCGGCGTGGACATCAGCTCGGTCTCGGCCCCGCGGGTGCAGGCCATGCAGATCGAACAGGCCCAGATCCAGCCGGGGATGACCGTCCTGGAGGTCGGTTCCGGCGGGCCCAACGCCGCGTACCTCGCCGAAATGGTCGGCGCGGAGGGCCACGTGGTCACCATGGACATCGACCCCGACGTCACGGCCCGCGCGACCGGGTCCTCCAGGCGGCCGGCTACGGCAACGTCACCGTCTTGACGATCGGGTGTATGTCCCAACGAAGACCGCGCCGGCGATCCACACCTGCCAGTCGGCTATTCCGGCGCTTGTTCCCGAGGCCGTCGACAACGCCGGGCACCAGCTCCTGTCGGCGGAGGGCGTTCTCCTGTCCTCGCCGACCAGATTTCCCGGCACACCAGCGGCCAACGTACACGACGGGGTCCGTCCCCCGACAGGCTCCGCCCGCCGGGGGAGGCCCCCCCACGAACTGACACGACGTCAGCTCAGGTCACTTCTTGAAGGCGTAGTCCATCAGCTTCTTGGCGTCCGAGGTGCGCGCGTTCACCGACGTGGAGGCGAGCACCGTGCCGATGACAGTCTTGTTGCCACGGGTGGCGGCGAAGACCAGGCAGTAGCCGGCCTCGGGACCCGAGCCGGTCTTCACGCCGATGGTGCCGGAGTAGGCGCCCAGCAGGGGGTTGGTGTTCGTCCACGACATGTAGCGGTAGCCGCCGGACTTGGTAGTGACCTTCTGCTTGGTCGACTTGGTCTTCACGACCGCGCGGAAGGTGCTGTTCTTCATCGCGTTGCTGGCGAGCTTGGTGAGGTCGCGCGGTGTCGAGTAGTTGCTGCCGCTGCCTATGCCGTCGAACGAGTCGAAGTGCGTGTTCTTCAAGCCGAGCGACTTGGCGGTGGAGTTCATCTTGCCGATGAAGGACTTGACGCGCGCGGCGCGGGTGGAGCCGGTGCCGAACTTGTCGGCGAGCGCGTAGGCAGCGTCGCAGCCGGACGGCAGCATCAGGCCGTAGAGCAACTGCCGGACGGTGAGCTTGTCGCCGACGATCAGGTGCGCGGAGGACGCGCCCTTGGCGACGATGTAGTCGCTGTACGCCTTCTGCACCGTCACCTTCGCGTTCAAATTCAGGTTCTTGGTGGCCAGGACCACCCGGGCGGTCATGATCTTGGTGGTCGAGCCGGTGGAGCGGCGGGTGTCAGCGGCCTTGGTGTAGAGCGTGGCGCCAGTGCCGTTGTTCATGACGTAGCCGCCCTTGGCGGCGATCGACGGCGCCTTGAGGGTGGTGGCCGCGGCGGCCTTGGCAGCCGTGACGTCGGCGGCGGTGACTCTGGCGGCCGTGGCCGGGGCGGACTGCGCGGCGGCGGGCGCCGCGTGCGGGGCCGCGGCTTGCGCCGCCGGGGCGGCGAGCGCGCCGGCCGCGACGAGGGCGGCGGTCGTGACCACCGCCGCCGAGGCCCGGCGGATACTGCTGGTGTCGGTACTCATAAATGCTCCATAGGTCAGTGGGGCGGCATGCGGAAGTGCCGCTCCCCCCAGAGACGTTGGACACGGCCCCACGGTGCATCCGTGCCGCAACTATTTTCTGACGATGCGTCCTACCGATCCGCAAGCGCCGAACCAGCCGCGGGAGCGGGGGTGGACGGCGGGCGGGGGCGGAACCTGGGCCGGCGGGTTGCCGGGTGAAGGACGATCAGAGCGGAAGGCACTTCCGGTGGTGTCGGGCCGGTTCAGCCCCGCCATCACGCTGATGCACATAAGTCGTTGTGTGCCGCCAGGCCCGGGTACCGTGCCTCCGCGCCCTCGCCGGATGCGGTCACGTAGACGTAGACGTAGACGTAGACGTGCAGCATGCCCCACATCGCCCACCTGGGCAGACGTAGGTCCCCGCCGCTGAGCGCGGGGACCTACGTCGTGAGCAAGTTGTTGTTGCCCGGACCGGCCGGGGCCGTCAGTTGCCGGCCGATCCTGCCCTTGCCGGCCGCCAGGAGCTCTGCGCTTACCCTTGAGGTGGCTGTCGGCGACGGTCGGGACGATGGTGACGGTCAGTTGACAATCTCGACGCTGACGGAAGCGGTTCCCGCGACGTGGTCGGCGTCACCCGCATAGCTGACGGAGTACTCGTACCAGCCGGTCAGGGTCGGGCGAACGGTGAACGCGAAGCTGCCATCGCGCTTCACCCGCGAGGTTGCGATCTGCTCACCGACGTGGGAGACCGTGACCAGTCCGTGCGGCGGGAAGGGCAGTTGGGAGCCGAGAGTTCCCTGCACGGTCAGGCGCTGCCCGACCTGACTGGACGTCGGCGCCTGAAGTGTGATGTCGCTGGATGCCTTGTGGACATCGGTGATGACGTCGAGGATCACCTCGCCTGAGTACGGGAAGCGCGTGGCGAAGAGGCGGTTGCTGTCCGGGGCCCAGGCCAGGCCACGCGCCAGCAAGTCCATGCTCGGCCAGGACAGAGCGATCTTGCGGATCGCGGTGGTCGAGCCCGGCTTGTACAGGTAGACGTCCCAGTCCCCGCCGGCCACGATGCCCGCGGCAAGCGTGCCGTCAGGGGCGAAGGCGAGGGAGTTGGGGTAAGGACCCGTGTCGTACGTGGCGGTCTCGGTCAGATCCGACATGCGCCACTGCTGGTGAGCGTAGTTGGACCCCTGCGCGGTCACGACGCTCTGTCCGTCCGGACTGACGGCCAGATCGGCGACATTTCCGACCTCATCGGTGTACGCGACCTGCTGGGCGGTGCCCGATCCCACGTCGTACACCCGCATTCCCAGAGCGCCTTGACTGTCCGCGGCCACGAGGCGATCGGGCGCGACCGGCGATGAGGCGAGCCGCGGCTTGCCGTAGTACTGCGGGTCGCGGTCCAGGTCGACTACCGGGTCCGCTTCCCCGACGCTGACCGAACCGATGCCTGCGTCGAAGACGGTGGCCTGGTAGGAGAACCAGAGCTTGCCACCCGCGACGGCCAGGTTTTCCGGCTCGGTACCCTCCCCCGTGGCGAAGCGGCGGCTCTCCGTCAGCGTGGTGGTGTCGATGGCGGCGATCGCGTCGGCTTCGGGCAGGGCCACGTAAAGGGTCGCGTCGTCCCAGGACAGGGTCATGCCGCGGGCGCCATCGAGCCCTTCGATCTTCTTGAGCACATGGCCCTCGTGGTCAGTGGCGACCACGGCGTCGTCGCCAGGTGCACTGACGTACACGTGCTGGCTGTCGGCAAGGGTCTGCCAGTGTGAGTTCACCGGGAGCACGATGCTGGCCGCAGCCTCAGCATGCGCCGGAGTCGGGCCGGCCAGCAGGGTCATCGAGGCGGCGATCGTGGCGATCACCACCCCTCCCGCGGTTCTGCGCATACTCAATGTAATAAGCCCCCCTGGTGAATGAGCGACCGCACGCTGCGACCGCCTATCCAACCGTACGGGTGAGCAACGACATTGGCGCGAGAGTCTGTCGGCGCACCGCTCTGCCGCCTTGGCGCAGTTCCCCCACGTGGAGATCGTGCGCAAAGGGCCCCACGGCACAGTCCCGTACCTCCTCGTCGGCACCGGTATCCCCACGACGGAGAGCCTTGTCGTGCACGTTCTGGAGGCGTCAGGCGGGACCTCTCCCCGCCCACCCGGACAGTGCGGCGCGCCACTCCTGGCTCTGCCGCATTTCCCCCTGCACCTGGCCGGAGCCCTCCGTCGACAGCCACCGCGGCCTCACCGCTGCGGACTTCGCCGCCCTCGACGCGTGGCTGTGGGCGGAGTAGTCACCCTCCCCTCGCTTGCAGCTTCGCCGGCCGGCGTCCGCTCGATGTCGGCCGACGTCTCGGCCGGCCGCTCGTTCCCACTTGCTTATACCTTTGACTATCTATCAGTCGGCTATATGCACAATGGCTGGGAGATCGAGATCGAACCGGAAGTCCGGCGCTGGCTGGACACCCTGTCCGATCGCGACCATCTCGTAGCCGAGCATGCGGCTGAACGTCTGCTCGACGCACCGACGACTCTTTCCGATCTTTCCGAGCCGTACGCGCGGCACCTGGGTGACGGGTTACGCGAATTGCGACGTCACGAAAGGAGAAGGCCCGTGAACCACGCCCGGTGGAAGCTCGCCCGCGAGCGGAAGGCCGCGGAAGGCTATACCGAACCTCCCGAAGTGGAAGCGACGCGCATGGAGATCCGCATGGCCTTCGATCTCGGGCAAGCCGTGTACGACCGCCGGACCGAACTGGGCATCTCCCAGACCGAGCTCGCCAGACGAGCCCGCATGACACAGCCCCAGGTGTCCAAGCTCGAACTCGGCGGCACCGTCCCCACCCTCCCCCTGCTCGCCCGGCTCGCCGGCGCACTCGACGCGTCACTCAACATCGCCCTTGACGGCGACGCTTCCTCTGTCGCCTTCATCCCCCACGCCGCGTGAGGGCGGGGCTGGTCTCAGTCCTGATCTCGTTCAGCTCCGTCCAACGCCGTTCGGAACCCGGACCACCACCTGGTTCCCCGCAGGTCAGACCGGCTCTGGCTCGTGACGCACAACCCCGTGACCCGTTGGAAAGCGTGTTGGGGGCAACCCCTCACGAGTTCGAATCTCGTATCCTCCGCANCCCGCCCTGTTTTTCAATAGACCACCCCCCCCCCGCCCCGCGGGGGGGGGGGGGGGGGCCCCCCCCGGGGGGGGGGGGGCCCCTACGAGGTTGTGTGGGCCCGCCTGGGGGCGCGGGTGAGGCCGGTCATCGCGGCAGCCTGGCGGAACCGGCGTCCGGAGATCCGCCGTCTCAGACTGTGCGTGATGGACGCGATACGTTCCGGAAGGCTTCTCAGGGGTCCGGCGATCTTTCTGCGTTCGGCGCCGTCTGTGAGGATGGCCGGGACCGGCTGGGATCGACTCGGGGGAGGCGGCGGTCATGGGGCGGCCGACGGACTGGGACGTGCTGGATCTGGACCGTGATCCGGTGCCGGGTGATCCGTACGAGGTCAAGGAACTCGCCCGCAAGCTGGGGGCGTTCGCCGACGACGTGGCCACCGCACTCAGATCCGTGCGCGGCCTGGGCGGCGACACGGTCATCCAGTCCTGGGCGGGCCTGTCGGGGGATGCCTACCGGGATCAGNGACGTGGCCACCGCACTCAGATCCGTGCGCGGCCTGGGCGGCGACACGGTCATCCAGTCCTGGGCGGGCCTGTCGGGGGATGCCTACCGGGATCAGTTCGGCGACCTGCCCGGCGAACTCGACAAACTGGAGCGCTCCTACCGCCTCGCGTCGGGCGCTCTGGACGGCTACTGGCCGCAACTGGAGACCGCGCAGGCCGACGCCGACCGGGCCCTGGCACAGGGCCGGCAGGCCCGCGCCGACCTGGACGCCGCCAAGTCCCAGCTGAGCAATGCCGACGCGTGGGTGAAGCGGGCGCAGGACAAGTCCCAGCAGTATCAGGACGACCCCAAGCCGGGGGTGCCTCCGCCGTCGGAGCAGGACGTCCGCGACGCCGCCCGCAATGCCACCGCCGCCACCAACGCCCACACCACCGCGTCAACCGCCGTCCACGACGCCCAAGCCCGCCTCGACGCCGCGAAAGAACTTGCCGCCCAGGCCGCAGGAGTGCGCGACCGCGCCGCATCGACCGCCGAACACGCCCTGCACGAAGCCTCCGACGCCGGTATCCACAACAAGCACTGGTGGGAGAAGGCGGTCGACTGGGTCGCCGACCNACCGCCGAACACGCCCTGCACGAAGCCTCCGACGCCGGTATCCACAACAAGCACTGGTGGGAGAAGGCGGTCGACTGGGTCGCCGACCACTGGGACGACATCGTCGCCGCCTGCAAGGTCATCGTCGCGGTCCTCGGCATCGTCGTCATGATCATCGGCGGCCCACTCGCCTGGCTCGTCCTCGCAGCCGCCGTCATCGTCCTCGCCGACACCGTCATGAAGTACTTGCAGGGCAAGGCGAGTTTGTGGGACGTGCTCTTCGCGGCCCTCGACTGCATCCCCATGTTCAAGGGCCTCACCACCGCCGGCGGCCTGCTCAAAATGGCCCGCGAACTCCCCACCCTCCTCAAGTCCGGCGAAGCCCTCGAACGCGTCGCCAACAGCATCCGCAAAGGCGCCGGCGCGATACGGGACGCCGGCCGCACGATCAAGAGCCTCTTCACCTCGGGTGACCCCATCGACATGGCCACCGGCGAGATGGTCATGTCGGCCACCGACGTGCACCTCCCGGGCATCCTGCCGCTGGTCCTGGAACGGCACCACCGCACCGGCTTCCGCCACGGCGGCTGGTTCGGCCCGTCCTGGGCCTCCACCCTCGACCAGCGGCTGCTGGTCGACGATCAGGGGGTGCGGTTCCCGACCGCCGACGGCATGACCCTCTACTACCCGATACCCCAGCCGGACACCCCGGTCCTGCCGGTCGAGGGCCCAAGGTGGCCGCTGACCTGGGACGGCACCGCTGCCGGCCCCATGACCGTGGCGCAACCAGAAACGGGTCTGGTGCTCCACTTCCGGCCCGTCCCCGGCCGGCCCTCCGCCGGGCTGCCCCTCGCGGCGATCACCGACCGGCACGTGAACCGCGTCGACGTCATCCACGACCCGGCCGGACGGCCCACGGAGGTCGTCCACTCGGGCGGCTACCGCATCGCCGTCACCACGGACGACGACCGGATCACCGCCCTGCACCTGGCCTCCGCCGACGACCGCCCGCGCATCCTCTCCTACTCGTACACAGACGGCCACCTCACGGCGGTCACCGACTCCTCCGGGGTGCCGCTGACCTTCTCCTACGACCCGGCCGGCAGGATCACCCGCTGGCAGGACCGCGTGGGGACGGCGTACGCCTACACGTACGACGACCAGGGCCGCTGCATCCGAACCGGCGGCAGCGCCGGCATCCTCGCGTACACCTACGCGTACGACGCCGACACGAACACCACCGTGGCCACCGACTCCCTCGGCGCCACCACGACCTACGAGTTCAACGACGCGCGCCAACTGCTGCGGCAGACCGATCATTTCGGCCACACGACCACGTCGTCCTGGGACCGGCACGACCGGCTGCTGAGCCGTACCGACGCGCTGGGACGCACCACTCGCCGCGTCTACGACGGCAACGGGCGCTGTACGGAGATCATTTATCCCGATGGCTCCACGGCCGCCATCGTCTACGACGGCAGCGGCTTCCCCGTCTCGGCGACCGACCCGGACGGCGCCCAGGTCAGCCAGCGGTTCGACTCCCACGGCAACCTTCTGGCGACGACGGACGCGGCCGGTGCCACCACGGCCTACGCGTACGACGAGCGCGGAGGGCTGACCGCGGTGACGGATCCTCTCGGCGCGACGCGCACGGTGCGGACCGACGCGGCCGGCCTGCCGGTGTCGGTCGTCGATGCCCGGGGCAGGGAGTCGACCTATGTGCGCGACGCTTTCGGCAGGGTGGTGGAGGCCACCGACCGCACGGGACAGGCGATCAGGACCGGCTGGTCCGCCGAGGGCCGGCCGCTGTGGCGGGATCGCCCGGACGGTTCCACGGAGCGCTGGGAGTACGACGCCGAGGGCGAAGTCGTCGCGTACCACGACCCCGCGGGCGGCGTGCACCGCTTCGCGATGACGCACTTCAACCTGCCGGCCGAGCGCACGGCGCCCGACGGATCGCGGTTGCGGTACACGTACGACACCGAGTTGCGGCTGATCGAGGTCCGCAACGACCAGGATCTGGCCTGGTCCTACACCTACGACGCCGTGGGCAATCTGATCGGCGAGACGGACTTCAACGGGCGGGTGCGCGCGTTCCGTTATGACGCGGCCCGGCAGCTCACCGACCGCTTCGACGCCGCGGGGCAGGCCGTCCACTACCGGCGCGACTCGGGCGGCCGGGTCACCGAGATGGTGACGCCGGACGGCACCTCGACGTTCGCGTACTCCTCCACGGGACGGATGCTGCGAGCGGAGAACTCCGAAGGGATCGTGGAGTTCGGGTACGACGCCGGCGGCCGCCTCGTCGCCGAAAGCTGCAACGGCGCGACGGTGACGAGCCGTTACGACGCCATGGGCCGCCGCATCGCACGGCTGACCCCGACCGGCGTGGAGAGCGTGTGGACCTACGACGACGAGCACCGGCCGACGGGCCTGACCATGCCGGGCGGCGCCCTCGACTTCGCCTACGACGACAACGGCCGTGAGATCGTCCGGCGTCTGGGGGAGACGGCCCGGTTGCGGCAGGACTGGGATCCGGCCGGGCGCCTGAGCGCGCAGGACATCATCAGCGCGTCCCACGGGCGCACGCTCCAGGAACGCCGATTCGCCTACCGGCCCGACGGCTATCCGACGGAGATCGTCGAACGGCCGGGTGGCACCCACCGGTTCACGTTGGACCCCGTCGGCCGGATCACCGGGGTGGACGGAGGTCCGCGCGGCGAACAGCCGGCCGCCGTCACGGTGGAGGGGTCCCGGGTGGTGCGTTCCGGGCGCGTCCACTACACCTACGACGAGCAGGGCCGGGTGACCGCCAAGACCCGGGTGCTGCTGTCCGGCGGCCGGCTGCGCTGGCGGTTCCGGTGGGACGCGGAGGACCGGCTCCGATCGGTGACAGGCCCTGACGGCAGGGTCGCCGAGTACGCCTATGACGCTCTGGGGCGTCGCACGTCCAAGCGCCTGGTCCGGTCCGACGGCACCACGGCGGACACGATCCGGTTCGTGTGGGACGGGGAGGTCCTCGCGGAGCAGGTCCGCGTGCCGGCCGGGGAGAACGGCTCCGGCGACGCGGCGATCACCTGGGAGTACCTGCTGGGTGCGGGAGCCCGGCCGGTCGCCCAGGTGCACCGCAGGCGCGGCGCGGCGGACGTGTCGAAGCGAGCGGGCCTGTCGCAGGACGACGTCGACCGCCTGTTCCTGGCCATCGTCAACGATCTCGCCGGAGCGCCGACCGACATGGTGGGGCCGGACGGTGGCATCGTCTGGCGGCGCGGTGGCACGCCCTGGGCACCGGAGGCCGCGCCGGACGTGCCGGAGGCCGCGCCGGAGGACGGCGTCGACTGCCCGCTGCGCAGTCCCGGTCGGTACCGCGACGACGAGACCGGGCTCGACTACAACTACCACCGCTACTTCGACCCGGAGACGGGTCGCTACCTCAGCCCCGACCCCCTCGGTCTGGCTCCCGGCCCGGACGACTACGCCGACGTGGTCAACCCCACCGTGCTGGCCGACCCGCTCGGCCTGTCCCCGTGCTCCTCGATCATCAACGTCTTCCGCGGCCCGTCCCAGGGCCTTCCCGGCGGCCAGCTCGGCGCGCCGATCAGCATCCGGCAGCTGCGGATGGCCCTGGGCCGGGCGGACATGTCGGTGAGCCGCTACGACATCGTGCACGTGCCGGAGATCCACACCCCGACGGGACTGGCCTTCGGCAACAGTCCGCATTCCGTCGCGGGCCTCCCGGAGCTGGGCCCCCGCGGTCTTCCCCTGATCCAGATCTCGGACATCGGTCTGCGCAGCATGGACGAGGGCGTCGCCACGGTCTTCCACGAGATCTACCACCACGAGCAGTTCCGGTTGTCGCTGAACTCCAAGCCGCTCTGGGGGGAGACCGTCGCCCCGAGCCACATCTGGGGCGGTACCGAGGACGCGGCCGAGGAGTACGGCCAACGTATGCTGGGGGTGTTCAAGTCCAGGACCGGGTGACCGAAAGGCGATCGGTGCGCGAGTTCGACGCGGAGCAGGTACAGCAGCTGCTGTCCGGGCCGAAGTTCACCGACGAGCCGACCGAACGCCGGTGCCCCGCCTGCGGCGCGCGCGCGGTGCGGACGTACGTGCACCGCCGCACGGGCCCCTACCGCACCGTGCGGATCACGTACATGTGGTGCGCGTCCTGCCGGCGGCACAAGGGGTGGACAGGGCCCGACGCGGGGCCGGATTTCGACGATCCCCTGCTCCAGCTCCCGGAAAAGGCCCGGACGGACCTCCTGGGCGACCTGGAGACCCTGTTCGTCCGCCTCGACCAGCTCTGGGAAGCAGGGCGGCTGCCCCAGACGTTCCGGCCCTGAGCCGGACGCGGGCCGCGCCGGATTCTCCTGCCGCCGGCCGTCCCGGCCGACAGGGGTGAGCCGGGCGACCTCCTGACCACGGAGGACGGCCCCATCGTCACCTTCTCCACCCGCCGCTGAGCCCCCGGAGCGAGGGCAGCACGGTCCGGCGCCGGTCCCACTTCTGGTCTCACTTCTGGTCTCGTTCAGCTCCGCCCAGCCTCGTCCGCCCGCGGACACCGCCCTGACCCGTTGGAACCGGACCTTCACGTGCGCCACTACGCCAAGTACGCCGGCCGTGAGCATCGCCTGCGTGAACGCGTCATACCGTTGGACTGCTGCTGGGCGGACGTCGTCTTCCTGTCCCCCTTCGATCCGACCGTCCTGTTCGACGCCGCCCGAAGTGCCGGGCGGCGGGTCTGGGGCGGTCCGGTCTGGACAGTCGATGCTTCCGTTCGGCGACGTGCCACATGTCCTTCACCGAGGGCCGGTGCCGCTCCACCTCTTCCAGGAGCTGCCGCGTCACCCGCCTCGCTGACAGGGTTTACGGCCGCCGCGGTCGAGCCACCGGAGAGCGGCCGCGGCCCCGGAGTCGCTCCGGAGCGGGTTACTCCATGGTGTCGAGATCAAGGGGGATTGCAGGGGATTACAGTCGCGTGGATGGAGCTGGGCGGCAGGTGTGGTTCGTGTGAGTGCATGTCCGTGCCGGTAGCCGGTGCTGACGGCGGCAGCCCGGGCGCCGTTCGCCGCGCTTGCGGTGGGCGTTGCTGCGCGCAGGCGGCGGCCGGTGCGGACGGCCGGGAAGGCTGCGGCGATCCGGCGGCCTCGAAGCGGAGGCGCCGGGAGCACAGCGCCTGGGCGGCGCCGGCGGTGCGGCTGTGAGCGCCGCGGAGCCGGAGCGCACCGAGCCGCCGTCGAGGGTGGCCGGGAAGGTCCCGCCCGGGCGGCAGGTGTGGCCGCTGTACGCCGCCGGGTTCACCACCGCGTTCGGTGCGCACGGGATTGCGGCCAACCTCGGGGCCCACGGCGAGGGTACGGTCGCCTCGCTGCTGGTGCTCGGCGGGCTGCTGGCCCTCTACGACGGCGCCGAGGTGCTGCTCAAGCCGGTGTTCGGGACGTTGGCCGACCGGATCGGCGCGCGTCCGGTGCTGGTGGGCGGCCTCGTCGCGTTCGCCGCCGCGTCGGCCGCGTACGCCGTCGCCGACAGTCCGGGCTGGCTGTGGGCGGCGCGCCTGGGCCAAGGTGCGGCGGCGTCGGCGTTCTCGCCGTCCGCGTCGGCGCTGGTGGCCCGGCTCAATCCGGCGGCCGGGCGGGGGCGTGCCTTCGGCAGCTACGGCTTCTACAAGTCGGTCGGCTACACGCTGGGCCCGCTGCTGGGCGGGGTGCTGGTGTGGGGCGGGGGTCTGCGCCTGCTGTTCGTGGTTCTGGCCGGGCTGGGGGCGGCCGTCGCCGTGTGGGCGGCGCTCGCCGTACCCGCGGTGCCGCCGCTGCCCAAGACCCGGCAGACGGTGGTGGACCTGGCCCGGCGACTGGCCGATCCGGCCTTCCTCGCCCCGACCGCGGCGCTGGCCGCGGCGACCGCGGCCCTGTCCGTCGGAGTGGGTTTCCTGCCGGTGTCGGGCCGGGCCGCCGGGCTGGGCACGGTGGCCACGGGCGCTGCCGTGTCCGTGCTGGCGGCCTGCGCGGCGGTGGTCCAGCCCCGGGCCGGACGAGCCCTGGACCACGGCAGCCTCACCACCCGTACCGGCATCACGGCGGGGCTGGCGATCACCGCGGCCGGGCTGGGCGGCGCGACGCTGCCGGGCCCGGCCGGCGTGATCCTCGGCGCGGCGCTGATCGGCGTCGGCACGGGCCTGATCACCCCGCTCGGATTCGCTGCCCTGGCCGCGGCCGCCCCCGCCGCCCGCCTCGGCCAGACCATGGGCGCCGCCGAACTCGGCCGTGAACTCGGCGACGCCGGCGGCCCCTTGCTCGTCGCGGTGGTCGCCTCCTCCACGACCCTCACCCACGGCTACGCCGTCCTGGGCGTGCTGATGGCCGTCGGCCCCCTGATCGCCGTCGTGCGCGGGCGTCGCGCGCCGGCATGAGCCGGGGTGCCCGCCCGCGCGCCCCCCCCCCCGCACCCCCCCCCCCCCCCCCCCACAACCCCCCCAAAAAACCCCCCCAACCCC
>JAJSZB010000010.1:53398-65401 GCA_050613715.1 Streptomyces sp. IBSBF 3018
GGGGGGGGGGGCGGGGTGGGGGGGGGGGCGGGGGCGCCCCCCGGCGGCCCCCCCCCCCGGCCGAGCTCGCTCTGGAACCCGGCCAAACTCGCCCCGGAACCCGGCCAAACTCGCCCCGGAACCCGGCCAAGCCCGCCCTGGAACCCGGCCAAGCTCGCCCCGGGCTTTCTGCCGGCCCGCAGATCGTGGCTGAACTGCCGGGCAGCTCACCAGGGAACCGGACCGTGCTCGTCGAAGAAGCCGCCGGTCGGCCCGTCATCGGGCAGCGTGGCGAGCCGGACGACCACGGCCGCGCCGTCGGCCGCGGTGCGCGTGAGGCCGGGGAACGCGGTGGTGAAGTCGGTCGCACACGGCCCCGGATCGGCGGCGTTGACCAGGATGTCGCGGCTGCGCAGTTCCTTGGCGTACTGCACGGTCAGCGAGTTGAGCGCGGTCTTGGACGGGACGTACGCGGCCAGCGGGGGCCGGGTGGTGAAGTAGTCCTCGGGATCGGTCATCCGGGCGATGGAGCCCAGTCCACTGCTGACGTTGACGATCCGGGCGGCGGGGGAGCGGGCGAGCAGCGGCAGCATCGCGGTGGTCACGCTGATCACGCCGAACACGTTGGTCTCGAACACCTCCCGTACGGCGGACAGTTCGGCGCTGTCAGGGCTCTGGGCGGCGAGGTCGCCGGAGATGCCGGCGTTGTTGACCAAGATGTCCAGCCGGCCGAAGCGCTCCTCGATCCAGCGGGCGGCGGACAGGACGCTCGCGCGGTCGGTGACGTCCAGGGTGACCGGGTGCACCCGCGGGCCCAGTTCGGCTGCGGCTGCCGCACCGCGGTGCGGGTCGCGCGAGGCCAGCAGGATGTTCGTGCCGAGCGCGGCGAGCTGCGCCGCGACCTCGCGCCCGATGCCCTTGTTGGCGCCGGTGACCAGGGCGGTCGTGGTTTCTGTCATGTGTTCAGCCCACCACGGGGGCGGCCGGGGGTTCCAACACCGATCAGGTACGCAGCGATACCGTGCGGGTATGGAAAGACTGGAGGTCCGCGAGCTCGTCTACTTCACCGCTGTCGCCGAAGAACTGCACTTCGGTCGGGCGGCCGCTCGGCTGGGGATGACCCAACCGCCGCTCTCCCGCGCCATCCAGCAGCTCGAACGGCGGCTGGGCGTCGCCCTGTTGGAACGTGGCAGTCGCCGGGTCGCACTGACCGAGGCGGGGACCGTCCTGCTCCGCGAGAGCCGTACGGTGCTCGACGCCGCGTCGGCCGCGGAGCACCGCACCCGGCGGGCCGGCCGCGCCGACCCGCATCTGGTCCTGGCCATCAAACCGGGCGGCGACGGCGGCCTGCTGCCCGCGATCCTCGACGCCTATCAGGCTGAGCCGGGCGCGCTGCCGGTCGAGCTGATGTGCAGCTTCGGCGAGCGTGAGACCCTCCTGCGGGAGGGTCGTGCCGACGCCGCCCTGCTTCACCGCCCCCGCCACGACCTCACCGGCCTGGACACCCAGGACCTCCTGACCGAGACCCAGCTTCTCGTGCTGCCGGCTTCGCATCGCCTCGCGGGACGTACCCGGGTCCGCCTGAACGACCTCGCCGGGGAGCCCCTGCCGCGCTGGCCGGACACGTCCGAGGGCGGCTCAGCCGGACCCGAGGTCCACGACCTTGCGCAGCTTCTCCACCTCATCGCCCTGCGCCGCATGGTCGCCGTCCTCCCCTCCTCCATCCGCGACCAGCTCCGCGACGACCTGGTCGCTGTCCCCGTCGATGACGCCGAGCCCACCACGCTCGTCCTCGCCTGGCCCGAGCACGCCACCTCCCCAGCCCTGGCCGCCTTCGTCCGCGCGGCCGCCGCAGTGGCGGGACGGAGAGCGCGCGGTGACCGAGGCGCTCATGCGCCGGCTGCTCGACGACCCTGAGCGGGAGGCTCCGCGACGCGCTTTGCCGCGACCAGTACGCCGATCCCGTCCAGGATCAGGTCGAGCCCGGAGGTCACGTCGTCGTCGGCGACGTCGTCGGCGTAGGCGTTGCCGTCCATCATGGACGCCAGGACCGAGTGGCCGCGTTCGCGCAGCCGGGGCAGGAGGAACCCGGTCACGGTGTCCGACTGCGTCGGAGTCGCGGTGCTGTACCGCAGGTCGCGACGCATGCCGCCGATCTGCCGCGCATAGCCGTCCAGCACGAACGCGCACCTCAAGGACTCGGCGGGGGTCAGCCCCGCGCCGGTCAGCGCTTTCAGGATCGCCTCTGCCCAGTCCAGCAGGTTCGGCGTCACCGGGGCCCCGCGGACGGGCAGATCGCACAGCCAGGGGTGGATCTCGCACCGGTCGATCATCGCCCGCGTCCACCTGTTCGCCGCAGCCCGCCAGTCCCCCGTCCCGGACGCCAGGTCCGGCGCCGCACCCCAGCCGGCCTCGGCGACCAGGACCAGCAGCTCGTCCCGGGACCTCACATACCGGTACATCGCGTTGGCGGTCAGCCCGAGCCGCTGGGCGATCTTGGGCATCGACAGGGCACCGAACCCGTCCGCGTCGGCCAGTTCGACGGCCGCGCCGACGATCTGCTCGATGCTTTGCGACGGCTTCCGCCCGAGCTTGGTCGTCTTCGCCGGGAGGCCCCACGCCAAGGCCAGTCCCGGCGGCAGCTCGGAGTCCTGCGCGCTCGGCATCCGGTGACCTCCTCCGCTCGACCGGGTGTCCCGGTCCGGCCGACCCGGCGATCCCGGCCCGGCCGACTCTACCTTGACTTCGTGTGTGGGTCACACTTAAGTTCGTGTGACCCACACACTAATGATGATCGCCAGGGGGAGCACGACATGGAACCGCAGCATCGAACCCACGCGCCGGGCCGGCGCGCCCTACGGCTCGGCGGTATCGGCAGTGCGGTGGCGCTTCTGACCGCGGCGCTGCTCTCGTGCTCGACCGACGGCGGGGGGACGGCCGACGCGCTGTCACCGGACCGCGGCGGCAGAAGCCCCGCCGCCGACACCGTGGTGCGGACCGACGCCGGCGCCGTCCGCGGCAGGATCGACTCGACCGCCAGGGTGTTCCAGGGGATTCCGTACGCCGCCCCGCCGGTGGGCGACCTGCGCTGGGCTTCGCCGCAACGGGCCGAGCCGTGGCGGGGCGTGCGAGACGCCACCAAGCCCGGCAACCGCTGCGCCCAGGCCGCCGGGCTGATCGACGAGCCCAGCGCGACGGAGGACTGCCTGTTCCTCAACGTCACCACGCCGCGCGCCGCCGGGAAACGCAGACTGCCGGTGATGGTGTGGATCCACGGCAACGGGTTCATCAGCGGCGCCGCCAGCCTGTACGGCGCGCAACGGCTGGCCGCCGAGGGCGATGTGATCGTGGTCAGCCCGAACTACCGGCTCGGGATCTTCGGGTTCCTGGCCCACCCGGCGCTCGACCACGGCAGGGCCCGGAACCTGTCCGGGAACTTCGGTCTCGAAGACCAGCAGGCCGCACTGCGCTGGGTGCGGCGCAACGCCGCGGCGTTCGGCGGTGACCCCGGCAACGTCACGATCTTCGGCGAGTCCGCGGGGGGAACCAGCGTCTGCGCCCAACTCGCCGCGCCGACCTCGGCGGGGCTGTTCCAGCGGGCGATCGTGCAGAGCGCGCAGTGCACCGGTGAGAAGTGGTCGCCGGGGCCTCCGACGTGGTTCCCGCTGCCCCGCGCCGACCGTGAGAAGAACGGTCTCGAAGTGGCGGCCGAGGTCGGCTGCACCGACCCGGTGACCGCGGCAGCCTGCCTGCGCGCCAAGCCCGCCGGCGAACTGGCCAAGTGGTCCGACGTCGGCGTGGGTTCGGGTCCCACCGTCGGCGGGGGTTTCCTGCCCCTCAGCCCGGAACGCGCCTTCGCCACCGGCCGGTTCAACCGTGTCCCGGTCGTGCAGGGGACCACTCGGGACGAACACCGCCTGTTCACCGCGGCGATCGAGGTCGCCACCAAAAAGGTCACCACTCCCGACAGCTACCGTGAGCAGCTCGCCGCCTTGTTCGGCCCGGCCGACCTGCAGCGCGTTCTGGCCCGCTATCCGGTCTCCGCGTTCCACTCCGCAGGCGAGGCGCTGTCCGCGGTCGTGACCGACTGGGCCTGGGGATGCACCGCCCAGGACCGGGACCGCGCACTCGCCGCGCACACTCCGGTCTACGCCTACGAGTTCGCGGACGAGACGGCACCGTGGTTCAGCACCCTGCCCGAGCCCGACTTCCCCACCGGCGCGTTCCACGGAGCCGAACTGCAGTACCTGTTCGACGACGAGCAGCTCCCCGGCCCGCAGACGCCCGCCCAGCGACAGCTCTCCAGGACCATGATCAGCTACTGGACGCGGTTCGCCGCCACCGGGAACCCCAACAGCGGCGGACAACCCCGCTGGATGCCCTTCACGAGCGACGGTTGGGTGCAGTCACTCGCGACCACCACGACCGGCCGGACCGACCGCGACGCGGAACACCGGTGCGCCTTCTGGAAGACCGTCCATTCGTGACGTCGGCCTACCAGCGCCGGCTGGTCCGGCCCGGCCTCATGCCGGGGAGGCGTCGCCCATGCAGCGGTCGATCTCCCGGCGCATCCGGGCCTGCAGCGTGACCACGTGCGGTCGGGTGGTGAGCATGTGGTGTTCGCCGGGGACCTGAACGTACCGGACGGGCCGGTCGGCGAACTTGTCCCAGCCGTGCAGGAGTTCGAGCCACAGCACCTTGGCCTCGTCGGCGGGCACGTCGTCGAACATCGGGAGCGGCGGGGGCTCGGCGCCGTGGAAGACGGTGATCTCCGGAAGGGTCCCGCTCGGATCGTATTCGGCCCGGACCGCCTTCAGGCTCTCGGCGAGCGTCATCCAGTTCGTGAACTTCTCCAGGTCCATGTCCAGTTCCCGCAGTCGCCGCTGCGACGCCGCGCCGATCACCTCGGCGAGCTGTTCCTGGGCCGGCAGGCCGCGCAGCGTGGTGGGCAGCTTCCGTGACTGCTCCGGCGTGATCAGGCCGAGGAAGAGGGCCAGCACCGAGATCGTCACGGGGAAGTCGAGGCCGGTCAGGAGGGGGCGCAGCAGCGGGGGGAAGTCGATGGAACCGAAGAACGCCACGCGTTCGCCGCGGGATCGCAGTTCCTGCGCGATGGCGAAGGCGACGATGCTGCCGGACGAGTAGCCGGCGAGCGCGTACGGGCCGTGCGGCTGCCGGGCCTGGATCGCCGCGGTGTACGCGGCGATCATGTCGGCGTGGGTCGCGAACGGCTCCTCGCCCTCGTCGAACCCCCGGGCGCGCAGCGCGTAGAAGGGCCGGTCGCCGGCGAAGTACCGGCTGAGGTCCAGGAGCGCGAGCACGTCACCCGCGCCGGGGTGCACGCAGAAGAACGGCGCCTTGTCGCCGTCGTCGCGCATGGGCACCACGGGGTCGTAGCCCCGTGCTCCGGCGGTGATGCTGTCGGCGAGTGCGCGGACGGTGGGCGCGGCCAGCAGGGTGCTGGTCTCGACGTCCGGCCCGTCGAGACGCGTGCTGACGGCGCGGCGCAGCCGGAGCAGGTCGAGCGATGTGCCGCCGAGGTCGAAGAAGTCGGCGGTGGCGCTGATCTCGTCGGGCTTCATGTCGAACAGGTCGGCGTAGATCTCGACGAGGGCCTCCTCGGTCGGCGTGCGCGGCGGGGCGTACTCGCCCTGGTGGCGCCGCACCAGGTCCGCGGCGCGCGCGACGGCGTCGGCGAACCCGCCGGCCTCCAGCTTGGCGCGCAGCGTCGACCGGGAGATCTTCCCGAGGCTGTTCTTGACGAACTCCTCGCGGGGCAGGGGGAGGACGAGCGCGGGCCGGAACGCCCAGTGCATGACGACGGTGCTGCGGACGGCGGTCAGCACGCTGAACAGCGCCCGGTCGTCGTCGGTGGTCGGGTGGAAGGCGATGACGAGCTGCTCCGTGTCGCCGCCCGGCGGCCTGGTCGGGAACGCGGCGACGTGCGACGGCGCGACGCCGTCGAGTTGGTGCAGCGCCGTCTCGATGTCGTGGCTGTAGTAGTTGACGCCGTTGACGATGATGCTGTCCTTGTCCCGGCCGATCAGTGTGAGGCGCCCGTCGTCGATGCGACCGATGTCGCCGGTGCGGAACCACCCGTCGTCCGTGAACGCCGCGCGCGTGGCCTCCTCGTTCCGGTAGTAGCCCGGCGTGATCATGGGCCCACGGAACTGCAGTTCGCCCGCGTCGGAGATCCGCATGTCCAGGTTCGCCACCGGGCGGCCCACCGCGGCGAACTCCCGTCCCCGGTCCGCGTCGGGGAAGTCGAGCGAGTAGACGCTTCCGGCGCAGGTCTCGGTCATGCCGAAGGCGGGCCACAGCAGGCCGCGGGGCAGCCCGAACTTCTCCAGGAACGCGGCGCCGGTCGCGCAGGGCACGGCTTCGCCACCGCTGACGATGTGCCGCAGGCTGGAGAGGTCCACGTCCGCGGGGAGCCGGTACCGGTCCGAATTGAGCAGGCCGAGCAGGAAGTTGGGGGTGAAGGTGACGGTCACCCGGTGCCGGGCGATCAGTTGCAGGAAGTCGAGCGGGTCGTCGAGGATCGCCGACGGCGTCACGTGCACCTGTGAGGCCCCGGCGAAAACGGGCAGCAGGTGGCATTCCAGGAGCGCGGCGACGTGGTCGAAGCCGATCCAGTTGAGCGTGACGTCCGCGGGCGTCAACCGGTGGAACCCGTTCTTGGCGGCCATCGACGCGGTGAGGTTGCCGTGGGTGAGCATCACCGCCTTGGGCCGGCCGGTCGATCCGGACGTCGGCATCAGGACGGCGACGTCGTCCGGGCCGGCGTCGTACGTGTCGGTCGCCGGCTCGTGGCGCAGCAACTCCTCGAACGCGGCGACCCGGACGTCCGGCAGGGGGAACCGCTCACCGGTCACGAGCAGGGGCCGGCCCAGGAGTTCGTGCATGTGCCGGTGCTGGTCCCGGTCGGCGTCCTTGGTGCTCGGCGGCAGCGGGCACGGGACGAAGCCGCCGAGCACGCACGCCCAGAAGGTCGGGAGGAACGCCTCGGCCTCGTCCAGGAGCAGCAGGACGTTGTCGTTCGGGCGCAGACCGTGCCGGCGCAGACCCGTCAGCACGCGGAGGGCCTCGTCCAGCAGTTCCGGGTAGCCGCTGCGCCGCAGGCCCGTTTCGGAGCGGTAGTGGAGTGTGGAAGTCGAGTGGGCCCGCGCCGCGTTCGTCAGCAGCCGGCCGATGTTCGGCATCTCCATGGTTCCCTGTCCATCCTCGCCGGTTCGCCCGCGCCGGCCTCAGGCCAGTTTCGCGGTGAAGAAGGTGACCGGGTGCGTTCGCTGCGGACGGCCGTAGCGTTCACCCAGTTCGTCCACGGTGGAGTCGGTCACCGTCCAGCCGAGCGACGCCAGGTGGGCCCGGGCGTCGCGGCGTGGTTCGGTGTTCGTGATCCCGTTGATGTCGATTCCGAAGTCGGTGATCGTGGAACGTACGCTCTCGTCGGCGCCGCGGATGTCCTGCGCCGTCGCCCATACCGCGAGCGTGCTGCCGGGCGCCGACAGTTCGTGCGCCCGGTCGAGCAGACGCTCCTCGGCGGCCGGCGGCAGGAACGGCAGCAGTCCCTCGGCCAGCCACGCCGTGGGCTGCTCCGGATCGAACCCGGCGCGGACGAGCGCGCCGCCCCAGTCCGTCCGCAGGTCGACCGGCACCGCGCGGCGGTCGCACCTCGCGCGCGCGTCGGCGTCGTCGAGCACGGTCTGCTTGAAGTCGAGCACCGGGCCGTGGTCGATCTCGAACACGGTGCACCCCGCGGGCCATGCGAGCCGGAACGCCCGGGTGTCCAGCCCCGCCGCCAGGATCACCGCCTGCTTCAGCGAGCACTCGGCGAAGTAGTCGTCCAGGAACCGGGTGCGCAACGCGGTGACGCGGACGAGCGCCCGCAGGCTCTCGGCGTTGTCGCGCAGTTCGATCTGCGCGTGGCTGACCGGGAAGACCTCGGACATGCCCGCGGCGCGGACGAACTCCGCGGCGAGGGCGTCCTCGAACAGCGGATGCTCGCCGCCGGTCTCGACGGCCCGCGAGGCGGCCACGATCACAGCCGTCACATCCATCTGCGCTCCCCTGATGTCTCCGTGCAGAAGGCGACGCCAAAAGGCGACCGTGTCGACCTTGTTGCCGGAGTTGTCCGGCATGACGTCATAATTTGAACAAATCGATCAGTTTGTGCGGGCCACACTCTGGCACGCCGCGTCCGCCCCACGGTCCGGGATCGGGCCCGCGGGCATCCGGACGGCGGAGCGTGCGCCGGGCGCGCGCCCGTGGCCTTCGAGGGGCGGCGCGGCGCGGGCACGCCCCGAACGCGCAGGTCGTCCGGGGGCCTGCGGAACCGCAGACCGGGCCGGAGGGTTGCGCCGCGCAGCCGAACAGGCGAACTTTCGCGCGCGGCGTTTCCCCTTCACCCGCCCGCTCACCGAACGGTTGACAGGCCCGCGCGGCGGCTCAGGCGGCGGGGGTCCCCGGCGCGGCGTAGCGCGCGAGCATGGTCAGCACCGCCTGGTCGACCGCGTCGGCGACGGCGCGGTCGTCGGGCTCCCAGTGGGCGAGCAGCATCCGCGGCCAGAAGACGTAGTTGGAGATCATCCCGAGGAACTGGGTCGCCGCCGTCTCCGCGTCGTCCAGCCGGGCCGTGGCCGCGGTCGCCGCGCCGGGGCTCGGCTCCGCCGCCCTCGTCCAGAGCGGGGACTTCTTCCAGCAGGGCCTCGGACCGGTCGGCGCGACCGTGGAACTGGCCGGGCGCCAGGGGCTCTCGGCGTGCTCGGGCGAGGAGACGATGCGGGACCTGACCAAGGGCCGGGCCACCGCGTACGCGTCGGTGACCTGGACCTTCGACACCGAGGGCCTGCTGGTCGAGTCGGCCGCGGACGCCGTCGGCGGCGCCTCGGCGAGCGCCTACGAGAAGCGGCTCGACGCGCTGGTGCGGGACTGCCAGGACGAGCCGGCCGGCCACTGGCACTACGGCGCGGCCCACACCCTCACCGCCGACGGCGGTACCGGCCGCCTGGTACCCGTCCTACAGCGGCGACGGCGCCGTGACCGGCGGCGTCACGGTCCTCCGCAGCGGCACCCGGGTCGCCGTCGTGGAGCTCACCGGTCAGCCCACGGACGACCCGGCCTACGTCGCGGGCATCGCCACGGCGGCCCTGCACCGCCTCCCCTCCTGACCCGGCGGTCCACGCCGCCCGCGCCGCCCGCGCCGCCGGGCGGAACCGGTGCCGGTGTCCGGACCGGCACCGGTCCCCGCACCCGCACCCGCACCCGCACCGCGCTACGTCCGGCACACTTCGAAGGGCGACCTACTTCTGCAGGAGGACAGTTTCATGACCGACCGACCCCTGACGCTCATGGCCGTGCACGCCCACCCCGACGACGAGGCCACGGGAACCGGCGGAGTCCTCGCGCGGTACGCGGCGGAGGGCATCCGCACGGTGCTCGTGACGTGTACCGACGGTGGCTGCGGTGACGGACCGGAGGGCGTCAAGCCGGGCGATCCCGGGCACGACGCGGCGGCAGTCGCCCTGATGCGCCGTCAGGAACTCCAGGCCAGCCGCGACGTCCTCGGGATCAGCGATCTGGAGATGCTGGGCTACGCCGACTCGGGGATGATGGGCTGGCCGACCAACGACGCCCCCGGGGCCTTCTGGCGGACCCCGGTCGAGGAGGCCGCCGCCCGGCTCGCGGCGCTCATGCGCCAGTACAGCCCCGACGTCGTCGTCACCTACGACGAGAACGGCTTCTACGGCCACCCCGACCACATCCAGGCCCACCGCGTCACCATGGCGGCGCTTGAGCTGATCCCGCTGACGCCGAAGGTGTACTGGACCACGGCGCCGCGCTCGATGATGCGGCGGTTCGGCGAGGTCATGCGCGAGTTCGGCGCGGAGATGCCGGAACCGGACTCCGCGGAGGCCGCCGCGATGGCCGAGATCGGGCTTCCCGACGACGAGATCACCACGTGGGTGGACGCCACCGCGTTCAGCGGCCAGAAGTTCGACGCGCTGGCCGCGCACGCCAGCCAGGGCGAGAACATCTTCTTCCTCAAGATGGGCAAGGAGAGGTTCGGCGAGCTGATGGGCGTCGAGACCTTCGTACGGGTCCGCGACACCACCGGCGCGCCCGTACCCGAGAACGACCTCTTCGCCGGCCTGCGCTGATCCGCCCGAGCGCAGGGCTCGGGCCCCGGGTTCGGGCCCCAGGGCTCGGGCCGCAGCGCTCAGGCTCCAGGGCTCGGGCCCCAGTGGCTCAGGCGGCGCCCTCGGCGCGGACGTCGTACTCCTCGCGGGCGGCGAGGACTTCGCCGACGTGCTCCACCGACCACTCGGTGAGCACGCGCAGGGGTCCGCGCAGGGTCTGGCCGAGGGGGGTCAGGTCGTACTCGACGTGGGGCGGCACCTCGGGGAACACCGTCCGCCGGACCAGTCCGTCGCGTTCGAGCATGCGCAGCGTCTGGGTGAGCATCTTCTCGCTCACTCCGGCCAGCCGCTGCCGCAGCTGGGTGAACCGACAGGCCCCGTGCTTGCCGAGTTCGCCCAGCACGAGCACCGCCCACTTGCTGCCGATCTGGTCGAGCAGGTCGCGCGAGGGACAGCCGCGCGTGTACGGGTCCCATGACGCCATGGGCTCGGTCACATCCTCGGCGGTCGCCATTCCACTCACCTCGATACTTTCCCGCAGGTGGTCACCTTACCAACAAGTGGCTACTTACCGATGGAGAGCGAGCAGGTCACCCTGGGTTCGTCACGCCGCGAGGAGAGTTCGCGGCAGGAAGGGGCGATCCCATGTCCATCGTCGTCACCGGAGCCACCGGCCAACTGGGCCGGCTCACCGTCGAGGCGCTGCTGCGGCGCGGAGTCCCGGCCGCGGACATCGTCGCGACCGGACGGGAGACCGCACGCGTCAAGGACCTCGGCGACCGCGGCGTCGTGGTCCGCCGGGCGGACTTCGCCGAACCGGACAGCCTCGCGGCGGCGTTCGAGGGCGCGGACCGGCTGCTGCTGGTGTCCACCACCACCGTGGACGAGCGCTCGGCCCACCACCGCCGGGCCATCGACGCGGCGCTGGCGGCAGGCGTGTCGCTGGTGGCGTACACGAGCATGACGCGGGCCGACACGGCGACCAGCATCCTGGCCCGAACCCACCGCGCCACCGAGGAGTATTTGCGCGAACGCGGGGTCCCCAGCACGCTGCTGCGCAACAGCTGGTATCTGGAGAACTACACCGCGCAACTGCCCCTGTTCCGCCGGCACAAGACGGTGATCGGCGCCGCGGGCGGGGGCAGGATCAGCGCCGCGTCGCGCGCCGACTACGCGGAGGCCGCCGCGGTCGTGCTGACCACCGAGGGCCATGCGGGCGCGGTGTACGAACTNGGCGGGGGCAGGATCAGCGCCGCGTCGCGCGCCGACTACGCGGAGGCCGCCGCGGTCGTGCTGACCACCGAGGGCCATGCGGGCGCGGTGTACGAACTGGGCGCGGACGAGGCGTTCACGCTGGCCGAGCTGGCCGAGGCGGTCTCGGCGGCCACCGGGGAGCGGATCGCGTACACCGATCTGCCGGCCGACCGGCTCACCGAGGCACTGATCGGGGCCGGCCTGCCCGCCGGACTCGCGCACGTCCTCACCGACGCCGACCTCGGTATGAGCCGCGGCGACCTGTACACCGACTCCGGCGACCTCAGCCGCCTGATCGGGCGGCCGGCCACCGCCCTGTCCGACGCGATCGCCGCGGCGCTGCGCTGATCGTTTTTCCCCGCGCCGGCCGTCGTGTCCTCACGGGTGCCGGCGGTACGCGACCCTCGCACCGGCCGGCGGTACGCGGCCGTCGCGCCGGCCCGGGCGCGAGGCGCTCACCATCCCCGTTCCCCGCTCCCCGTTCATGACCGTGCCCTCACCTGGAAAGTTGCCGACCGTGTCCTCCCGTACCGTTCCCCCGCACGCCGCGTCCGCCCGCATCACCTCTGCCGGCAGGCGCGCGCTCATCACCCTCACCGCCGCCTCTGCGGCCCTGGCCGCGCTCACACTT
>JAJSZB010000110.1:0-18665 GCA_050613715.1 Streptomyces sp. IBSBF 3018
GGGCTGGCCGCGTCCGGGGGACGGCGGACGTGGGCGGCGACGCTGGCGGGTGGGTCATCCGGCGGCTCCCGGCCGCTCGGAGAAGGGCCGCTGTCTCAGCCGCGAGCGGGACGGCAGGGCGCGGATCAGGAAGACCACCAGCACGGTGAGCGCGCCGGCGGCGACGCCGACCGCGACCACGTTCAGATGGCGCGGCTCGGGGTGGACGAGGAAGACGTGCAGCCAGATCAGCCCGAACGCGATGTAGGCGAACTGGTGGAAGCGCAGCCAGCGGTGGTACCCCAGGCGGCGCTGGAGCCAGACCGCGCAGGCCACCGCTATGGCGAGTTCGGTGCCGAGAATGCCGAATCCGACCGGTACGCGTTGCAGTCCGCCGCTGAACGGAACGACGAACTGCACGACTCCGATGTGCCACACGGGCTGGTAGAGAAAGGTGAGACCGTGAATACCGCCGAAGATCATGGCGGAGAGCGCGAGCACCATGTGGGCGCCGTAGAACGTGGCCCGGTTGACTGCATGTTGCAGGAATCTCATCCGCAGCAGGACGCCGAGTACGACGGTGGCGACCATCAGGGCATAGGCGATCAACGCGGCGAGCCGGGCGATCTTGTGGGCGCCCACGTCGTACGGGAGCTGTTTGTCGTAGGCGTCGAGCGGCGAGCCCGGTATGGGCGCGGGCGTCACGTCGGCGGCGTGCGCCGGCGCGGCGCTGACCAGGCAGAGCGCGAGCAGGACGAGCAGCAGCGCGCAGCAGGCGGCGAGTGCGGCGAGGGCGGTCGGGCGGCGCCCCCGCAGGCCGTGCACCACGGCCTTGACCATGTCTGGACTCCTTGCTCCCGGCGCGGCTGGACGCAAAAGGGACGTATCCAGGTTTCGCTCCGGGCGGGGAACACGAATGCATTCGCTGAGGAATGGCGCGGCGTCCCGCGGTAAACCGGTCAAAGGGCCTTCCCCCGTGGGACGCGCTCCTTTGGCCGGAGACGCTACACCAAAGCCGCCGCCGTGGGCGACGTATGGCCGGATCTCCTATCGGGGCGGGGACATGAGGGACAATCGCGGTGATTGACCGCAATGCCTCGCGGCGTCGCACCTTACTTATGAGTTTTCGTTCCGTGATGCATCCGTGATGTCACCGTTTCACAGCGGCGGGTGACGGACCGTCGGCCTGCGGCGCCCCGGGCGGTCGTCCGGACGCCGCGGCGGGCCGGACGGGCGGCCGCCGTGGCCGACGGACTTTGACGATTCTTTACAACCGGGGGTCCGGCCGCCTCGTCTCTGTTCGCGATTCCCGCTCCGCCGGCGTCCGCTGACGGCGCCGAACGGCCGCGGGAGCAACGGGAGACGAGACAGGGAGCAGGACATGCACAAGCGCTCACTCGCCGCGGGCGCCGCGGCAGCGGCCGTCGCCGTTCTCACCGCCGTGCCGGCGACGGCGGCCACGGCGGCCTCGCCGGCCAGGGACGCGGGGGCCACGCCGATGTGCGCGACCTCGCAGCTGACCGCGAGGCTCGGCGGCTCGGACGCCGGCGCGGGCAACCTCTACCGCTACCTCGTGCTGACCAACCACGGCTCGGCGACGTGCCACCTCACCGGCTTCCCGGGGGTGTCGCTGCTGGACTCCGGCGGCAGGCAGATCGGGCCGGCCGCCACGCGCGTCTCCGAGACGTACGCGCCGGTGGTGCTGAAGCCCGGCGCGTCGGCCAGCGACACCATCCACACCGCCAACCACATGGGCACCTGCCTGCCGACCTCGGCCCAGGTGAAGGTGTACCCGCCCGGCAACACCGCCTCGCTGACGATCCCCGGGCAGATCACCGCCTGCCACGGCGAGCTCCAGATCACGCCGCTGGCCGCGGGCACCGGCGGCAACCCGGAGGGCGGGCAGGCCCCGACCGCCGCCCCGTCCTCGGCCCCCACCTCCGCGCCCTCCACGGCGCCCGGCACGTCGGGCTCCGGGCGGCAGGTGCCGGTGGTGCCCAGCGGCGCGCCCGACACGGGCCTGGCCGCGAGGTCCGGCGGCAGCGGCACCGGCACGGTCGTCGGCGCGGCGACCGGCGGGGTGCTGCTGCTGGGCGGGGCCGGCGTGGCGTTCGCGGTGCGCCGCAGGTCGCGCATGCAGGCACAGGGCTGAGACCAGGACGAGGAGTTGAGCACTTCGTTGCCCCAGGAACGTCAGCAGGGCCCTCGGCGGGGACCGTCACGGGAACTGCCGCGGGCGCTGTCGCGGGCGCTGTCGCAGGGACCGCGTCCAGCCGCCACGGGGCGGCCGGGAGCGGGGCCCGTCGCCCGATGGCCGGAACCGCTTCCGGCCGTGCCGCGGCCGGAAGCACGGCCGGAAGCACGGCCGGAAGCACGGCCGGAAGCACGGCCGGAGCCGACGCCCTCGGGGGCGCCGGCTCCGGCGTGTGCGCCTGGCCGGGCCGGGCAGCCGCGCGGGCGCGCCCTGCGCGCCGCGTTCGCGGGCGCCGGCGCGACGGCGCTGCTGCTCGCGGCGTGCGCGTGCGGGTCGAACGCGCCCGCGCGGGCGCCCTCCGACGGCGGCTCGGTGAGCGCGTCGGCGTCCGGCGCATCCGGGGACGGCGGCGCGACCACCGCGGCCGGCTCCGATCCGTCGGCCCCCGCGCGGCCGATGGCCCGCTCCGAGCCCTCGCGGCTGCGGATCCCCTCGATCGGCGTCGACACCTCGGTGATGCCGCTCGGCCTGACCCCGGACGGCGAGGTGGAGGTGCCGCCGATCGCCGCGCACGCGCCCGCCGGCTGGTACGACGGCTCGCCGACGCCCGGGCAGACCGGGCCCGCGGTGCTCCTCGGCCATGTGACGGTGGGCACGTACGGCGACGGCGTCTTCCTGCATCTGGACCGTATGCGCAAGGGCGACCGGGTGACGGTCACGCGCAAGGACGGCTCGACCGCGGTGTTCGCGGTGGACTCGGTGGAGACGGTCGCCAAGTCGGCCTTTCCGACGCAGCGCGTCTACGGGAACGTCGACCACCCCGCGCTGCGTCTCATCACATGCGGCGGGACCCGGATCAGCGGGGGCGGCGGCTACCCGGACAATGTGATCGTCTACGCCTCGCTGGTCGCCGGGTCGTGAGCGCCGAGCCGATCGCCGTACGGGCGTCCGGCGCGGCGGCGGGCGCGGGCCCGGCGGCGGGCCCCGCACCGCGCACGGACCCGGCGGCGGGCCCCGGCGGGGCGGCTCTCGTGGCCGGTCCCGCCGCGGCGGGTCCGGCACGGGCGACACGAGCGACACGAGTGAGGAGAGCGGTCATCCGGTCTCAAGAGCGCGCGGCCTCCGAGCTGTTCGCGGCCCTGTACCCGCGGCTGGCCGGCTGGGTGCGCCGGCTCGTCGACGACGAGGGGACCGCGCACGAGATCGCCGCGGAGGCGTTCACCCGGCTGTGGGCGCGCTGGACCAAGGTCGAGGAGCCCAGCGGCTTCCTCTATGTGACCGCCGCGAACCTGGTCCGCGACCACTGGCGCAAACTGGAGCGTGAACGCCGGGCGATGCGCCGGGTCACCACGGAGGAAGCGTTGAAGCAGCAGCCCGACCAGACCGACCCCTCGGTGCGGATGCTCGTGCAGTCGCTGCCCGAGCGCCTGCGCAACCCGGCGCTGCTCTACTACTACGCCGACCTGCCGGTCCGGGAGGTGGCGGCGCTCCTGGGACGCAAGGAGGGCACCGTCAAGGCCGATCTGCACGCGGCCCGCGAACTGCTGCGCGCCGAACTCGGGGGTCGCCATGACCGGATTTCCTGAGCCCCCCGGATTCCCCGAGCCGCCCGAGGACCGCCCCGGTGAGGGGGCCTTCGGCAGCCCGGGGCCCGCGGACGACCACGGTGCCACGGGCGGCCACGGGTCCCATGAAGGTCACGGCTTCCACCAGGGTTACGGGGACGGGGATCTCAGCGGGCGGTTCGACGGCGGCGGGCCGGACCCGGTCGAGGTGCTGCTGCGCCCTGACCCGGAGTTCCTCGCCGCTCCCCCCGGGGCCTTCGACCGCATCCGGCGCCGGGCCAGGCGGCGGCGCCGGGCCAGGGCGGCGGTCGGCGGCGGGGCCGCGGTCGCGGTGCTCGCCGGCGCGCTGTACCTGGTCGGCTCGCTGACCGACGGCGGCGACGACGAGGTGGTGGGACCGCCGGCCAGCAGCGCCACGACGACGTCCCCCTCCCCCGCGGTGACGGGGCCGACCGGGCGGCCGGCCAGGCCCACGCCGTCGCAGGGCACGCCGACCGCGCAGCGGCCGAGCGCCGCGCCGAGCGACTCCGGGGCCCCGTCCGCGCCGGTCGGCGCGCCCACCGGGGGCTCCTCCCCCGGTGCGACCACCGCGACGCCGTCCGCGCAAAGCTCCACCCCCATGTGCGCGACGTCCCAGCTGACCGCGGCGCTCGGCGGCGGCGACGCCGGCGCGGGCAACCTCTACCGCTATCTGGTGCTGACCAACCACGGCTCGACCTCCTGCCACGTCAACGGCTACCCCGGCCTGTCGCTGCTGGACGGCAGCGGCAAGCAGATCGGCGTGCCCGCGACCCGCGACGAGCGGGCGCACCAGGAGGTGGTGCTGGCGCCGGGCGGCTCCGCGAGCGACACCGTGCACACGGCCAACCAGCAGGGCACCTGCCAGACGCCGTCGGTGCGGCTGCGGATCTACCCGCCGGGCAACACCGCGTCGCTGGACGTCCCGGGCGAGATCACCGTCTGCGACAGGCTGTTCACCGTCACGCCGTTCACCGCGGGCACGACGGGCAATCCGCCGTCCTGACCTCCGGCCGGCCCTTCCATGGCGTTCCCGCACCGGCTTCTCGGCTCGTCTTCTCGGCCCGCTCCCGCGCCGTGCGCGCCGGTTCGGCCGGATTGCGCACCGGTTTCGTCACTATGCCCCACCCGCTGTTCCCGCACTTTTCCGCCCGCTTTTCCGTTGCACACAGGAAGTGACCAATAACCGACCCCGTTCATTGGTTGTGACGTGGATCACCCCGCCGTCTTCTGGAAGCCTTCTTTAACTCTCAACTACGGTGTGCCGCGACGCCGTTCGGAGCCGGGAGGTCGCGTGTCCGGAGGACAGCTGGTCGAAGGTCCGGCGGTGGGGACGGGGCCGGGAGGCCCGGACCCCACCGGATTACGTGCGCGGACCGGAGGCCGGCGCACGGCCCGTCGAAGCGGTCCCGCGGGCTTTGCGCCGCGAATTCGTTTTCCGGTGTCCGCCTTCCGTGGCGGTGCCGCAAAGGACCGCCACGGCCGGCGGAACTCCCTCGCGGCGCGGGCCGGCGGAAATGCCGTGGACGCTCTCGCCGTGAGACCTCTCGCGGCGGGCGCGGAAGCGAGGATTCCGTGACCGGGGTGCTGCGGGAGCTGCGGGAGAAGGCGGCCGTCCGCCTCGACCCGGTGCACCGGGACTTCTTCGAGGGCGGCGCGGGCGAGGAGACCGCGCTCGCCGACAACGAGCGGGCCTTCCAGCGCCTGGCCCTGCTGCCCCGGGTGCTGACCGGCTCCGGTCCCGCCGACACCCGGGTCCGGCTGCTCGGCGCCGAGCTGTCGATGCCGGTGCTGCTCTCCCCCACCGCCTTCCACCGGCTCGCTCACCCGGACGCCGAGCAGGCCACGGCCCGCGCGGCCGCGGCGGCCGGGACCGTGCTGATCACGTCGATGGCGGCGACCACCCCGGTCGCCGAGGTGACCAGCGCGGCCCGCGCGGTGCGCGAGGACGCCGCGGTGTGGTTCCAGCTCTATCTGCAGCCCGACGCCGAGGTCACCGACGCGCTCGCCGAGCGGGCGCGCCGGGCCGGCTGCTCGGCGCTGGTCGTCACCGCCGACTCGCCGGTCTTCGGCCGCAGGGCCCGCGACGACCGCAACGGGTTCCACGACCTGCCGCCCGAGCTGGCGGCGGAGAACATGCGCGGCCTGCCCGGCGGCCCGCCCGACGCGCTCCGGGACATCGCGATGTCGCCCGCGCTGTCCTGGGACGATCTGCGGCGGCTGCGCGACGCCACGCCGCTGCCGCTGGTGCTCAAGGGCGTGCTGCACCCCGCCGACGCGCGGCGGGCCGCCGACGAGGGACTGGCCGCGGTGATGGTGTCCAATCACGGCGGCCGGCAGCTCGACGCCGCGCCCGCGACCGTGGACGCCCTGCCCGCGGTCGCCGACGCCGTCGCCGGGCGCATCCCCGTGCTGCTCGACGGCGGGGTGCGCGGCGGGGCCGATGCGGTGGCCGCGCTGGCGCTGGGCGCCCGCGCGGTCGGGATCGGCCGGCCGGCGCTGTGGGGGCTGGCCGCCGAGGGCGAGAGCGGGGTGCGCCGCGTGCTGGAGGAACTGCGCGAGGAGACCGCCCACGTGCTCACGCTGTGCGGCGCCGCCGACTGCTCGGCGGTGACGCGGGACCAGGTGGTGCGGCGCGGCCCGGCGCCCGGGCCTGGCCGGCAGCGGTGGGAGGAGGAGTCGTGACGCGACGGACCCGAGGCGCGCTCGGGCCGGTGACGGGGGTCGCGCTAACGCTGTCCGCGCCCTACTGGCTGCCCAGGGCCGTCATAGCCCTGCGGGTGAAGGTCTTCGCCCGGGTGAACGGACCCGAGGGCGTCATCGTGCCCAACGAGCAGGTGGGCCCCGACCGCTTCGAGGAGCTGTACGGGCATCCCGCGGCGAACGGCCGCAGCCGCGGCGCGGGCCTGTCCGACCTGTTCTGGTACTGGCTGTCCCCCGGCCCTGAGGTGCACCAGGAGCATCTGGAGCCGGGGCCGCGGTACGACGCGGTCGCCCGCACCACCACCGCGATCCTCGCCGGGAGCAGCGCGCAGCTGAGCGCCGCCGCGACCCGTTGCGCCGCCGCCGTGCTGGACGAGCTGGTGCCGGGCGACGTCACGCTGGTGCGGCTGCGGGACCTGATGATGCCGGTGTGGGCGGAGTTCTTCCACGAGCTCGTCTTCCACGAGCCCTGCCCGCCCGGGGTGCGGGACCTGATCACCGGCAACGCGGCCGACGTCGTCGACTCGCTGAAGAACACCCGGCTGCGCCACATGGCCAAGAGGCGGCGGCTGACCCGCTACCTGCTGCGCCGGCTGGCGGCGGGCGAGCTGCCGCACACGCTCCCGGCGGAGCTGGAGAGCCCGCTGGAGCGCGCGCACTACCTCCAGGGGGCGTTCTTCAACACGGCCGTGGTGCAGATGTCGGAGGCGATGGCGCACCTGCTGCTGGTGCTGGCGACCGAGCAGGACGTGCAGCGCCGGCTGGCCGCGCACCCCGGGGACGACCACGACCTCGGCAACGTGATGAACGAGACGCTGCGGATGTTCCCGCTCTTCGGCATCGCGCACCGCATCACCACCGACGACATCGACCTCGGCGGCGGCGTCTCGTACCCGGCCGGGACCGTGCTGTGCTTCGACTACCCGGCGTACCACGCCTCCGGCCACGAGAACCCGGAGGTCTTCGACCCCGGGCGCTGGGACCGCGTCTCGACGCGCGACGCGCACCACATCCCGTTCGGCATCGCGGCGAACCGGCCGTGCCCGGCCTGGCGGCTCGCACCGCTGGTCATGCGGGCGGTCACCCGTGAGGTGCTGCGGCGCTACACCCTGCACTCCTCGGTCTCGCACACCCGGTCCATCCCGCACCGGGCCCCCTGCCTGCTGGTGGCCCGGGGCCGGGTGCTGCCGCGGCACCGGCGGATCGCCGTGCTGGGCTTCATGCGGCTGCGCGACCGCTGGGAGGACCTGGGGCGCAGTGTGCTGCAGCTCGTCCTCGGCACCTGGATGGTGCGCGACGCCCGGCGCCTGCGGCTGACGCAGACGTGGTTCGCGCAGCAGGACGCGGCGTCGGCCGGCGCTGCGCCGGCCGGGTCGGCGACGGGCGCCACCGGCGGCTGTCCGTATCCCCACGGCTGACCGCGGACGTCCCCCGCCCGGGTTTTTGCCTCTGAGGCAAGTGGTTTGCCCGTGAGGCACAGGCGCTGTTTCCATGGACCTCATGGACGCCAGGGACGCAATCACCGCCGCAGCCCACGATACCGGGGACGTCGCAGCAGGCGGCCTCGCGGGCCACGCCGCGGGGGCGGAGGCCCGTACGGACCCGGACCCGGCCGAAGCCCGGGCCGGGTCCGCGGCCCCTGGTGCCGATCTGGCGCTGGCTCCCCGGCTGCGCGAGCGGCGGCGGAGCAGCGGACTGACGCTGGAGGGCGCGGCGCGCCGGCTGGAGCTGTCCCCGGCTCACCTGTCCCGGCTGGAGTCCGGGCTGCGGCAGCCCTCGCTGCCGGTGCTGCTGGGGCTCGCCCGGCTGTACGGGACCACGGTCTCGGACCTGCTCGGGGAGACCGCCTCCGAGCCCGAGCCGGTGGTGCGCGGCGACCGGATGGCCGCGGTGCCGGCGGGCGGCTGGACGTACTGGCGGGCCGGCGGCACCGGGCGGGCGATGCAGGCGCTGCGGGTGCACGTGCCGGCCGGCATCCAGCGGGCGCTGGTGCGGGTGCACCCGGGCGAGGAGTGGCTGTACGTCACCGGGGGCGAGCTGGAGCTGTCCCTCGGCGACCGCACCCACCGGCTGGCCCCGGGCGACTCGGCGCACTTCGACTCGCTGGTGCCGCACCGGCTGGCCGCGGCCGGGCCCGGCGGCGTCGACCTGCTGTTCGTCCACACGCTGATGCAGAGCGAGACGTCGGCGCTGTGCGTCGGCGCCCCGCAGGGCGCACACGACCGCGGCCCGCGCGAGGACCCGCGCGGCCCGGCCGCACGGGAACCGGGCACACGAGAGGAACGAGGAGGGCGGCGATGACGACGAACGGGACGGCGACCCCGACCGCGGATGCCGACGACGCACGAGAGGCGGCGAGGGCGGCGGGGGCCACCGGAGCCGCGGGGCCCGGCGCACCGCGGCCGGCCGAAGGCGTGGCCGCGCCGGACGCGGCGGCGCGGCCGGTGCCGCGGGTGCCGCGGGTGCCGCGGGTGCGGCCCACCACCAACGGCACCGAGCGGCGCAAGGAGCGCGGGGTGACGCTGCGGGTGCTGACCTACGTGGCCGTGGCCCACCTGCTCGCCTTCTACCTGTGGCTGCTGTTCGCGGTGGTCGGCAAGGGCTGAGGCCCGGACCGGCACGACGAGGGCGCCCGCCTCCGCGGAGTTCCGCGGCAGCGGGCGCCCTCGTGCTCGGCGGGCCGTGCTCAGTGGTTGGCCGCGCCGTTGCCCGACAGGACCGGGATGGTGTCGGCGATGTGCGAGAGCGGCTCGTCGCCCTTGGCCTGGGTGGAGTTCTCGGCGCACTGCTGGTTCTGCGGCGAGGACAGCACGTTGACGTCCTGGACGGTGATCGGGACGAGGCCGACCAGCGAGCCGACGTTCGCCTTGGCCGGCACGCCGAGGCACAGCTTGTTCAGCGAACCCTGCACCAGGCCGACCTGCGGGCTCTGGGTGCCGCCGGTCTGGGTGTTGCCGTACGCCTGGGACGCGCCGTTGCCGTTGACCGTGGTGGCGCCGTGGGCGTCGCCGATGGCCGAGGCGGTGCCGGCGCCGCCGGCGATCACGGCGGCGGCCAGGCCGCACGCGGCGAGAGCACTACGGGTACGCATATGTCTCCTTGTCGATGACGAGTCCGTGAAATCCGCGAAAATCTGCGAAATCCATGAAAGTGGCAGCAACCTACCGATTCCATGCCGGCGCACCGCCCGATTCACCCGATCGTCGGCATGTCACGTACCGGTGGCCGCACCGCGGTGACGGTACGTAAGGTGTTACGGAGTAAGCGGTTGCCGCAGTCCTGCCTGGGCGGGGGAAGGAGAGGTCACCGTGCTGCGACGAAGCAGGGGCGGCAGCCGTCCCTTCCCGGTCGCCGCACCGGGGGTGGTGCGGGACCGGACGGTCCCGCTGCCGCTGACGGTGCTGCCCTACGCGGTGATGGCGGTCGTCGCCGTCGTCGACGGGGTGCTGGGGGCGAGCGTCGGCCTGCTGCCGCTGGTGTCGCTGGGCCCTGCCTTCGCAGGTCTGGTCGGCACGTGGGTGCGCACGGCGGTGATCGGCGCGCTCGCCATCGCGGTGGTGTGCGCGCTCGGCGTGGTGGACGGGATGTTCGAGCACCGGCGCGGCTTCGCCGCGGTGGGCGCGGTGGTGGGCGTGACCGTGGCCGGCATGATCGCGGCCGTGACCCGGCAGCGCCGTGAGGCGGAGCTGGCGAACGTCCGGTCGATCGCCGAGGTGGCGCAGCGCGTGCTGCTGCGCCCGGTCCCGCTGGAGGCCGGCCACCTGCGGACCGCCGTCTCGTACACCTCGGCGGTCGCCGAGGCGCGGATCGGCGGGGATCTGTACGAGGTGGTGGCCTCCCCCGCCGGGGTGCGGGTGATCATCGGGGACGTGCAGGGCAAGGGCCTGGAGGCGGTGGAGACCGCCGCGGTGGTGCTCGGCGCGTTCCGCGAGGCGGCGCACGACGAGAAGACGCTGGAGGGCGTCGGCGAGCGGGTGCAGCGCGCCGCGGACCGCACGGTGAGCGGGGAGAAGTTCGTGACCGCGGTGCTCGCGGAGGTCAGTCCGCTGGGCCGCACGCTGCTGCTCAACTTCGGGCACCCGCCGCCGATGCTGGTGCGCGCGGACGGGGAGGTCGTCTTCCCCGAGCCGCCGGACTACGCGCTGCCGCTGGGCCTGGGCGTGCCCCAGGGCGGTCCGGCCGAGCCGTTCGCGGTGGACTTCCGGCCCGGCGACCAGTTGCTGCTGTACACCGACGGCGTCACCGAGGCCAGGGACGCCGGCGGCACGTTCTACCCGCTGGGCGGCCGGGCCGGGCTGCTGTCGGACGCGGACCCGCAGGGCGCGCTCGAGGCGCTGCGCGAGGACCTGATCCGGCACACCCGGGGGCCGCTGCACGACGACGCGGCGATGCTGCTGCTGCGCTACGGCGGCGATCCCGCCCCGGACGCCGGGGCGGTGGACGCGGGCTGAGCCGGGGAGCCCGGCTCAGCGCCGGCCGTGGTCAGCGGCAGTCGGGGTGGCCCCACCCGTCGGCGTTCTTGGCGATCGGCTCCCCCGCGGCGTAGGGGCGGCCGCAGCGGCAGCGGCCGGGGAACTTCGCCTTGAGGGTGCGCGCCGGCCCGCCGCCCGTGCCTCCTGCTCCGGAGCCCTGCGCGCCGCGGGCGGAGGCGCCGCCCGTGCCGCCGCCGGACCCGCCGGAGCGCGCCGCGCGGCCCGGGGCGGACTTGCGCACGGCGTCCGGGGCCGCGGGG
Organism: Streptomyces sp. IBSBF 3018; assembly: GCA_050613715.1. GTDB lineage: Bacteria > Actinomycetota > Actinomycetes > Streptomycetales > Streptomycetaceae > Actinacidiphila. The sequence continues at coordinate 11,192 of JAJSZB010000110.1, forward strand.
GGCGGCGGCGATCCGTGGCCGCTGCCGGCCGGCTGCTGGGTGAGCGCGGCCTGGCTGGCGGCGCGGTCGGCGAAGTCGTTGAGCCGGTCGCCGTCGACCTGGTGCGCGGGCACGTAGCGGAACTCCACGGTGCGGCCCGCCAGCAGTTCGTCGATGCGGACCACCAGGTCCTGGTTGGCGACCGGTTTGCCGGCCGCGGTCTTCCAGCCCTTGCGCTTCCAGCCGGGCAGCCAGGTGGTGACGGCCTTCATCGCGTACTGGGAGTCCATCCGGATCTCCAGCACGGCCGACGGGTCGACTGTGCTCAGCAGCCGTTCCAGGGCGGTGAGTTCGGCGACGTTGTTGGTGGCGGTGCCCAGCGGTCCCGCTTCCCACCTGGCGGGCTCGCCGCGCTCGTCGGCGATGACCCAGCCCCAGCCGGCCGGTCCCGGATTGCCCTTGGATGCCCCGTCGCACGCGGCGGTGATGTGCTCGACCACGGCACCGATCATGCCAGGGCGCGCGCGGACGCGCGCCGCCGCCCCTCCGCGGGCGGCCGGCGGCGGGAGCGCCCGGGCGCGGGGGCCGGCCGGTTGGTCCTTTCAGTCCGCGCGCGCGGCGGACAGCGAGGCGGTGTGCTCGCGGACCTGTTCGGGGCTGAGGTAGGCGTCGGTGTACTCGAAGTCGCGCAGCGAGGACGGCGTGCGGGCCAGGAAGCCGGTGCGCACGAAGTCGTCGCCGGCGACCGCGTTGAGCAGCCAGTTGGTGAGCACGCGGGTCTTGGCGACGTTGGTGCGCAGCGCCGACCAGTGGTAGCCGCGGGCGACCGCCTGGGCGGGCAGACCGCGCAGTTCGACGCCGAGCGGCTTGGAGACCGCGTCCTTGCCGCCGAGGTCGACGACCAGGCCGAGGTCCTTGTGCTCGTAGCGCGACAGCGGCTTGCCGCGCAGGGAGGCGAGCACGTTGTCGGCCACGGTGCGGCCCTGCCGCATGGCGTGCTGGGCGGTCGGCGGGCAGAAGGCGCCGTCCTCGTCCTTGGCGAGGTCGGGCACGGCGGCCGCGTCGCCGAGGGCGAAGACGCCGTCCACGCCGGGGACCGCCATGTCGGCGCCGACGGCGAGGCGGCCCTTGACGGTCTCCGCCTCCAGGGTGGCGACGAGGGGGCTGGCCACGACGCCCGCGGTCCAGATCAGTGTGCGGGTGGGGATCACGCGGCCGTCGGTGAAGGTGACCTCCTCCGGCCCGGCCTTGGCGATGGAGACGCCGAGCGAGATCTCCACGCCGCGGTCGGCGAGGATCTTCTGGGCGCTGCGTCCCAGCTTCTCGCCCAGCTCGGGCATCAGCTTGGGCGCGATGTCGATCAGGTGCCACTTGATCAGCCCGGGGTCCAGCCGCGGGTAGCGCTTGATCGCGTTGGTGGTCAGGCGCTGCAGGCAGGCCGCGGTCTCGGTGCCTGCGTAGCCGCCGCCGACCACCACGAACTGCAGCCGGGAGACGCGCTCGGCCTCGTCCTGGCTGGCGTCGGCCAGGTCGAGCTGCGAGATGACGTGGTCGCGGATGAACGCGGCCTCGGCGAGGGTCTTCATGCCGCGCGCGTGCTCCGCGAGGCCGGGGATGTCGAAGGTGCGGGTGATGCTGCCGGGCGCGAGCACGATGCGGTCGTAGCGCTCGTACACGATCTCGCCGGTGATCTTGCGGATCACGCACACCTTGGCCTTGGCGTCCACGCCGATCGCGCCGCCGGGGATGATCCGGGTGCGGAACCTCTGGCTGCGCCGCAGCGACACCGCCACGGACTGCGGGGTGAGGATGCCGGAGGCCACCTGGGGCAGCAGCGGCAGGTAGAGCTGGTAGGAGAACGGGGTGACCAGGCACAGGTCGGCCTCGTCGGGAGCGAGTTTGCGCTCCAGCCGCCTGACGCAGCCCACCCCCGCGAATCCGGCGCCCACCACGAGGATCTTCGGTCGTGCCACGATGTCCGTCCCTTCTCCGGGGGCCAGGGGGTCCGTCCCCTGCTCCCCTGCCCACGGCGCGCGGTCTCGCACTTCCTGTCCTACCCCGGCTTACCCGGCGCGGCCAGCCGGATGCGGCAGGCGAGGGCGGGCGGGAGACCGGCGACGGCCGGGACGCCCCGGCAGGGGGCCGCCGCCGTCCTTGACAGCGGCGGCACGGGCTGATGTGGTGACCTGGAATCGGACCGAACGCTCGGTCGGGCTCGGGGACCGGCCGGCGGCGCGAAGGAGAGCGGCATGGGCGGCGGATCGACGCGGGTCCCGGCGGGCGGACCCGTTCCGTACGAGCTGCTGGACGATGCGGAGCGGCTGGGCCGCGACGAGCTGCGGGCACTGCAACTGGAGCGGCTGCGGGCCACGTTGCGGCACGCGTACGACCATGTGGAGGTCTACCGGCGGAAGTTCGACGCGGCCGGGGTGCGGCCCGAGGACTGCCGGAGCCTGGCGGACCTGGCCCGCTTCCCGTTCACCACGAAGGCGGACCTGCGTGAGGCGTACCCGTACGGGATGTTCGCGGTGCCGATGGCGCGGGTGCGGCGGCTGCACGCCTCCAGCGGCACCACCGGCCGGCCGACGGTGGTGGGCTACACCGAGCGGGACCTGTCCATGTGGGCGGACGTGGTGGCGCGTTCGATCAGGGCGGCCGGCGGGCGGCCCGGGGACAAGGTCCATGTCGCCTACGGGTACGGCCTGTTCACCGGCGGGCTCGGCGCGCACTACGGCGCGGAGCGGGCGGGCTGCACGGTGATCCCGGCGTCCGGCGGCATGACCGCGCGGCAGGTGCGGATCATCCAGGACTTCGAGCCCGACATCATCATGGTGACGCCGTCCTACATGCTGACGCTGCTGGACGAGTTCGAACGCCAGGGGGCCGATCCGCGGGCGACCTCGCTGCGGGTGGGGATCTTCGGCGCCGAGCCGTGGACCGAGGGCATGCGGGCCGAGATCGAGGAGCGCTTCGGCATCGACGCCGTCGACATCTATGGTCTGTCGGAGGTGATCGGCCCGGGCGTCGCGCAGGAGTGCGTGGAGACCAAGGACGGGCTGCACGTCTGGGAGGACCACTTCCTGCCCGAGGTGGTGGACCCGGTCACCGACGAGGTGATGGCGCAGGGCGAGGGCGGCGAGCTGGTGCTGACCTCGCTGACGAAGGAGGCGCTGCCGGTGATCCGCTACCGGACCCGGGACCTGACCCGGCTGCTGCCGGGGACCGCGCGGCCGGCCTTCCGGCGGATGGAGAAGGTCACCGGACGCTGCGACGACATGATCGTCCTGCGCGGGGTCAACGTCTTCCCGAGCCAGATCGAGGAGATCGTGCTGCGCACGCCCGGGGTGGCGCCGCACTTCCGGATCGAGCTTACCCGGCGCGGGCGGCTGGATCACATGGCGGTGGCCGCGGAGGCGAGGGCCGGCGCGGGGGCGGCGGAGCGGGAGGCCGCGGCGGCGGCGATCGCGCGGGGCATCAAGGACGGCATCGGCGTCAGCGCGCAGGTCTCGGTGGTCGACCCGGAGAGCCTGGAGCGGTCGGTGGGCAAGATCCAGCGGGTGAAGGACCTGCGGCCCAGGGACTGACCCCTGGGCCGCTCGGCCTGCCGCGCCGGCTCCGGCGGGCTGCGGCCCTCGGTCCGGCGCCGGTCTCGCGCTCGGCTCGGCGTCGGCTGTGACCCGGCGCCGACCGGGTCAGTCGATGTCGATCGGGCCGTCCGCGGGGCCGCCCTTGCCCTTGCCCCCCTCGCCGTTCCGTGCGCCGCCGGGCCGCTCCCCGGTGACGATGCCGCGCAGCGCGACCGCGGCCGAGGAGCCCGTGGCGTCGCCGCGGCCGTCCTCGCCGTTGAGGTTCTTGCGCACCGAGTCCAGGATCGTCAGGCCCTGGCTGACCAGGCCCGCGGCGATCTCGCTGAGGCCGTCCGCGCCGTTGAGCACGTTGACGTTGGCGCCTGCCAGACCCGCGGACGCCTCCTTGACGATCTGCGGCAGCTGGTCGATGAGCATCCGCTCCAGCGCGACGCGGTCGTGCGAGGCCGCCGCGGCGGCCTGGATGCGCATCCGCTCGGCGTCGGCGACGGCCAGCACCCGGATGCGCTCGGCCTCGGCCTCGGCCGGCTTGACGATCTCCGCGACGAGCTGCTGCTGGCGCAGCTCGGCCGCGCGCAGCGCCAGCTCCGTCTGCGCGGCGAGCACCTCGCGCTGGGCATTGGCCTGGGCGAGCGGTCCCGCCTGGGCGGCCTGCGCCTGCGCACGGTCCACCTCGGCGTTGTACTCGGCCTGCACGATGGCGGTCTGCCGGGCGTACTCCGCCTGGTTGCGGGCCGCGGCCTGCTGCGCCTCCACCGAGGCCTGGGTGGCCTGCGCCTGGGCGATCTGCGCCTGCCGCTGGATGGCGGCCTTGTGCGGCGCGGACATCGCGTCGATGTAGCCGGTGTCGCCGTCGTCGATGGACTGGATCTGCAGCGAGTCCACCGTCAGGCCGATCTTCGCCATCTCGGACTTGGAGGTCTCCAGCACTTCGGTGGCGAGCTTCTGCCGCTCGGTGACGATCTCCTCGACCGTCATGGAGCCGATGATGGACCGCAGGTGGCCGGCGAAGATCCGTCCGGTCAGGATGGCCATCTGATCCTGGTCGGACAGGAACCGCTGCCCGGCGTTGACGATGCTCTCGTGGTCGTTGCCGACCTTGAACGCGATGACCGCCTTGACCGTGAGCGCGATGCCCTGGCGGGTCACGCACTTCTCGGACACCTCCGCCTCGCACATGGCGAGGGTGAGGAAGCGGGTCTTGCGGAACACCGGCAGCACGAACTTGCCGTGCCCGGTGACGACGCGGAACGGCGCGCCCCCCAGCCCTCGTCGACCGCCCGAGATCAGCATCGCCTCATCGGGTGCGGGAACGCGGTAACCGAACATCCTTCGTCTCCTTCTGTGCGCGGGTAGCGCGGGCTCAGCCGGCCGGGGAGTCGAGCGGGGACTCCAGCGGGGTTTCCAGGGGGTCGTCCCAGGCGATCACGTCGACCTGGCGGGAGCCGCGGGAGTCCACCACCAGCACGGTGGCCCCTCGCGCGAGCGGCTCGTCGGACCATGCGAGGAACGCCTCGCTGCCGCCCCGGACGCGGACCAGCACCTCGCCGGGCCCCTCCGGGCCCCGGGTGCCGATCAGCAGTTCCCCGGTGCAGCCGACCACGGCCTCGTCCCGCGCCATCAGCGGCCGCCCCCCTTGTCCCGTCGGTCCCGTCGTCCTGCTCGTCGTCTCCGGTCGTGACCATCCTCCCACCGGGAACCCCTCCCCGGTGGTCGGCCGTCGCTGACGAATACGCGCGCCGTGCCGCCGCCGGTTCCACCGGTTCGGGCAGACTGCGGCGGACGGCCCCTCGGGCGGGTGTGCGCAGGTCCGGCGTGCCGAGCGGGGGGCGGTCGTGCCAGGGTGTGGTCAGGTGCAGGCGCCTTGCGTCAGGGCGGGCGGCGACAGCGGTGGGAGGCGGGATGTTCCGGGGCCTGACGGCGCCCTTGGCGGAGCGCGGCGAGCGGGAGCGCACGACCGCCGCGTCGGCGTGGGCGTACATCCGCACCGAGACCGGCAGCGCGGCGGTGCTGCTGGCCGCCACGGTGGCCGCGCTGGTGTGGGTGAACGCGTCGCCGGGCGGCTACCGGTCGGTGTGGCGCACCCACCTGTCGGTGGTGCTCGGCGGGCACGGGGTGGACCTGACCTTGAACGAGTGGGTGAACAGCGGGCTGATGACGCTGTTCTTCCTGGTGGTGGGGCTGGAGGCGCGCCGCGAGTTCGACCTGGGCGAGCTGCGCGACCGCCGGCGCATCCCGCTGCCGCTGCTGGCGGGCGTCAGCGGGATGGTGGTGCCGGTCGCGCTGTACCTCGCGGTGAACGCCGGCCGGTCCTCCGCGCACGGCTGGGGCACCGCGATGTCCACGGACACCGCGTTCGCGCTGGGCATGCTGGCGCTGCTCGGCTCGCGGTTCCCGCCGCGGCTGCACACCTTCATCCTGACGGTCGCGGTGGTCGACGACTTCGTGGCGCTCGCGGTGATCGCCGTGGCGTACAGCGAGCACATCTCCTGGACGCCGCTGCTGGTCGGCATCGGGTTCCTGGCGGCGGCCGGCGTGGTGCGCACCCTCGGGGTGCGCCGCGGGCTGGTGTACGCGGTGCTGGGGATCGCCGCGTGGGTGGCGTTCGTGCACTCGGGGGTGGACCCGCTGGTGGTGGGCCTGGTGCTGGGGCTGATGTCGTACGCGTATCCGGCCTCGCGGGACGCGCTGGAGCGGGCGACGGGGCTCTTCCGGTCCTTCCGCGAGCAGCCGACCGCGGACCTGGAGCGGGAGGCGCGGATGGGCATCGCGTCCGCGCTGTCGCCCAACGACCGGCTGCAGCGGCTGTGGCACCCGTGGAGCAGCTATGTGATCGTGCCGCTGTTCGCGCTGGCCAACGCGGGCATCCACATCGACGGCGGGCTGCTTGCCGACGCGTTCACCTCGCCGATCACGCTGGGCATCCTGCTCGGCTACGGTGTCGGCAAGCCGCTGGGCATCGTGGGCGCCTCGGCGCTGGCCACCCGGTTCAGCGGCGGCCGGATGCGGCCGCCGGTGGGCTGGGCGGCGGTGCTGGGCGGCGGCACCATCGCCGGGATCGGCTTCACGGTGTCGCTGCTGATCGCGACGCTGGCCTTCGACGGCCGGGAGCTGGACCAGGCGAAGATCGGCGTGCTGAGCGCGGTGGTGCTGGCGATGCTGGTGACCACGGTGGTGGCGCTGGTCACCGAGCGGCTGCCGGAGCCGCGCAGGGCCCGCGCGCTGCTGGGCACCGCGCAGTCGGTGGTGGACCTGGCCGAGCCGGTGGACCCCGAGCGCGACCACGTCCGCGGGCCGCTGGACGCGCCGGTGACGGTGGTGGAGTACGGCGACTTCGAGTGCCCGTTCTGCGGGCAGGCGGAGAGCGTGGTGCGCGAGCTGCTCGCCGACTTCGGGGACGTGCGGTACGTGTGGCGGCATCTGCCGCTGACCGATGTGCACCCGCACGCGCAGTTCGCCGCGGAGGCGGCGGAGGCCGCGGCGGCGCAGGGCCGGTTCTGGGAGATGCACGACATGCTCATGGACCGCCAGGACGAGCTGAAGGTCAAGGACCTGTTGCGGTACGCCGCCGAACTGGGCCTGGACGTCGAGGAGTTCAAGGAGGCGCTGAAGTCGCGCAGGGGCAAGGCGCGGGTCGCCCAGGACGTGGACTCGGCGGACCTCAGCGGGGTGTCGGGCACGCCCACGTTCTTCGTCAACGGCCGCCGCCATCACGGCGCTTACGACATCGAGGGGCTGTCCGCGGCGGTCATGGCGGCGCGGGACAGGGCGCTGCTGGTGGACGGGACGCGCTGAACGCGGGCGGCCCGGACGTGGCGGAGGGCTCGGGCGCGGCAGACGTGGCGGGTGTGACGGACGCGGCGGGGGGGGGGGGGGGGGGGGGGGGGGGGGGGGGGGGGGGGGGGGGG